>NZ_JBSFGS010000021.1:0-165433 GCF_053596675.1 Kitasatospora sp. NPDC001664
CGAGCACTCCGCGCACTACTACTTCCGTGACTTCTGGCGCGCCGACACCGGCATGCTCGCCGCCCTGCACGTCCTGGCCGCCCTGGGCGGGCAGCAGCAGCCGCTGTCGCAGCTGACCGCGCAGTACGACCGCTACGCGGCCTCCGGCGAGATCAACTCCACCGTCGCCGACCAGGACGAGCGCACCCAGGCCGTCCTGGCCCACTACACCGGCGACGACATCACCGTCGACACCCTCGACGGCGTCACCGTCACCGGCCCCACCTGGTGGTTCAACCTCCGCGCCTCCAACACCGAACCCCTCCTGCGCCTGAACGTGGAGGCCAAGGACCAGGCCACCATGACCGAGGTCCGCGACACCGTCCTGGGCATCGTCCGCGCCTGACACCACCGCACCGACCGCCCGTGTCCCGCCGTTCTCCGGCCGGTACGGGCGGTCGGTTAGGGTCGTCACCTCACTGCGCACTCGGCACCAGACAGGACGACAGCTCATGGACCGGCTCACCAACACCGTCCGCCCCTACGCCTGGGGGTCCGTCCACGCGATCCCCGCGCTGCTGGGTGTCCCGGCCACCGGTGCACCGCAGGCCGAGCTCTGGATGGGCGCCCACCCGGGCGACTCCTCCCGGGTGAACCGCGGCGGGGGCCCGGCCGCGCTGAACGAGCTGATCGAGGCCGACCCGGAGGCCGAGCTGGGGCCCGCGTCGGTGGCCAAGTTCGGCCCCGCGCTGCCCTTCCTGCTCAAGGTGCTGGCCGCCGGGCTGCCGCTCTCCATCCAGGCCCACCCGACGCTGGAGCAGGCCAAGGCCGGCTTCGCCGACGAGGAGGCCCGCGGCGTGCCGCTGGAGGCCCCGCACCGCAACTACAAGGACACCAACCACAAGCCCGAACTCATCTGCGCGCTGGACGAGTTCGAGGGCCTGTGCGGCTTCCGCCCGCCGGCCGAGGCGGCTGCGCTGATGGAGTCGCTCGGCGTCCCCGAGCTGGCCCCGCTGGTCGAACTGCTGCGCGGCAAGCCGGAGTCGGAGGCGCTCAGCGCCGCGCTGGCCACCATCCTGTCGATGACCGGCGAGACCGCCGCGCGCACCGTGGCGGCCACCGCCGCCGCCGTGGAGCGGGCCGCCGCGGGCGAGGACCCGACCGGCCAGTTCGCCGGGTACGCCTACGCCGCGAAGGAGTTCCCCGGCGACACCGGGCTGATCGCGGCCCTGCTGCTCAACCACGTCCGGCTCCAGCCCGGCGAGGCGCTCTACCTGGGCGCGGGCCTGGTCCACGCCTACCTGCGCGGGACCGGCGTCGAGATCATGGCCAACTCGGACAACGTGCTGCGCTGCGGCCTCACCCCCAAGCACGTGGACGTGCCCGAGCTGCTCAAGGTGGTCGACTTCACCGCCTCCCGCCCCGAGGTGCTGCGGCCCGCCGTCGACGCCTCCGGCGAGCAGCTCTACCCGGTGCCGATCGACGAGTTCCGGCTCTCCCGCTACCCGCTGACCGGCGTCCCCCGCACCCTGTCCGGCCGGGCCCCGCAGATCCTGCTCTGCACCGAGGGCACCGCCGTGCTCACCGCCGCCGACGGCACCGAACTGACCCTCGCCACCGGCCAGTCGGCCTTCCTCCCGGCCGACGGCACCGAGACCGTCCTCTCGGGCGCGGACGCCACCGTCTTCCGCGCCACCGTCACCCTCTGACGCCACGTCACCCGCTGTCCTGAGCCCGGCCGGGCTCAGGACAGCGGTGCTTCCAGCACCAGCTGCTCCCACCTCACCCCGGCCCGCCCGTGCCCGTCGGCCCGGCTGCCGCGGTGCACCTCGGCCAGCCCGGACCCGCCGCCCAGCAGGGCGGTCTCCTCCGCCGTCACCGGGAACATCCGCCGCCCGGCCGGCACCGGCCCGTGCCGCAGCGTCAGCACCAACCGCCCGCCGGGCGCCAGCAGTCCGGCCACCCGGCGCATCGCCGCCCGCCGCTGCCCCTCGTCCAGGTGCATCCACACCGCGACCGCCGTCACCAGCTCGAACCGCCCCGTCACCCGGGCCAGGCCGGGCAGTTCGTCGACCAGCCAGGTGATCCCGGGCCCCTCGTGCACCCGTAGCTCCACCACCGGCTCCACCGCCGTGACCAGATGGCCGCGGGCCGCCAGCCAGGCCGCGTCCCGGCCGGTTCCCGCCCCCAACTCCAGGACCCGCACCGGCCGTTGCGGCAGCAGGTGCAGCACCTGCGCGTGCAGCTGCTCGAAGGTGACCTCCTCGTACTGGGTGATCAGCTCCGCCGCCGCCTCCCGGTACCCGTCGGTTCCGTGCACGCCCACCGCTCCTTCCCGGCTCAGCCTGGGACCGCCGGTCCCAGGCTGAGCCGTCCTCTGCCACCGCCGGCCGCGCGGTGGAAACCTCGTTCACGTCAGCGAGATCACGAACGGCAACGGACCAGGAGTTCCCACCATGCGCGCAGTCACCGTCTCCACCTTCGGCGGCCCCGAGAACGTCGAGATCACCGAGGCCCCGCTGCCCGGGCCCGCCGTCGGCGAGCTGCGCGTCCGCACCCGGGCGGCCGCCGTCCACCCGGCGGACGCGGCCGTCCGCTCCGGCGCCGTCGCCGCCTACCTGCCGCCGCTGCCCTCCCACCGGCTGGGCTGGGACCTGGCGGGCACGGTGGACGCGGTGGGCGAGGGGGTGACGGGCTTCCGCCCGGGCGACGAGGTGATCGGCCTCTCGCACTGGTTCCGCAGCCACAACGGCGTGCACGCCGAGTACGCGGTGCTGCCCGCCTCCGCCGTCGCCCCGGCCCCCGCCGGGGTGGACGCCGCGGTGGCGGCCGCCCTCCCGCTGAACGGCCTGACCGCCGCCCAGGCGCTGGACGCCACCGGGCTGACGGCGGGTCGGACCCTGCTGATCACGGGCGCCGCCGGCAACCTGGGCGGCCTGGCGCTCCAGCTGGCCACCGCCCGCGGCCTGGACGTGCTGGCGCTGGCCGGCCCGGGCGACCGCGCGTTCGTCACCGCGCACGGCGCGCGCTTCGTCGACCGGGACGACCTGGCCTCGCTGGCCCTGCTCGCCCCCGACGGCGTGGACGCCGTGCTGGACACCGCCCTGCTCGGCCCGGCCCTGCTCCCCCACCTGCTGCCCGGCACGGTCTTCGTCGCCGTCCGCCCCACCAACGACCTGCCGGCCGACACCCTGCTGACCGTGGTGGACGTGGTGCCGGACGGCGCCCGGCTGGCCGAGCTGGCCGCGCTGGTGGCCGCCGGCGCGCTCACCGTCCGGGTGGACACCGCCGTCCCGTTCACCGAGGCGGCGAAGGCCCACGCCCGGCTGGCCGAGCGCGGGGTGCGCGGCGCGGTGGTGCTCACCTTCTGACTGGATGTCGGCGGGGCCACTGTCCTGACCGACCGTCAGCAGGTCTCGCGGGAGGCGCCGGTGACCTCCGGAGAGCCGGTCGGTACCGTGGGACGGAATGACCGGCGACGGGGGGAGCTGTCCATGACCGCAACGAGCACGGCCGTCCGGTCCACCCCCCTGGAGCTGCTCCGGGAGCACCTGCTGGCGCAGATCAACGCCACCGTGCACGGCCCCGACCTGCACCTCGAACGGTACGACCGGCCGGCCGGCGACCCCGGCCTGTTCGGGCCCTCCAGCGTGGTCTGGCGGGTGCACGCGCACCCCGCCGGGATGCTGGTCGGCGGCTTCGCCGCCCTGCTGCTGCAGTCCCTGCACCCGCTGGCGATGGCCGGGGTGGACCACCACTCCGACTTCCGGGACGACCCGACCGGCCGGCTGCACCGCACCGCCCGCTTCGTCACCACCACCACGCTCGGCTCCACCGAGGCGGCCCGGGGGGCGATAGCCGCCGTCCGGCGGATCCACCCGCACATCCGGGGCACCGCCGACGACGGCCGGCCGTACCGGGCCGACGACCCGGCCCTGCTCACCTGGGTGCACACCGCCGAGGTGGCCTGCTTCCTGACGGGGTACCAGACCTTCGCCGCCGAGCGGCTGACCCCGGCCGAGTGCGATTCCTACCTGGCCGAGTACGCCCTGGTGGCCGAGCTGCTCGGCGCCACCGGCGTGCCGGCCTCGCGCGCCGGGGTGCGCTCCTACCTGGCCGGCGTGCGGCCCGACCTGCGCGCCGTCCCGGCCGCCTTCGAGGTGCTCCGGCTGCTGCGGACCTTCGGGCGCTCCCCGCGCGAGCGCCTGGCCGTCCGGGTGCTCACCAACGCCGCCCTGGCGGTGCTGCCGCCCTGGGCCCGGGCCGAACTGGGCGTCCGGCGCCCGGCGGTGGTGCGCTCCGGCTGGGACCTGCCGCTGGCCCGGGCGCTCGGGCGGGTGATGGTCTGGGCCTGCGGTCCGTCCCAGATCCGGGCCGCGGCCGTGCGGCGGGCCGCCGCCGTGCCCGGCTCGGACGCGGCCTGACGGTCCGTCCGGCCTCCGGACGGTCATGCCGCCGGGGCCAGCCCGCGGACCGCGTCGGCCACGGCACGGTAGTCGTTGCGCAGGATCTTGGAGTGGTTGCTCGGCACCTTGGCGCTGATCTCCACCTGCGGGGCGGCCTCGGCCACCTTCCGGAAGTCCGCGCGGATCCCCTCCATCACCTCGGCCGCGGCGCCCAGGTTCCCGCCGGAGGCGAGCACGTAGCGCACCGGCGTGGTGATCCGCTCCAGCACCGGCACCAGGACGCCGGTGGCGCAGACCTCGTTGGCCTCGATGTTCACCTCGGCGTGCTCGGCGGCGCTCATCTTCGCCGCCATGCCCAGCCGGCGGGCGATCGGGAAGAGCGGGCCGAGCTTGCGGAACAGCCTGCGGATGTGCGCCCGGCCGGCCTCGTCCAGCCAGTCGTTCGGCAGCGCGCCGTCCACCGAGACCACGCCCTCGGCCCGGCCGGGGTTGCGGTCCGCCCAGTTGATCCCGATCGCCGCGCCGTAGGACCAGCCGACCAGCACCGGCCGGTCCGCCTCGGTGATGCCGCGGGCGGCGAGGACCGCGCTCACGTCCCGCACGCAGGCGTCGAAGGAGTGGTCGGCCGAGCGGCCGGAGCGGCCGCGGGCCCGGGCGTCGAAGGTGATGTGCCGGTAGCCGTCGCCCAGTTCGGCGATCACCCGGCGCCAGTGCGAGGTGTCGGCGTAGCAGCCGTTCAGGTAGACCACCGGGCGGCCGGGGCCGCCGGTGTCGCGGACGGCCAGGGTGGTGTCCTCGACCGGCACGGTGCCGGTCCAGGCGGTGGTGGTGTCAACGGTGGTGGTGGCGGCGGTGGCGGCGGTGCTCATGGCTGGGTTCTCCCTCGGTGTGTGACGGACGGTCAGGGGCTGCGGGCGGCGGGCGGTCAGAGGCTGCGGGCGGCGATGTCGCCGTAGGAGGTGGTGGCGCGGATCGTGAGGGCGGGGGCGCCCTCGTTCCGCAGGGCGTTGCCGATCCGGCCGTACGCGGTGCCGGCGTCCAGCGAGGCGGAGACGCCGCGGGCGACGCCGACGGTGATGTCACCGGCCTCGGTGCGCAGCGCCAGGGCACCGCCGTGGGCCTCGGCGACCGTCAGGTCGCCCTTGGTGGTGGTGAGTTCGGCGCTGCCGGTGAGGCGGGCCAGGTGGATGTCCCCGGCCTGGAGGGTGAGCCGGGCGGCGGAGGCCTCGTCGAGCTTCACGGTGCCGGCCGCGCCGGTGAAGACGACCTCTCCGAGCCGGCCCACGCCGCGCAGGTCGGCCGCGGCGGCGGTGGCCTCCACCCGGGAGCCGGCCGGCAGCTGGACGGTGACCTCGACCGACCCGCTCGGGCCGAAGGCCCGCTTGGCGGCCTCCGGGGTGCTGACCCGCAGCACCCCGTCCCGGTACTCGACCAGGGTCTGCTCGGCGGCCTTCAGGTCGCGGCCGCGGCCGGGGGTGGCCGGCCGGACCTCGACGGCGACGTCCGCCCGGTCGGCGGCGATCAGCTGGACACGGCCGGCGGCGACGTCCAGGACGGCGGTGATCGGGGCGGTGGCGGCGAACTTCTGCATGGTGTCTGCTCCTGCGTCGCTGTTGTTTCTGACTTCGCAAAAGCTACGTTGCACTCACTGATCTGGCAACGTCTTCATTGCATGGTTAGGCCGTCTTTGCAGCTCAGAGCCGGGAAATCATTGCAACGTTCTCCAGCGCAATGCAACGAAACGTTGCAATGGATTGGCGGCTAACGCTATGCTGACGCTCCGTCGAGAGAAGGAGACCGCGATGCCGGGCGGCAGGCTCACCCAGCAGGAACGCCAGCAGATCGCCCTCGGCCTGGCCGACGGCCTCGCCTACGCGGAGATCGCCAGACGTCTGGACCGCCCGACCTCCACCGTGACCCGCGAGGTCATGCGCAACGGCGGCCCCACCTCCTACCGGGCCGACCTCGCCCACCGGGCCACCGAGCAGCGCACCCGCCGCCGCAGCCCCGCCGCGCCCAAGGCCCGGACCGACCTCCCCCAGGCCCACGGGCGGGACGCCGAGGCGGTGCGCGCCTTCGAGGAGCTGCTCACCACCGTCCTGATGGCCTCCGGCACGCCGAAGATGATGGCCCGGGTGCTGTCCTGCCTCTACATCACCGACTCAGGCAGCCTCACCGCCGCCGACCTGGCCCAGCGCCTCCAGGTCAGCCCCGCCTCGATCTCCAAGGCCATCGCCTACCTCGACCAGCAGGGCCTGGTCCGGCGCGAGCGCGACGAGCGGCGCCGCGAGCGCTACGTGGTCGACGACGACGTCTGGTACCAGTCGATGATCGCCAGCGCCGAGGGCACCACCCGGCTCGCCTCCGCCGCCCGCGAGGGCGTCACCGTGCTCGGCCACGGCACCCCCGCCGGCACCCGGCTGGAGAACATCGCCCGCTTCGTCGACTTCGTCTCCGAGAGCATCGTCCGGGCCGCCGAACAGGCCCGGGAGATCCTCCACACCAAGCCGGAGGCCGACTGAGCACCACTCCCCCGCCGGGGTGCCGGGTAAATCGATTGACCGCCCCGGCCGCCCCGGCTGCACTGTGGCGGGGCACCGCGCACGGCAGCGCCCCGCACCGGACCGGGGAGACCGTGGCAGGCATGCAGATCCGACCCACCACCGCCGAGGACCACGACCTCTTCGTGGACACCATGTACGCGGCCTTCGCCCGCTTCCCGGACGGGCCGGCGGACGCCCCCGGGGGCTGGTTCTCCGCGCTGGAGCCGGAACGCGGCCTGCTCGCGCTGGACGAGCACGGCCGGCCGGTCGGCACCGCGAGCGCCTACGGCTTCGAACTCACGCTGCCCGGCGGGGCGTTGGCGCCGGTCTCGGGCGTGAGCGCGGTCGGCGTGCTGCCCACCCACCGCCGCCGGGGCGTGCTCACCGCCCTGATGCGCCGTCAACTCGCCGACCTGCGCGCCCGCGGCGAACACCTCTCGGTCCTGCTCGCCTCCGAGGCCACCATCTACCGCCGCTTCGGCTACGGCCCCGCCACCTACACCGGCCGCCTCACCGTCCGGCGCGCCAAGGCCGCCCCCGCCCCCTCCCGGGCCGGGCTCAGCGACACCGGCACCGTCGAACTGCTGCGCCGCTCCGAGTGCACCGAGCTCCTGGCGCAGGTCTACGACCGCTACCGCCGCACCCGGCCCGGCGCGCTCTCCCGCCCGCAGCGCTGGTGGGACCGCGGCGCCGGCCAGCCCCCCGTCGCCCCGGCCGCCCGCTACGTCGCCGTCCACCGCGACGCCGACGGCACCCCCGACGGCTACGCCACCTACTCCCTCGCCGAGCCCGACACCCTGGTGGTCGACGAGACCGTCGCCGCCGACGACGCCGTGGTCGCCGCCCTGGCCGCCTTCCTGCTCCGGCACGACCTGGTCTCCACGGTGGTGTTCAAGCACTTCGCCCCCGACCACCCGCTGCGCTGGCAGCTCGACGACCTCCGCGCCGCCGAGGCCACCCACTACGACGACTGGCTCTGGGTCCGCCTGCTCGACGTCCCCGGGGCCCTCACCTCGCGCGGCTACCCGGCCGACGGGGAGCTCGTCCTGGACGTCACCGACCCCTTCCTCGGCGAACACCACCGCCACGCCCTCACGGTGAAGGCCGGCGAGGCCCGCTGCACCCCCACCGACCGCGCCCCCGACCTCACGCTCGACATCAGCGACCTCGGCTCGGTCCTCCTGGGCGGCACCGCCCCCACCACCCTGGTCCGGGCCGGCCACGTCCTGGCCCGCACCCCGGAGGCGGCCGCCACCGCCGACGCCCTCTTCCGGGCCGAGCGGGCCCCGCACTGCCTGCACTGGTTCTGAGCGGGGGCCGGCGGTCCGTCAGGTCACGTCGCGGGTCATGTCGACGAAGCGGGAGTAGTGGCCCTGGAAGGCCACGGTGATGGTCGCGGTGGGGCCGTTGCGGTGCTTGGCGACGATCAGGTCGGCCTCGCCGGCGCGGGGGGACTCCTTCTCGTAGGCGTCCTCGCGGTGGAGCAGGATGACCATGTCGGCGTCCTGCTCGATGGAGCCCGACTCGCGGAGGTCGCTGACCATCGGCTTCTTGTCGGTGCGCTGCTCGGGGCCACGGTTCAGCTGGGAGAGCGCGATGACCGGGAGCTCCAGCTCCTTGGCGAGGAGCTTGAGGTTACGGGACATGTCCGAGACCTCCTGCTGACGGTTCTCGGCCCGCCGGGAGCCGCCGGACTGCATCAGCTGGAGGTAGTCGATGACCACCAGCTTGAGGTCCTGACGCTGCTTCAGGCGGCGGCACTTGGCCCGGATCTCCATCATCGACAGGTTGGGCGAGTCGTCGATGAAGAGCGGGGCGGCGGTGACGTCCGGCATCCGCCGGGCGACCCGGGTCCAGTCGTCGTCGGTCATGTTGCCGGAGCGCATGTGGTGCAGCGCGACCCGGGCCTCCGCCGAGAGCAGGCGCATGGCGATCTCGTTGCGCCCCATTTCGAGGGAGAAGATGACGCTGGGCAGTCCGTTGGTGATCGAGCAGGCCCGGGTGAAGTCCAGCGCGAGCGTGGACTTGCCCATCGCGGGACGGGCGGCGATGACGATCATCTGGCCGGGGTGCAGCCCGTTGGTGAGCGCGTCCAGGTCGGCGAAGCCGGTCGGCACGCCGGACATCTGGCCCTGCCGGGAGCCGATCGCCTCGATCTCGTCGAGCGCGCCCTCCATGATGTCGGCCAGCGGCGCGTAGTCCTCGCTGGTCCGCTGCTCGGTGACGGCGTAGATCTCGGCCTGGGCGGCGTTGACGATCTCGTCCACGTCGCCCTCGGCGGCGTAGCCCATGCCGGCGATCCTGGTCCCGGCCTCGACCAGGCGGCGGAGCACCGCGCGCTCGTGCACGATCTCGGCGTAGTACTCGGCGTTGGCCGCGGTGGGCACCGAGTTGACCAGGGTGTGCAGGTAGCCGGGGCCGCCGACCCGGGTCAGCTCTCCGCGCTTGGTGAGCTCACCGGCCACGGTGATCGGGTCGGCGGGCTCGCCCCGGGCGTAGAGGTCGAGGATGGCGCCGTGGATCAGCTCGTGCGCGGGCCGGTAGTAGTCGGCGGGCTTGAGCACCTCGACGACGTCGGCGATGGCGTCCTTGGAGAGCAGCATGCCGCCGAGCACGGACTGCTCGGCCGCCAGGTCCTGCGGGGGCACCCGCTCGAAGCCCTCGGACTGCGCGCGGTCCTCGCCGTCCCCGTCGCGGCGGCGTCCGCCGCCCTTCCCGAAGGAGCCCTTGCCCTTGCCGAAGCCGCCCTCGCCGCGGCCCTCGCCCCGTCCTTCGCCGCGCTCGTCGTTGCGGCGGCTCACCGGGAGGCGGTCACCGGGTCCGTCCGGGAACGGCCCCGGCGGGAAGGCGTCGTCGGACGGCTGCCAGTCGTCCTCCGGGGGCGGGGGCGCATCGTGGTCGTCGTACTGGGGGCCGGTCACCAGCCAACGCTACCAAGCGGTTATCCACAGGGCGTGTGGACAACCGTCCCCATGCTGTGGAGAACTCACCGATTCCTGTGCACAACCCTGTGGACACCCTGGAGTGACCCTCACCACCCCCGCTCTGACCTGCGAGAACGGACCGCTCGTCGAGTGATGAGAAATCGTTCACACACTTCCCCGGGCGGCCGCGCCGCCGTTCGATCACCGTTTCGAGTAATGATCCACGACCCCTTGTGCCACTTACCTGTGGATGAGTAGCCTTGGCTGAATGAGATCCGCCACGCCCCGCCGCCGGCACGACCGGGAGATCCTCGCCCTCGCCGTCCCGGCCTTCGGCGCCCTGGTCGCCGAACCGCTCTTCCTGATGGCCGACTCGGCCGTCGTCGGCCACCTCGGCACCGCCCAGCTGGCCGGCCTGGGCGTCGCCACCTCGCTGCTCGCCACCCTCACCGGCGTCTTCGTCTTCCTCGCCTACGCGACCACCGCCGCGGTGGCCCGCCGGATCGGGGCCGGGGACCGCCGGGCCGCCGTCCAGCAGGGCATCGACGGGATCTGGCTGGCCCTGATGATCTCGGCCGGGCTGGTGCTGCTCACCCTGCTGTTCGCCCCGCAGGCCGCCGAACTGCTCGGCGCCTCCGACACCGCCGCGCCGTACGCGGTGACCTACCTGCGGATCAGCGCGCTCGGCATCCCGGCGATCCTGCTGGTGCTGGCCGCCACCGGCGTGCTCCGCGGCCTGCAGGACACCCGCACCCCGCTGAGGGTGGCGATCGCCGGCTTCACCGTCAACCTGCTGCTCAACCTCCTGCTGGTCTACGGCGCCGGCCTCGGCGTGGCCGGCTCGGCCTGGGGCACCGTGCTGGCCCAGGCCGGCATGGCGGCGGTGTACGTCGCCGTGGTGGTGCGCGGCGCCCGGCGGGAGGGCGCGGGCCTGCGCCCGGACGCGGCGGGCATCCGGGCCAGCGCCCGGGCCGGCGGCCCGCTGCTGGTCCGCACCCTCAGCCTGCGCGCCGTGCTGATGCTGGCCACCGCGGTGGCGGCGGGCCTGGGCGACGTGCCGATGGCGGCCCATCAGATCGTCTTCACCATCTGGAGCTTCCTGGCCTTCGCGCTGGACGCCATCGCCATCGCCGGCCAGGCCATCGTCGGCCGCTACCTGGGCGCCTCGGACGTGCCGGGCACCCGGGAGGCCACCCGCCGGATGATCGAGTGGGGCCTGGCGGTCGGCGTGCTGCTCGGCCTGCTGCTGGTGCTGGCCCGCCCGCTGTACGTGCCGCTGTTCACCGAGGACCCGGTGGTCCGCGAGCAGGTCTCCCGGGTGCTGCTGGTGATCGCGCTGGCCCAGCCGGTGGGCGGGGTGGTCTTCGTGCTGGACGGCGTGCTGATGGGCGCCGGGGACGGCCGCTACCTGGCCTGGGCCGGGCTCGGCACGCTGGCCGTGTTCGCCCCGGCGGCGCTGCTGGTGCCCTCCCTGGGCGGCGGGCTGACCGCGCTCTGGTGGGCGATCAACCTGTTCATGCTGGCCCGCTGCGCCTTCCTCTGCCTGCGGGTCAGGACCGACCGCTGGCTGGTGACCGGCGCGGTCCGCACCTGACGGCCGCTCAGGACCGCCGCCCCGCACGGCGAACGGCCCGGCTCCCCCGAGGGGGAACCGGGCCGTTGACGCTAACGCGTGGTTCAGGCGGCGACGACGGCGACGTCGAGGTTGGCCTGGACGTCGGCGTGCAGCTTGACCGAGACCTTGTGGGTGCCCACGGTCTTGATCGGCGAGGCGATCGCGACGGCGCGCTTGTCCACGGCGGGGCCGCCGGCGGCCTTGATGGCCTCGACGACGTCGGCCTGGGTCACCGAGCCGAACAGACGGCCGGCGTCACCCGAACGGACGGCCAGCTTGACCTGGACGCCCTCCAGCTTGCCCTTGACCTCGTTGGCGGCCTCGAGGGTCTGGATCTCGTGGATCTTGCGAGCGCGACGGATCGCGTCGACGTCCTTCTGGCCGCCCTTGGTCCAGCGGATGGCGAAGCCACGCGGGACCAGGAAGTTGCGGGCGTAACCGTCCTTGACCTCGACGACCTCGCCGGCCGAGCCGAGACCGGGGACCTCGTGAGTGAGGATGATCTTCATTCTTCGGTCACCCTCTCTTAGCGCGTGGTGGAGGTGTAGGGCAGCAGCGCCATCTCACGGCTGTTCTTCACGGCCGTGGCGACGTCACGCTGGTGCTGGGTGCAGTTGCCGGTGACCCGGCGGGCACGGATCTTGCCGCGGTCGGAGATGAACTTCCGCAGCAGGTTCGTGTCCTTGTAGTCAACGTAGTTGACCTTGTCCTTGCAGAAGACGCAAACCTTCTTCTTAGGCTTGCGAGCAGGCGGCTTCGCCATTGTGTGCTCCTGTGAATACGAGATCTGTCAGCATCGCCGGGCTTCCGAGGGCCCGGCACGCACCGCTGTTAGAACGGGGGCTCTTCCGAGTAGCCGCCACCGGCCGGGGCACCCCAGCCGCCGCCGCCCTGGTTGCCACCAGAGGACGGAGCGCTGGACGCCCACGGGTCGTCGGACGGGCCGGACTGGCCGCCACCGGAGTTGCCACCCCAGTTGCCGCCGCCCTGCTGGCCGCCACCGCCGCCCCAGGAACCGCCCTGGCCACCGCCACCCTGCTGACCGCCGCCGCCGTAGCCACCGCCGCCGCCGGGACCGCCGGAGCGGTTGGCGCGGGTGACCTTGGCGGTCGCCGAACGCAGGCTCGGGCCGACCTCGTCGACCTCGACCTCGAAGACCGTCCGCTTCTCGCCTTCCTTGGTCTCGTAAGACCGCTGGCGCAGTCGGCCCTGCACGATGACGCGCATGCCGCGCTGCAGCGACTCGGCCACGTTCTCCGCCGGCTGACGCCAGACGTTGCACGTGAGGAAGAGGCTCTCGCCGTCCTTCCACTCGTTGGTCTGGCGGTCGAAGGTGCGCGGAGTGGACGCGATACGGAACTTCGCGACCGCCGCACCCGACGGGGTGAAGCGCAGCTCAGGGTCGTCGACGAGATTGCCGACGAGGGTGATGACGGTCTCGCCTGCCATGGATGGTGACCTCTCGGAAAGAAGTTCTGCGGTGCTCGTCCGCTGTTTCACGTGAAACAGCGGGCGTGAACCCTCCCGACGCCTAGGGCGTCAGGCCGTGGTTCAGTGGGTGTCCGGGCGCAGGACCTTGGTCCGCAGAACCGACTCGCTCAGGCTGAGCTGGCGGTCGAGCTCCTTGACGACCTCGGGCGTGGCCTTCAGGTCGATGACCGAGTAGATGCCCTCGGACTGCTTGTTGATCTCGTACGCCAGGCGGCGACGACCCCAGGTGTCGATCTTCTCGACCTTGCCGCCGCCGTTGCGGACGACGTTCAGGAACGACTCGATCAGCGGGGCGACGGCGCGCTCCTCGACCGACGGGTCGAGGATGAGCATCAGCTCGTAGTGACGCATGGGTAACCCACCTCCTTTGGACTCAACGGCCACGGTCTCTCCGTGGCAGGAGGGTTGTGCAGCGTCGGCACCGGTGTCCGGACGACGCACCGAGGACGCTAGCCCTCGGCACTGACATCCGCCCCCGGCCCGGTGAAGGGCAGACGGGGGCACAAGTACACCAGTGCAGACCGCACAGCCTACCCGCACCCGTACGGCCGAACAAAATGCATAGGGGTTGTGATCCACCACCCAATCGCCGCAATCTGGACAGAACGGCTCTTCACCCGGGAGGTGGGCCCCATGGCACAGACCGTGCGCCGCACGCCGCCGTTCACCCTCAACACCGACGGCCACGCACACCCCAAGGAGAACGCGCTGGTCGGGGTGGCAGCCGTCCTGGGCCTGGTGGCCTTCACGACGGCGTTCTTCCACAACCTGCACCTGATCAGCTCCTGGACCGGCCTGTTCGGCATCGTGGTCGGGCTCTGGGGGCAGTTCGTCTCGGTCACCACGGCCGAGCGCTTCGTCCTGATGATCTCGATCGTCGCCGCGGCGGTCGGCTTCTACCTCGGCGTCGCCCACGGCGGACTCTGGGGCGCGTGACCGGCCCCCGCGCGCTGGTCCGGCACGATCCGTCCGGTCCGACCGCGTAACCTCCGACGCCCTCCCCGCGTACACACCGCGAGGGGGGCGTCCCGCTGCCCGACCCCGCCCGCCCCCGGCCGTCCGACCGGCCCGGAGCACTGCGCCCGAAACGGACCATTCGGGCGATAGGGTCACCCTGGACCGGCCCGACCTAGGAGGAGCACCCCAGCATGAGCCTGCGTCTGAGGACGATCACCCGCGAGGAACACCTGGCCTTCGTCCGGGCCCGCCCCTCCGCCAGTCACATGCAGGTTCCGTCCTGGGGGGACGTCAAGAGCGAGTGGCGCACCGAGAGCATCGGCTGGTTCGACGCCTCCGACCAGCTGGTCGGCGCCGGGCTGGTGCTCTACCGGCAGCTGCCCAAGCTCAAGCGCTACCTGGCCTACCTCCCGGAGGGCCCGGTGATCGACTGGTTCGACCGGGACCTGGACCGCTGGCTGGACCCGATGCTGGCGCACCTCAAGGCGCAGGGCGCGTTCTCGGTGAAGATGGGGCCGCCGGTGGTGATCCGCCGGTGGAACGCGCCCAGCATCAAGGAGGCGATCGCCGGAAAGAGCGCCAAGCGCCTGCGCGACCTGGAGCCCGACTGGTACGAGCCGCGCGCCTTCGAGCTGGCCGACCGCCTGCGGAAGTCCGGCTGGCTGCAGGGCGAGGACGGCGGGGCCGGCTTCGGCGACGTGCAGCCGCGCTACGTGTTCCAGGTGCCGCTGGCCGACCGCTCGCTGGACGACGTCCAGAAGGGCTTCAACCAGCTCTGGCGGCGCAACATCAAGAAGGCCGAGAAGAGCGGCGTCGAGGTGGTCCAGGGCGGCTACGAGGACCTCGCGGTCTTCCACCGGCTCTACGTGGTGACCGCCGAGCGGGACCACTTCACCCCGCGCCCGCTCTCCTACTTCCAGCGGATGTGGACCGCCCTCACCACCGAGGACCCCAACCGGATGCGGCTCTACCTCGCCTACCACGAGGGCGAACCGCTGGCCGCCACCACGATGCTGACGGTCGGTGAGCACGTCTGGTACTCCTACGGCGCCTCCGCCAACCACAAGCGCGAGGTCAAGCCGTCCAACGCCGTCCAGTGGCGGATGATGCGCGACTCCTACGCGCTCGGCGCGAGCGTCTACGACCTGCGCGGGATCAGCGACACCCTGGACGAGGAGGACCACCTGTTCGGGCTGATCCAGTTCAAGGTCGGCACCGGCGGCCAGGCCGCCGAGTACGTCGGCGAGTGGGACTTCCCGCTCAACAAGCTGCTGCACAAGGCGCTCGACCTCTACATGTCGCGCCGCTGACCCATCCTCACCACCCCGGGGAGAACGTTCCGATGACCCTCTCGCTCCAGCTGGACACCGCCCGGTGGCGGGCCCACCAGCGGTCCGTCCTGGCCGAGTTCCCCGGACTGGTGCCGGTGGCCAAGGGCAACGGCTACGGCCTCGGCAACCTCCGGCTGGCCGAGGAGGCGAACCGCCTGGGCACCGGGCTGCTCGCGGTCGGCACCGCCGACGAGGCCCGGACCCTGGCCGGCGCCTTCGACGGCGAGCTGCTGGTGCTCACCCCGTACCGGCCCGGCGAGGAGCCGCTGCCCGCCGAGGTCATCCGCACCGTCGCCCACCTGGAGGCGGCCCGCGCGCTGCCGACGGGCAGCCGGGCCGTGGTCGAGTGCATGACCTCGATGCGGCGGCACGGCGTCTCGACAGCCGACCTGGCCCGGCTCCCGGTGGACGGCCTGCGGCTGGAGGGCTTCGCCCTGCACCTGCCGCTGGACCGGCCCGACGGCTCCGACCCGGTGGCCGAGGTGGCGAACTGGGTGACGGCGGTGGCCGCCGCCGGGCTGCCCACCGACCGGTTCTTCCTCAGCCACCTCGGCTCGGCCGACCTGGCCCGGCTGGCCCGGCGGTACCCGGACACCGAGTTCCGCTCCCGGATCGGCACCCGGCTCTGGCTCGGCGACGTCGGCGCGCTCACCGCCCTGGCCACCGTCATGGACGTCATCCCGGTGGCCAAGGGCGACCGGTACGGCTACCGGCAGCACCGCGCGCCCTCCGACGGCCACCTGCTGGTGGTCTCCGGCGGCACCGCGCACGGGGTCGGCCTGGAGGCGCCCAAGTACGTGCACGGCATGCTCCCCCGGGCCAAGGGCCTGGCCCGGGCGGGCCTGGCGACCGTCAACCGGACGCTCTCGCCCTACGCCTGGGACGGGCGCCAGCTCTGGTTCGCCGAGCCGCCGCACATGCAGGTGAGCATCCTCTTCCTGCCCGGCGGCGGCGCCAAGCCCCCGGCGATCGGCGACGAGCTGGAGCTGAACACCCGTCACACCACCACCCACTTCGACCGGGTGGTGGACGCCTAGGAGTCCTCCTTGCCGCTGCGGAGCTCCTCTGCCGGAGCCGGCGCCGACTCCGGCTCCGGGTCCGGCCCGCCCACCGTGTGGCCGGGCTCGAAGCGCTCGGGCAGCCAGTCGGTCTGCTCGGGCAGGGCGTAGTCCGCGTAGCTGCGGTCCTCGCGCAGGCGGCGGGCGGCGCCGAGCACGAAGACGTCCGGGGCCTCGTCGAGCACACCGCCCGAGGGGTCGTCGCTGCCGTCCCAGCGGACCGGGTCGAGCTCGGGGCGCAGGACGTCGCGGACCACCATCCAGCACAGGTAGAGCGTGCCGAGCAGGTGGAGCACGATCGCCAGGTGGTACCAGTCCTGGTTGATGCCGTGCTGCTTGGAGTCTCCGGTGAAGGCCAGGTAGGACCAGACGCCGAGGAAGTACAGCACCTCGCAGGCCTGCCAGATCAGGAAGTCCCGCCAGCGCGGGCGGGCCAGCGCGGCGAGCGGGATCAGCCAGAGCACGTACTGCGGCGAGTAGACCTTGTTGGTCAGGATGAACGCGGCCACGATCAGGAACGCCAGCTGGGCGAAGCGCGGGCGGCGCGGCGCGGAGAGCGCCAGCCAGCAGATGCCCAGGCAGGCGGCGATCAGCAGGCCGGCGATCCAGGTGTTGAGGGTCTCCAGCTGCTCGCCGCGGTCCTGCATCAGGATCAGCCAGAAGGAGCCGAAGTCCTCCTTGCGGGTCTGGCTGAAGGTGTAGAAGGTGGCCCAGCCCTTGAAGTTGGCCACCATCACCGGGAGGTTGACGAGCAGCCAGGCGCCGGCCGCGCCGCCGACCGCCTGCCAGAAGGCGCGCCACCTGCCGGCCCGCCAGCAGAGCACCAGCAGCGGGCCGAGCAGCAGGAAGGGGTAGAGCTTGGCCGCGGTGGCCAGGCCGATGAAGGCGCCGGCCCAGGCCGGGCGGCGGCCGGCCCAGAAGGCCATCGAGACGGCGCAGAAGGCGACCGCCAACAGGTCCCAGTTGATGGTGAGGTTGAGCGCCAGCGCGGGGGCCAGGGCGAACAGCAGGGCGTCCCAGGGGCGGCGGCGGTGCGCCCGGGTGAGCGCCACCACGGTGACCACCGCACAGGCCGTCAGCATCCCGGCGTTGATCAGCCAGAACCACTGCTCCTGGGTCTCGGTGTCCCCGGTGCCCGGCGTGAGCCAGGCCGCCACCTGCATGAACAGGCCGGTCAGCACCGGGTACTCGAGGTACTGCATGTCCGCGCTCGGCTGCGGCAGCATGTCCACGTACGGCGTCAGCCCGGCCGCGAAGCCGCGCCAGGTGTACAGGTGCGGGATGTCGCTGTAACAGGCGTGGGTGTACTGGGTGGTGGCGCCCCGGAACCAGCCGCCGTCGTAGCAGGGCAGCTTCTGTGCCATGCCCAGCACGCAGGTGACGATCACCAGCAGGGCCAGGAAGCGGGCGGGGACCCACCAGTTGACGCCGAGCAGGGCACGGCGGCCGGGCGGGCCGCCGAACAGCTCGCTGCCCGCAGCGGCCACCGGGTCCTCGTCCGCGGGGACGACCACGGTGTTCGGCGGCGGCCCCGGGGCGGCCTCCGGGTCCGGGACGGTGGCCGTGCTGCTGCCGTTCTCGTCACGTGCGCTCGACGTCATGGCGGACATGATGCCGCACTGGTCCACTCCACAGCAGGTGCCCCCGCCCACGGGTTTCGGCCGCGGGCCGGCGGGCGCCCGGAATGCCCCCCTCGGGGCCCGGCCGAGACCCCGCGCCCGAGCGGAACGCGGCCGGAACGCGCCGGTGGCGGCCCTCCGAGGAGGACCGCCACCGGGTGGTGCGGGTCGGGCCGACGTTCCGTCAGCCCTGCGGGGCGACCCCGTTGTTGCCGCCGGCCGGACCGCTCGCGCCGCCGGACGGGCTCCCGCTGGAGCTCGGACCGCCGGTGCCGGTCGGCCTTCCGGTGGGCTTGCCGCTCGGCTTGCCGCTCGACGAGGGGCCGCCGGTGGGGCAGAGCGCCGGGACCAGGCAGGGCTCGTCGGTGCCGGTCGGCGACTCGCTCGGCCTCGTGGTGGCCGGGCCGGTCGGGGAGTTGGTGGTGTCCGGCACGGTCGGGGCGATCGTGGTCGGCGGAGCCACCGGGGCGGTCTCGGTCGCGCTGGCCGACGGGCTGGCCGTGGACGGGGCGCCCGAGGAGTCCACCTGCTCGCCGATCTCCTCCGGCTTGGGGAAGCTCTCCTTCGGCTGGCCGTTCAGGATCGTCTTCATGTAGCGGGTGAAGATGTCGGTCGGGAAGTCACCACCGTGGACCTCGTCCTTCTTGGCGGTCCCGTTCAGGGTGAGCAGACCGGGCTTGCCCGGCTCCTCGCGCCACATGCCGACCGAGGTGACCAGGGACGGCGTGTAGCCGACCCACCAGGCCGACTTGCCGCCGTCGGTGGTGCCGGTCTTGCCGGCCACCGGCCGGTTCAGCGCGTTGGTCTTGCTGCCGGTGCCGTTCTTGGCGACGTTCACCAGCACGTCGGTGACGTTGTCGGCCACCGGCTGCTCCAGCACCTGCTTCGGGGCCGCCCGGGTGAACTGCTTCTGCTCGGCGCCCTGGTGCACCACCTTGCTCACCGAGTACGGGTCGGTCTGCATGCCGCGGGCCGCGAAGACCCCGTAGGCCGAGGCCATCCGGATCGCGCTCGGGGTGGAGGTGCCGAGCGGGAAGGTGGTGGTGGAGGAGTCGGCGAGGCTCTCCTTGCGCAGGCCCATCTGCTCGACCAGCTCGCCGACCTTCTTGGTGCCGACGTCCTGGCCGAGCTGGACGAAGGGCACGTTGTAGGACTGCTCCATGGCCTTGCGCAGGGTCACGTAGCCGGGCTTGCTGCTGCCGCTGTTCTTCTGCCGGTAGGGCTTGCCGTCCTCCAGCACCGGCTGGCCGTTCAGGCCGCGGATCTCCGACTTGTCGTCGGCCAGGTAGCGGCTGTCGGCGTTGATCCGCTTCGGCTTGCCGTCGGGGCCGGTCTCGGTCTGCACGCCGTCCTGCATGGCGGCGGCCAGCACGAAGGGCTTGAAGGTCGAGCCGACCGGCACGCCGAAGGTGTCCGCGTTGTCGGTGTGATGGCCCTTCTCGACCCCGTCACCGCCGTAGATCGCGATGATGGCGCCGTCGTTGGGCACCACGGAGGCGGCGCCGACCTGGACGAACCTGTCGGTGTCGGGGCGCTTGTTCTCGTCCAGGGTCTCGGTCCGGAAGTCGTCCACGGCCTTCTTCAGGGCGTCGACCTTGTCCTTCTGGAAGGTGGTGTAGATCTGGTAGCCGCCCCGGCCGAGCGCGGCCTCGGTGATGTTCTTGTCCTTGGCCATCAGGTACTTGTTGGCCAGCTCGACCATGTAGCTGACCTGGCCGTTCATGCTGGCCGAGATCTTCTTGGGCTGCGGCTCGGGGAACTCGGTGCAGCCCGCCCGCTTCTCCTTGGTGATGGCGCCGGTGACCACCATGCGGTCCAGCACCTCGTTCCACCGGGAGACCGCGCGGTCGTGGTTGGCCTTGATCGAGGGGTCGTAGTACGAGGCGCCCTTGAGCAGACCGGCCAGCATGGCGCTCTGACAGAGGTTCAGGTTCTTGGCGTCCACCCCGTAGTACGCCTGGGCGGCGGCCTGCGCGCCGGTGGCGCCGCGGCCGAACCAGCTGGTGTTGAGGTATCCGGTGAGGATCTCCTCCTTGCCCTTGTCCTGGTTCACCTTGAGCGTGATGATCAGCTCCTTGGCCTTGCGGCTCAGGGTCTGGTCCTGGCTCAGGTACGCGTTCTTCACGTACTGCTGGGTGATGGTCGAACCGCCCTGGGTCTCGCCGCCGGTGGCCATGTTGTACACGGCGCGGGCGATGCCCTTGGGGTCGATGCCGGTGTCGTTCCAGAAGCTGGCGTTCTCGATCGAGATGGCCGCGTTCTGCAGGTCCTTGCTGATGTCGGCGAGCCCGACCACCTGGCGGTTGGTGTCGCCCTGGCGGGTCATCTCGGAGCCGTCGGCCCAGTAGTAGATGTTGTTCTGGCGGTCCACGGCCGCGTTCAGGTCGGGCACCGGGGTGAGCGCGTAGGCCGCGCCGACCACCGCGACGCCGCTGCCGACGAACAGCAGGAAGACCGTCAGCTGCTGCTTCCAGGACGGGATCCAGCGCCGCACGCCGGTCTTGCCGAACCGCGGGTAGTCGATGAAGCGCTTCTTGCCGGGCTTCCCGGGCCCACCGCCCTTGGCGCCCCGGCCGGGGCCGGACTCGGCGCCGCCCTTGGCCCCGCCCTTCTGGGCCTGCCTGCGCATCTCCGCCCTGGTCAGACGGGGCTGCTGGGCGGTGGCCCTGGCCGCACCGGCCCGGGGGCCCGCGGCGCGGGGGCCGGCCCCCGCGCGGTCGCCGCCGTAGACCGGCGCGCCCTCGGGCGGGGACCCATACGCGTACGGACGGCCGCCGTCGGCCGGGTTCCCCTGCGGCCCCTGACCACCGTCCGGGTTCGGCGACCTTCGGCGTCGTTCGCTCATCTTCCAGCCACTCCTCGGTCCTCGTGCGCAGGCGTACAGAGAGCCCGTGCACACGCGACAGAGTACGCATCCGAAAAACGCACCTAATCGGGCATCAGATGACAAGCTGCGCATAACGCCGCCAGATCATTACATGCCCGTTGCCAACCTGGCCCCGAACGGCCCTTGACGGATGCTCAGCACGGACCGGCGAAATCCTGTGACCTCGTTCACCCGAGTCGCTCTTGCTCGTTCCGTGACCCAGGTTTACTGTTCTCGATATATCGAGCCGATACATCGGCACGACATAAGCGCACGGGTGGAAGGAGGCGGGGGACACAGTGAGCAGGCGCTCGGGAGTGCTGGAGTTCGCCGTCCTCGGCCTGCTGCACGACGCCCCGATGCACGGCTACGAGCTCCGCAAGCGGCTCAACGTCCTGCTCGGCTCGTTCCGCGCCTTCTCCTACGGCACGCTCTACCCCTGCCTGAAGAGCCTGGTGGCCCAGGGCTTCCTGGTGGAGGACAACCCGGAGGCCGAGTACGTCCCGGCCACCGCGCTCAACGGCAAGCGCTCGAAGATCACCTATCGGCTCTCCCCCGAGGGCAAGCAGCGCTTCGAGGAGCTGCTCGCCGACTCCGGGCCGGACGCCTGGGAGGACGAGCACTTCGGCGTGCACTTCGCGTTCTTCGGACAGACCGACAAGGCCGTCCGGATGCGCGTGCTGGAGGGGCGACGGAGCCGGCTGGAGGAGCGGCTGGAGCGGATGCGCAGCTCGATCGCCCGCACCCGCGAACGGTTCGACGACTACACCCTCGAACTGCAGCGGCACGGGCTCGAGTCGGTGGAGCGCGAGGTCCGCTGGCTGAACGAGCTGATCGAGACCGAGCGGGCCAACCGGGCCGGGCGCAGCCCCGGCCCGAACGAGAAGACTTCGGACGGCCGTGGCCAGGAGGCCGGGTCCTCGGACCCGCCGGGGCCACCGCACGACCGCCCGGGGCGTTCCTGACGGAGCGCCGAACCCGCCGCGCCCGGAGCGTGTGCGGCGGGACTGGGCGCGTCGCGCCCGCCAGAGAAGAGAAGTTGAGCGAGGCGGCCCGATCGGGCCGTCCTCATGAGATCAGTAGGGAGCAACCGGAATGGGTTCGGTTCGCGTAGCCATCGTGGGCGTCGGCAACTGTGCCGCGTCGCTGGTTCAGGGTGTCGAGTACTACAAGGACGCCGACCCCGCCGGCAAGGTCCCCGGGCTGATGCACGTGCAGTTCGGCGACTACCACGTCCGTGACGTGGAGTTCGTCGCCGCGTTCGACGTCGACGCCAAGAAGGTCGGCTTCGACCTCTCCGACGCCATCGGCGCCAGCGAGAACAACACCATCAAGATCTGCGACGTGCCGCCGACCGGCGTCACCGTGCAGCGCGGCCACACCCTGGACGGCCTCGGCAAGTACTACCTGGAGACCATCGAGGAGTCGGACGCCGCTCCGGTCGACGTCGTCCAGGCCCTGAAGGACGCCCAGGTCGACGTCCTGGTCTGCTACCTGCCGGTCGGCTCGGAGAAGGCCGCCAAGTTCTACGCCCAGGCCGCCATCGACGCCAAGGTCGCCTTCGTGAACGCCCTCCCGGTGTTCATCGCCGGCACCAAGGAGTGGGCGGACAAGTTCACCGAGGCCGGCGTGCCGATCGTCGGTGACGACATCAAGTCCCAGGTCGGCGCGACCATCACGCACCGCGTGATGGCCAAGCTGTTCGAGGACCGCGGTGTCATCCTCGAGCGCACCATGCAGCTGAACGTCGGCGGCAACATGGACTTCAAGAACATGCTCGAGCGCGAGCGCCTGGAGTCCAAGAAGATCTCCAAGACCCAGGCCGTCACCTCGCAGATCCGCGACCGCGAGCTGGGCGCCAAGAACGTCCACATCGGCCCGTCGGACTACGTCGCCTGGCTCGACGACCGCAAGTGGGCGTACGTCCGCCTCGAGGGTCGCGCCTTCGGCGACGTCCCGCTGAACCTCGAGTACAAGCTCGAGGTCTGGGACTCGCCGAACTCGGCCGGTGTCATCATCGACGCCGTCCGCGCCGCGAAGATCGCCCTGGACCGGGGCATCGGCGGCCCGATCCTGTCCGCCTCCTCGTACTTCATGAAGTCGCCGCCGGTGCAGTACTTCGACGACGAGGCCAAGGAGAACGTGGAGAAGTTCATCCGCGGCGAGGTCGAGCGCTGACCACGGCTCCCCTCCTGAGCCCCTGAACGGGGGCCCTGACCTTCCGTCAGGGCCCCCGTTCGCATGTCCGGGTGATGTTTCACGTGAAACACCGCCCGGGCCCGTGGCACCCTTGGCGGGTGGATCGGACGGGGAACGGCACATCGCTCAGCGCACTGCTCCGGGGTGCGGACTTCCGGCGACTGCTCACCGCCCGGGTGCTCTCCCAACTCTCCGACGGGGTCTTCCAGGTCTCGCTGGCCTCGTACGTGGTGTTCTCCCCGGAGCGGCAGTCCAGCCCGGCCGACATCGCCTCGCTGCTGGTGGTGCTGCTGCTGCCGTTCTCCGTGGTCGGCCCGTTCGCCGGGGTGCTGCTGGACCGCTGGCGCCGACGCCAGGTGCTCTACCTCGGCAACCTGGCCCGCTGCGGCCTCGGCCTCGCCACCGCCGGACTGCTGCTGGCCCGGGCGCCCGAGTGGCTCTTCCTGCTCGCCGCCCTGCTGGTCACCGCGCTCAACCGCTTCATCCTGGCCGGGCTCTCCGCCTCGCTCCCCCGGGTGGTCCGCCCCGAGCAGCTGGTCACCGCCAACGCCCTCTCCCCCACCCTCGGCACCGTCGCCGCGACCTGCGGCGGCGGCCTCGGCTTCCTGGTCCACCTGGTCGTCCCGGCCGGCGCGGGCGCCGACGCCCTGCTGGTCACCACGGCCGCCGTGCTCTACCTCTGCGCCGGCCTCTCCGCCCTGCGGATGAGCCCCGACCTGCTCGGCCCCGACCACCACCCCGACCGTCCCCCGCTGCACCTCGCCCTGGCCCTGGCCACCCGCGAACTCGCCGACGGCGTACGGCACCTGGTGCGGGACTGCCGCCCCGCCACCCACGCACTGGCCGCCGTCACCGCCGCCCGGTTCTGCTACGGGATCCTGGTCGTCACGGTGCTGATGCTCGCCCGCTACACCTTCAACTCCCCCGAGGACATCCCCGGCGGCATGGCCACGCTCGGCCAGGCGGTGGCCGTCTCGGCCGTCGGCTTCTTCCTCGCCGCGCTGATCAGCCCCTGGTGCACCCGCCGCTTCGGCATCGCCGGCTGGCTCACCGGCTGCACCGGCGCCGCCGCGGTCTTCGTCCCCGCCCTCGGCCTCACCTACGCGCTGGTCCCCTGCCTGATCGCGGCCCTGCTGCTCGGCCTGGTCACCCAGTCCGTCAAGATCTGCGCCGACACCGTGGTCCAGGAGTCCGTCGAGGACGCCTACCGCGGCCGGGTCTTCGCCCTCTACGACGTCCTCTTCAACCTCGCCTTCGTCGCCGCCGCCGCCGTCACCGCCGCCCTCCTCCCCCTCGACGGCCGCTCCCCCGCCCTGATGCTCGGCACCGCCCTCCTCTACGCCGCCACCGCCGCCCTCTACAGCCGCTCCGCCCGCACCCGCTGACGCCGCCTCACCCCACCCCGGCCCGGTGCCGCCCCCAGCACCACCCGCTCCAGCCGCTCCACCCGGCCGCCGAGCTCGTCCAGCTTCCGGCTGTTCCGGCCGACCTCCAGCACCAGCGCGTTCAACACCGGCACCACCGCCGTCCCGATCACGTCCCGCACCACCTCCCCCGCCACCCGCGCCACCGCCGCGTCCACCGACCCCTCGGGGTAGGGCGACCGGTTGTCCACAGGCCGCTGCACAGGGTTATCCACAGGCCGGCGGCGCCACTCCTGCTCTGCGTCCAGCAGGTGGCACCGCACCTGACGTGCGGTTTCGCTGTCCCGCAGCAGCATCGCCACGTTCAGCACCGCCCGCCGGCTGAACAGCGCGAGCGACCTGGCGCGGGACTGGATCCCACAGAGTTGCTTGAAGCAACTCAGTTCGTCACCCACGATCGCCCGGTACCCGTTGCCCTCCAGCTCCTCCCGATGGTCATGGACAATCGCCTTGATCACCGTCTCACCCACTCCGAAGTACCGCGCCACCCCCTCGGTGGTCACGTGCACCCCGTCCGGCAGCAGCGCCAGCGCCTTCACCCGGTCCAGCATCTCCACCCGCTCCGCGACCACCGCCCGCATCGTCGGGGACTCCAACAGCACCGCGTCCACAGCCATGGCCGTGCTCCTCTCCAGGAGCCGGGTCCGTCCCGCTCCCGAGGACAGGGCACCACGCCCGCCCAACCCGCCACCAGGGCCGACGAGTTGGAGCACACCATCGAGCGGATCCACTAAAGCGACAAGTGTTCAGGCGATCTTGGAGCGAGCACCGGTGAACGACTGTGGGGGGCGTCCGCGCCGGACACCCCCCACAGACCTCCTGAAAGGACGTCAGTCCTGCTCCGCCCACCACTGCTTGAGGGCGGCCACCGCCTCGTCGTGCTCCATCGGGCCGTTCTCCAGCCGGAGTTCGAGCATGTGCTTGTAGGCGCGGCCGACCTGCGGGCCGGGCTTGAGGTCGAGGAGCTGCATGATCTGGTTGCCGTCCAGGGCGGGCCGGACGGCGTCCAGTTCCTCCTGCTCCCGCAGGACGACGATCCGCTCCTCCAGGGAGTCGTACGTCCGGGAGAGGGCGGCGGCCTTCTTGCGGTTGCGGGTGGTGCAGTCGGAGCGGGTCAGCTTGTGCAGGCGCTCCAGCAGCGGGCCGGCGTCGGTGACGTAGCGCCGCACCGCGGAGTCGGTCCACTCCCCGCCGCCGTACCCGTGGAAGCGCAGGTGGAGCTCGACCAGCCGGGAGACGTCCTCGGTCATCTCCTTGGAGTACTTGAGCTCCCGCATCCGCTTGCGGGTCATCTTGGCGCCGACCACCTCGTGGTGGTGGAAGGAGACCCGCCCGTCGGACTCGAAGCGGCGGGTGCGCGGCTTGCCGATGTCGTGGAGCAGCGCGGCGAGCCGCAGCACCAGGTCGGGACCGTCCTGCTCCAGGGCGACGGCCTGCTCCAGCACCGTCAGCGAGTGCTCGTAGACGTCCTTGTGCCGGTGGTGCTCGTCGCTCTCCAGCTGGAGGGCGGGCAGCTCGGGCAGCACGTGCGCGGCCAGCCCGGTGTCGACCAGCAGCCGCAGGCCCTTCACCGGGTGGTCGGCGAGCAGCAGCTTGTTGAGCTCGGCCTGGACCCGCTCTGCGGAGACGATGGTGATCCGCTCGGCCATCGCGGTCATCGCGGCGACCACCTCGGGCGCCGGGGTGAAGTCCAGCTGGGCGGCGAACCGGGCGGCCCGCATCATCCGCAGCGGGTCGTCGGAGAAGGACTCCTCGGGGGTGGCGGGGGTGCGCAGCACCCGGGCCTCCAGGTCGTCCAGGCCGTGGTGCGGGTCGACGAACCCGCGGCCGGGCAGGTCGACGGCCATCGCGTTGACGGTGAAGTCCCGTCGGACGAGGTCCTCCTCGATGCTGTCCCCGTAGCTGACCTCGGGCTTGCGCGAGGTGCGGTCGTAGGACTCGCTGCGGTAGGTGGTGATCTCGATCAGGAACGACCCGTCCGCCGTGTCCTTGCGGGCGCCGACGGTGCCGAAGGCGATGCCGACGTCCCAGACCGCGTCCGCCCAGCCCTTGACCAGCTTCAGCACCTGCTCGGGGCGGGCGTCGGTGGTGAAGTCGAGGTCGTTGCCGAGCCGGCCGAGCAGCGCGTCCCGGACCGAGCCGCCGACCAGGGCCAGCCGGTGCCCGGCCGCCCGGAACCGTCCGGCGATCTCGTCGGCGACCGGGGAGACCCGGAGCAGCTCTTGCAGGCCGCGGGCCTGGGCCTCGGTCAGGCCGGGAGCGGCGGCGCGGACGGCTTCGGTACGGGACAGCGGGGCGCGGTCGGGCTCGGCGCCGGGATCATTGGCAGTGGACACGGCTCACAAGGGTACGTGCCCGCCCCGGCTGTCCGCCGCCCGGTTTCGTCCGGTTCACCCGGGGTGCGCCGGGCTCCGGCCGTCCACCGCGCCACCGGACGCGCACCGCAGACCCGCTGCGCACCCGCCACGGACCCGCCGCGGACCCGCCCGCACAGCCACCTTCCCACCCCGTGAAGGCGGCTGACGACCCGTCGGACGGAGCTGCCGGGCGGTCGGCCCGGAGCCCGACGGTTCGGTCACGCCCCGTGAGCTCCCGGCCCGCAACACCAGCGCGCCACCGGCCTCGTTACCATGCCGGTGGTGAGATCCCGGCCCGGGCCTCGGCTGCCGCTGCGGTATCCCCTTCCAGATCCCCTTCGAGGTCTGGATCGGTTCCATCGAGTTCCATCGAGTCATCCGATCCAGAGCCCTCCGATCCAGAACGGCGAGGTCGACACGCGTGGGTGAGCCGGTGCGGCACCAGGGGCAGGGCACGGCGGGCGGGGCACGGCGACGCCGATGGGTCCGGCCGCTGTCGGGGCTGCTGACCGCCGCCGCGCTGCTGGCCTGCGGCACGCAGCCCGCCTCGGCCCGGCCCGTCATGGCCGCCGGTGGCCCGCCCGCGCTGTCCCCGACCGCCTCCGCGGAGTACCCGGCGGTGGTCACGATCGACTCGGTGAGCCCCCACGTGGCCACCCAGCAGACTCCGGTCACGGTCACCGGAAAGGTGACCAACGCGGGGCCCTCGCCGATCAGGGAGGTCTCGGCGGGCCTGCGCACCCCGAAGCCGGTGACCAACCGCAGCACCATCGACTCGATCGTCCGCCGCACCGATCCGTTGAACGCGGACGGCACCCCCATCACCACCGGGCGGGAGGTCCTGGGGAACCTGGCACCGGGTGAGAGCCACTCCTTCACCGTCACGCTGCCCGTCGGCGAGCTCAAGCCGACCAAGGGCGGCGTGCTGGAGCTGGCGGTGGACGCCTCCGGCCGGACCCCGGACGACGACGACCCGCACACGCTGGGGATCGCCCGCACCTTCCTCCCCTTCAACTCCGAACCGATGCCGCAGCCGACCCAGCTCGCGGTGGTCTGGCCGATCACCCACGCCCCGGAACTGGTCGCCCAGACCCTCGGCACCGAGAACGACCAGACCGCGGTGCTGCGCGACGACTCGCTGGCCACCGAGCTGGCCCCCGGCGGCCGGCTCCACCAGCTGGTGCAGACCGGCAAGGAGCTCCCCGGTCTGACCTGGGTGGTCGACCCCGACCTGCTGGACACCGTGCTGGCGATGACCCGGGGCTACCGGGTGCAGAAGCCGGGCACCGCGGGCGAGTCGGCGAAGGAGGACAACACCGTCGCCGGCAGCGGCCGGGACGCCGCCACCGAGTGGCTAAAGCTGCTGCGCGCGGCGGTGGCCACGGCCGGCAGCCAGGTGGTCTCGCTGCCGTACGCCGACCCGGACCTGGCCTCGATCGCCCACGAGGGCGCCGACCTGCCCGGCATGGACACCGCGCTGCGCAAGGCGCACACCGCCGGTGAGGTCACCACCGAGGGCCGGCTCTCGGTGGACGTCAGCTCCAACGTGGCCTGGCCCTACCAGGGCCAGCTGGACCAGCAGATCGCGGCGGTGGCCCGCACCACGGGCGGCGACGTCCTGCTGACCAGCGGCACCGCGCTCTCCGACAGCGGGCTGGACTACACCCCGAACGCGGCCCGGCCGATCGGCGACGGGCAGACCGCCGTGGTCGCCGACCCCACCATCTCCAACCTGTTCCAGCAGGACCTGAGCACCCCCGCAGCGCAGTCCGCGGCGATCCAGCGCTTCCTCGCCGAGACCGTGACGGTCAATCACCAGCGGCCGGACCCCCGCACCCTGCTGGTGCTGCCCCCGCGCAACCTCGGCGGCGTCGCGGCCGAGACCCTGGCCAAGGCGGTGGCCGCCGCCCAGCAGGGCGGCTGGACCAAACTGGTGAAGCTGGACACGGTGGCCACCACCCCGGCCGACCGCAACGCCAACGGCGCGGTCCCGGCCCCGGGCGACTACCCGCAGCACCTGCGGGCCGGCGAGCTGACCCGGGAGACCCTGGCCCAGGTGATGGGCATCCAGGGCAAGCTGGACCAGCTGCTCTTCATCCTCACCCAGCCGCAGCGGGTGCGCGGGCCGTTCAACGCCGCGATGGTCCGCTCGATGTCCACCCAGTGGCGCGACCAGGGCCCGGCCGGCTCCACCTACCGCGCCGGGGTGCAGAACTACCTGGACGGCCTGATCGGCGCGGTCAAGCTCACCCCCAAGAGCACGGTCACCCTCGCAGGTGACAACGGGATCGTCCTGGTGAGCATGAAGAACGACCTCAACCAGGCGGTCGGCAACCTGCGGATCAGGCTCTCCTCCAGCCAGCCGAACCGCGTCCACGTCGGCGGCGCCGACCCCGTGGTGGTGGAGGCGGTCACCAGCCGCACGCTCCGCTTCAACGCCAGGGCCAAGAGCAACGGGCCGGTCCCGATGACCGCCCAGCTGGAGACCACCAACGGCTACCCGTACGGCGAGCCGATGTCCTTCACCGTGGAGGTCACCTCGGTCACCTCCGGCGTGCTGTACGTCATCGGCGGCGGCGTGATCCTGATGCTGCTGGCCGCCGTCCGCTTCACCCTGCAGCGGCGCAAGCGGGCCGACGAGCCGCACGAGGACCCCGAGGCCCTCCTCGACGAGACCACCGCGCCGTCCGGCACGGACGGTACGGACGGCGCAGACGGCGCAGACGGCGCGGAGACCGGGGACACCGCGGGCAGCGGGCCCGGCGGGACCGCCTCCGACGCGGCCGCCGGGACGGGACCGGCGGCCGGAGGCACGTCGCAGGAGAGCGGCGCAGGTGCCGGGGAACACGCCTCCGGTGATGAGAAGGTGGGTCACTGAGCCGCCCCGCCCGGGCGGACGTACCCGACCAGCGATGAGGTGGCATGAGCGGGCCGCGCGAGGACCGAGCACAGGGCCGTGAGCAGGGACGCGCCGCGGGGCAGGACGGCCCGGCGGCGCAGCCCGCCGACTGGTACCTGACGGACACCTACGCCCAGGACCCCTACGCGGTGGACCCGTACCCGACCGAGCCCGGTCCGGACCCGTACGGGACCCGCACCCCGGCGGCCGCCGTCCCGCCGCAGCACCCGGCCCCCGAGGAACCCGCCGGGACCGCGCCCGCCGGGACCGAGGCCGCCGCCACCGGACCGTCCGCCGACGCCGACCCGCCGCTCCCGGCCCACCCCCTGCACCCCCTCGCCGCCGCGGACGACCCGCAGACCCTCCGGCTGCTCCAGCCGTCCGGGCAGCGGCCGGCCGAGACCGGCCTGACCGCCCCCGCGCCGCGCTGGGCCTCACTGGCCGCCGAACCGCTCACGGATCCCGCCGCCCCGTCTGCCCCGGCCGCCCCCACCGCCGACCCGGCCGACCCGACCGCCGAGTACGTCGGCGTGGACGGCCTGCTCGCGGCCGCCGGCGGCGGCACCGCCGGAGCGACGACGGCGGGCACCCCCGCGACCACGACGGCCGCCGCGCCCGGCAAGGAGGGCGGCAGCGGCCCGGACGGCGAGGAGCCCTACGTCCCGCCGATCGAGTTCGACCCGCCGCTCTCCGAGGCGGAGGCCATCGGCCCGCCGGCCACCCCCCTCACCCCTCCGGTCGCGGCCGAGCAGCCCGCCGCGGCCGCCCCCGCCAGGCCGGCGGCCGGCGGCAAGGTGGCCAGCCTGGTCAACTCCAGTGCCCTGATGGCGGCCGGCACCCTGGTCTCCCGGGGCACCGGCTTCCTGCGCACCATGGTGATCGCCGCCGCGATCGGCGTCGGCACCATGGGCGACTCGTACAACGCGGCCAACACCCTGCCGACCCTGCTCTACATCCTGATCGGCGGCGGCGCGCTCAACGCGGTCTTCGTCCCGCAGCTGGTCCGGGCGATGAAGAACGACGAGGACGGCGGCACCGCCTACGCCAACCGGCTGCTCACCGTGGTGATGGTCGGCCTGGCCGGGGTGACCTTCCTGGCCGTGCTCGGCGCCCCGCTGCTGGTGCAGCTGATCTCGCACTCGCTGATGAAGGACCCGGCCAGCGCGGACACCACCGTGGCACTGGCCCGGTACTGCCTGCCCACCATCTTCTTCATGGGCATCCACGTGGTGATGGGTCAGATCCTCAACGCCCGGGGCCGGTTCGGCGCGATGATGTGGACCCCGGTCCTCAACAACGTCGTGGTGATCGCCACCTTCGGGATGTACATCTGGGTCTACGGCACCTTCCAGCACAGCGAGGTGACCCCGGGGACCATCGCTCCCGAGGGCATCCGGCTGCTCGGCATCGGCACCCTGCTCGGCCTGGCCGTCCAGGCCCTGGCGATGGTGCCCTACCTGCGGGCCGCCGAGTTCCGCTTCCGGCCGCGCTTCGACTGGCGCGGCCACGGCCTGGGCAAGGCCGCCCGGCTGGCCAAGTGGACCTTCCTGTTCGTCCTGGCCAACCAGGCCGGGTACCTGGTGATCACCCAGTTGGCCACCGCCGCCGGCTCGGCCGCCGAGGCCACCGGACACCTGGGCGTCGGCCTGGCCGCGTACTCCAACGCGCTGCTGATCTGGCAGCTGCCGATGGCCGTGATCACCGTCTCGGTGATGAGCGCGGTGCTCCCCCGGCTCTCCCGTTCGGCCGCCGACGGCGACGCCGGGGCGGTCCGCGACGACCTCTCCTACGGGCTGCGTACCTCCGCGGTGGCGATCGTGCCGGCCGCCTTCCTCTTCCTCGCCCTCGGCCCGGTGATCGGCAGCGCGATCTACGGCTTCGGCAACGGCGGCGCGGTCGCCCACGGCACCACCGCGATCGGCTACATGCTCTCCGCCTTCGCCCTGGGGCTGATCCCCTACTCGGTCCAGTACGTGCTGCTGCGCGGCTTCTACGCCTACGAGGACACCCGCACGCCGTTCGCCAACACCGTCTGGGTGGCGGGCTGCCAGGCCGCCTTCGCGGTGCTCTGCTGGTACCTCCTGCCCTCGCAGTGGGCGGTCACCGGGATGGCCCTCGGCTACGGGCTGGCCTACGCCGTCGGCGTGGCAGTGGCGGTGCCCAAGCTGAAGGCCCGGATCGGCGGGCTGGACACCGGACGGATCGCCAAGACCTACGTCCGGCTGGCGATCGCCTCGGTGCCCGCGGCCGCTGTCGGCGTCGGCACCGGACTGCTGCTGAACGACGCGCTCACCGGCGCGCTCGGCGACTGGCCGGGCTCGGTGGTCACCCTGGTGGTGGCCGGCGGGCTGCAACTGGCCGTCTTCGGCCTGATCGCCCGTCGGATGCGGATCGAGGAGCTCAACGCGATGATCGGTATGGTGCGCAGCAGGCTGGGACGCTGACCCACCGTCAGCCGGGCCGGGGTCCTCCCGGCGACGGCGCAACCCACCGAGCGGTGAACTCCGGCCCGACACGGCCGGAACGCAACCGGTCGGTTCGCCCAGCGGTCGTAGCAGGGGAGGAAGAGTGGGCACAATTGTCCTGGCACGCCGCCGCCCTCCGGGGCCGGGACGACGGCCGACTTTCCGGAGCCCGGGGCGACGCAAGGGGAGGCAGGACAACGGTGGCTGATGGCACCAAGGCGGTAGTCGACACGTCCACGGCTGACGACACGGCGGTGGCCACCGCTCTCGGGGGCGTCTCCGACCTGCGCGCCGACGGCACGACGGAGCGGGCGGCCGAGGCCACCGCACCGCTCTCCACCGCCGAACTCGCCGCCGAACTCGCCGACCGGCCACCGCTGTCGGAGCGCACCGGCCTGCCCGACGGGGACGCCGCCCCGGACGGGGACGCCGACGACGCCACGGCGGGCGCGTCCCGGGGCGCGGCCCCGCACCCCGCACAGGCGGCCGCCGAGGCCGCCCGGGGAGCGGTGCGGGCCACCGATCCGCCTGCGGCCACCTCGGAGGAGCTGGCCGCCACCATCGACCAGCCCACCGGCGAACTGCCGCTGCTCCGCCCCGCCCCGGTGCGGCACAGCGGCGACCGGATCGCCGACCGGTACCGGCTGGAGGAGTGCATCACCCAGTCCGAGCACTTCAGCAGCTGGCGCGCGGTGGACGAGAAGCTCCGCCGCCCGGTCGGCGTGCACCTGCTCTCGGCCGGCCACCAGCGCGCCCGCGGGGTGCTGGCCGCCGCCAAGTCGGCCGCACTGCTGGGCGATCCGCGCTTCGTCCAGGTGCTCGACGCGGTCCAGGACGGCGACCACGTCTACGTCGTCCGGGAGTGGCTGCCCGGCGCCTCCGACCTGGCCCAGCTGCTCGCCGAGGGCCCGATGGAGCCCTACGAGGCCTACCAGATGGTCCGTCAGGTCACCGACGCCATCGCGGCCGCGCACCGCCGCGGCCAGGCGCACCTGCGGCTCACCCCGAGGTGCGTGCTGCGCACCGACAGCGGCCAGTACCGGATCAACGGCATCGCGGTGGACGCCGCGCTGCGCGGGCTCCCGGACGAGGACGCCTCCCGGACCGACACCCGGGCCATCGGGGCGCTGCTGTTCGCCGCCCTGACGCACCGTTGGCCCTACCCCGAGGACCGCTACGACCTCCAGGGCGTGCCGAAGGGGCTGGACTGCGCCCCGCCGGAGCAGGTCAAGGCGGGCGTCCACAAGGGCCTCTCCGAGCTGGCCGCCCGGGCGCTGTGCGAGCACCCGCCGCACCACCTGGACCCGATCACCACGCCGGAGGAGCTGGCCAAGGCGATCGCGCTGATGCCGAAGGTCCGTCAGCCCGAGCAGCCCGCACCGTCGTTCGCCCCACCGCCGCTGCCGCCCCGCCCGCACCGGCCCCAGCAGCCGCACGGCCGGGCCCAGCAGCACGCCCCCCAGAACTCCCCGGCGCACACCGCCCCGCACCCGCACCCGCTGCCGCACGATGCCCCGCAGCCCCGCCCCCGCCGCCCGCGCCTGCGGCGGCTGGTCCGGCTGACCGCCTCGGTGGTCGCGCTGGCCGTCATCGGGGTGGCCTCCTGGCAGCTCGTCAGCTACTACAACGACCGGTCCGGGACCGAGGTGCACGACAAGGGCACGACCACCGGCCCGACCGCGACCGGCAACCCGGCCGCCCCGCCCGGCAAGCCCCTCACCATCGCCGGCGTCTCCGACTTCAACCCGCTCGGCACCGGCCCGGAGCACACCAGTGAGGTACCCAGGTCCTTCGACGGCGACCCGGCCACCAACTGGTCCACCTCGGGCTACGAGGACGACCTGGGCGGGGCCTACAAGGCCGGCACCGGCCTGCTGGTCGACCTCGGCAGCGAGCAGCAGGTGAGCTCCGTCGAGGTCCAGTTCGCCGGCGGCAGCAGCAAGATGGAGCTCTACGCGCAGCCCAAGGGCACCGCCTCCGCACCGCGCGTGGACAGGAACGGCCTGTCCTCCTTCGGCAGCCCGGTGGCCACCCAGCAGGGCCCCCAGGTGGAGCTCAAGCCCGGCCAGCCGCTGACCACCCGTTACCTCTTGCTCTGGCTCACCAGCATCCCCAAGGATGGGACGGACGGCCGGTACCGCGGCCGGATCGCCGAGGTGAAGGTCACCGGCTGACGGACGGAGAGGGGGTGGCGGTGACGGAGGAGGAGCTCCCCGACGCCACCCTGCTGGCACGGCACGCGGCCGGCGACCCGGACGCCTTCGGCGTGCTGGTCCGCCGCCACCGGGACCGCCTCTGGGCGGTCGCGCTGCGCACCCTGGGCGACCGCGAGGAGGCCGCCGACGCTCTCCAGGACGCCCTGGTGTCGGCCTTCCGGGCCGCCCACACCTTCGAGGGCCGCTCGGCCGTCACCACCTGGCTGCACCGGATCGTGGTCAACGCCTGCCTGGACCGGGCCCGCCGCTCCGCCAGCCGCCCGGCCACCCCGCTGGACCAGGAGGAGCACCGCCTGGACCGCCTGCTGGGCAGCGCCGAGGCCACCGAGGCGGTGGTGGTCCGGGCCGAGCTCCGGCGGGAGGTGACCGCCGCGCTGGCCGCCCTGCCGCCGGACCAGCGGGCCGCGCTGGTGCTGGTCGACATGCAGGGCTACGGGGTGGCCGAGGCGGCCGAGGTGCTGGGTGTCCCGGTCGGCACGGTGAAGAGCCGCTGCGCCCGCGGCCGGGCCAGGCTGCTGCCGCTGGTGCGGCACCTGCGCTCGGTTTCACGTGAAACCGAGCCCGCCCCCGGCGCCGCTGTTTCACGTGAAACAGCCGCCGGGAACCGGAACGCCGCCCCGCCCGTCCCAGAGCAGCCGGGCCCCGGCCAGGCCATGAGAGGAGACGTGACCCCGCGATGAACCACTCCTCCCCCACCGAGCCCTGGTCCGGCACCGACCACCCCGACGTCGACCTGCTGGCCGACCTGGCCGAGGGCCTCACCGACCCCGCCCCGGCCGCGGAGCTCCGGGCCCACCTGGCCGGCTGCCCGGAGTGCACCGACACCCTCGCCGCCCTGGACGAGGTGAGCGAGCTGCTGGGCTCGCTGCCCACCGAGGAGCTGCCCGCCGACGTGGCCGGGCGGCTCGACGCCGCGCTGGCCGCCGAGGCGGCCGCCCCGGTGGTGCTCCCGTCCGGCCGGTCGGACGCCCGGGCCCGCACCCGGCAGCGGTCCCGGTCGCCGCGGCGCCCGCGGGTGCCCCGCCGGGTGCTGGTCGGCGCCGTCCTGGCGGTGCTCGGGACCGGCCTGGCCGGCGCGCTGCTCCGGAGCCTGCCGACGGACGGCGGCACCGTGACCGCCTCCTCCGGCGCCGCGAAGGCGGACACCGCGGCGATCGGGCCCGACGGATCCGGTCCGCTGTTCACCGACGAGGGGCTGGCCGCACAGGTGCGGCAGCTGGTCGGCACCGGGGCCCCCGCGATCGCCGGCGGGAAGGGCTCGCCCTCCAGCCGGCCCCCCGAGGTCCCGGGCGCCGGCGACGGCGGCCTGCTCCCCTCCTCCCCCGGCGGCGGGAGCCCCGAGGCCTCCGGGAGCGGTACCGGCGCCGAGACCGCCACCGGGGCCACCGCGCAGCCCTCCTGCCCCGGCCTTCCCGCCGGGCAGCCGCTCGCCCGGACCGCCGGCCGGTACGGACCGGAGCGGGTGACGGCGCTGGTCTTCCCGCTCGGCCCCGACCGCTACGACACCTACCTGGTCACCCCCGACTGCCGCACCCTGCTGCACCGCACCGTCCCGGCCCGCTGACGGGCCCCGGACGGCGGACGGCCCCGGGGCTCCCGTCCGCCGGAGAACGCGCGCCCAGGTGACGTTGTCCCACCGGACAGCCCACACTCCGGGCGCCTGTCACGGTACGGAGCGGGAATGAGGGAGACTGGTCAGTCGTTGTCCCCGGCGGCGGGGCAGGACCGCCCTCCCGCACAGCGCGGGGCCGCGATGCGAACCAGGAGAAGCAGTGAGCGACGTCCGTAACGTGATCATCATCGGTTCCGGCCCCGCCGGGTACACCGCTGCGCTCTACACCGCCCGTGCCTCCCTCAAGCCCTTGGTCTTCGAGGGCGCGGTGACGGCCGGCGGTGCGCTGATGAACACCACCGAGGTCGAGAACTTCCCCGGCTTCCGGGACGGCATCATGGGCCCCGAGCTGATGGACAACATGCGGGCCCAGGCCGAGCGCTTCGGCGCCGAGCTGATCCCGGACGACATCGTCGCGGTCGACCTCACCGGTGAGATCAAGACCGTCACCGACTCCGAGGGCACCGTGCACCGGGCCCGCGCGGTGATCGTCACCACCGGCTCGCAGCACCGCAAGCTCAACCTGCCGAACGAGGACAAGCTCTCCGGCCGCGGCGTCTCCTGGTGCGCGACCTGCGACGGCTTCTTCTTCCGCGACCAGGACATCGCGGTGGTCGGCGGCGGCGACACCGCCCTGGAGGAGGCGACCTTCCTCTCCCGCTTCGCCAAGTCGGTCACCGTGGTGCACCGCCGCGACAGCCTGCGCGCCTCCAAGGCGATGCAGGAGCGCGCCTTCGCCGACCCGAAGATCACCTTCGCGTGGGACAGCGCGGTCGAGGAGATCCACGGCGACCCGAAGCTGAGCCACCTGACCCTGCGCGACACCACCACCGGCGAGCTGCGCGAGCTCCCGGTCACCGGCCTGTTCATCGCGATCGGCCACGACCCGCGCACCGAGCTGTTCAAGGGCCAGCTGGAGCTGGACGCCGAGGGTTACCTCAAGGTCGAGGCCCCCTCCACCCGGACCAACATCCCCGGCGTCTTCGGCGCCGGTGACGTGGTGGACCACACCTACCGCCAGGCCATCACCGCCTCCGGCACCGGCTGCGCCGCCGCGCTGGACGCCGAGCGCTACCTGGCCGCCCTGGACCACGAGGCCGCCCAGGCCACCGCCGCCGTCGCGGTCTGAGAAACAGAACAGCGCAGCGCGTTGTTCTCACCAGCACACCCCCCGTTCTGACCCTGAGGAGTTCCCGTGGCCGGCGCCACCATCAACGTGACCGACGCGACCTTCGACGCCGAGGTCCTGAAGAGCGACAAGCCCGTCCTGGTCGACTTCTGGGCCACCTGGTGCGGCCCGTGCCGCCAGGTCGCCCCGATCCTCGAGGAGATCGCCACCGAGCACGGTGAGAAGCTCACCGTGGCCAAGCTGGACGTGGACGCCAACCAGGGCACCGCCGCCCAGTACGGCGTGATCTCCATCCCGACGCTGAACGTCTACCAGAACGGCGAGCTGGTGAAGAGCATCACCGGCGCCCGCCCGAAGGCCGCGCTGCTCCGCGAGCTGGCCGAGTACCTCTAGGGCTCACCACGCCCTGACGGCGAAGGGCCTCCCGGTGGGTACCGGGAGGCCCTTCGCCGTCCGTCCGGCCGGACCGTCCGCCCGGGCCCTCCGGCCGGACCGTCAGAACGGCCGCAGCGCGGGCTCCTTGCGCGGGCCTCCCCGTGCCCGCGCGCCCCCGAGCAGCCGCTCCAGCGCGGTCTCCACGTCGCCCTTCCAGGAGAGCGCGGAGCGCGCCTCCAGCCGCAGCCGCGGGTACCGGTGGTGCGGCCGGACGGTCTTGAAGCCGACCGCCCTCAGGTGGTCGGCCGGCAGCAGGCAGCTGGGCACGTCCCGCCCGGCCGCGCCGAAGGCCTCGACCGCCTTGAAGCCCCGGGCCACCACGTCCTTCACCACGGTCTGCACCAGCACCCGCCCGATCCCCTGCCGCTGGTAGCCCGGCAGCAGCCGACTGACCATCAGCTGGACGGCGTCCGGCGAGACCGGACTGGTCGGGAAGGAGGCCGAGCGCGGCACGTACGCGGGCGGCGCGTAGAGCACGTGGCCGACCGGGCGCTCGTCCACGTAGACCACCCGGCCGCAGGAGCCCCACTCCAGCAGCACCGCGGAGATCCAGCCCTCCTTCTCCAGCTCCGGCTTGCCGCCGTCCTCGGCCGCCCTGCCGCTCACCGGGTCCAGCTCCCAGAACACGCAGGAGCGGCAGGGCAGCGGAAGGTCCGCCAGATTGTCCAGCGTCAACGGAACGATCCTTCGCCCCACGCCCACGCCTCCTCAGCGCTCCCCCGCCGGCACGCTCCCGACGGTCCGTCAGCCCACCGGAACACTCTCACCCGAAACGGCGGCGGGTGCATGTTTCACGTGAAACATGCACCCGCGTCGCCGTCTCCGCCCGGAGACCGGGGACGGTCAGCCGCCGGAGAGGCGGAGCCCCTCCTCGCCCGGGGCCAGGCTGTCCAGGATCCGGTTCAGGTCCTCCACCGAGGCGAACTCCAGCACCACCTTGCCCTTGCCGAGCCGGCCGTTCCGCTGCGAGACCTCGACCTTGACCCGGGTCTCGAAGCGGTCCGAGAGCCGCGCCGAGAGGTCGTTGAAGGCGGGCGAGATCAGCTTGCCGGCCTGCGGCCGCGCCGCCCGCTGCGGCTTCTGGTCCTGGTCCATCACCGCGACGATCTCCTCGGTGGTGCGCACCGAGAGCCCCTCCGCGATGATCCTGCGGGCCAGCTGGTCCTGCGCCTCGGCGTCCAGCACGCCGAGCAGCGCCCGGGCGTGACCCGCCGTCAGCACCCCGGCGGCGACCCGGCGCTGGACCGTGGGCGAGAGCTTCAGCAGCCGCAGGGTGTTGGAGACGTGCGAGCGGGACCGGCCGATCCGGTCGGCCAGCTCGTCGTGGGTGCAGGAGAAGTCCCGCAGCAGCTGGTCGTAGGCGGCCGCCTCCTCCAGCGGGTTCAGCTCGGCCCGGTGGAGGTTCTCCAGCAGCGCGTCGAGCAGCAGCTTGTCGTCGTCGGTGGCCCGGACGATGGCCGGGATGACGTCGAGTCCGGCCTCCCGGGAGGCGCGCCAGCGCCGCTCACCCATGATCAGTTCGAAGCGGCCGACCGCGGTCTGACGGACCACCACCGGCTGGAGCAGGCCCACCTCCTTGATGGAGGCGACCAGCTCGGCCAGCTTGTCCTCGTCGAAGACCTCGCGCGGCTGGCGCGGGTTCGGCGTGATCGAGTCCAGCGGCAGCTCGGCGAACCGGGCACCGTCCACCGGGGCCAGCGCGGTGAGCTCGTCCTCCAGCGCGCTCCGGCCGGCGGGCACTGCGGCGTCCCGGGCCAGCTCGGCCGCGACCTTGGCGGCCACCGTGCCCCGGTCGGTGGGCAGGGCCGGCAGCGCGCTCGGCGAGAGCGCCCCGGCCGACCGCTCCGGGACACCGGTACCGGCCGCCACGGCCGGAGCCGCCGCCGGCGTCGCCGCCGGGATCAGTGCTCCGAGCCCGCGTCCCAAGCCCCTGCGCCCACCACTCACCGGTTGTCCTCCATCGTGCTGCCGTGCTGTGCCATCGGGGCCGGCGCGCCGGTGCGCTGCTGGCCCAGGGCGGCGCCGGGCTGCTGCCCGGCCACCGCCGGCCCCGCCGAGCGCAGGGCGAGTTCGCGTGCCGCCTCCAGGTAGGAGAGCGCCCCGGTGGAACCCGGGTCGTAGGTCAGCACGGTCTGTCCGTAGCTGGGCGCCTCGGAGATGCGGACCGAGCGCGGGATCGCCGTGCTCAGCACCTCCTGGGCGAAGTGCGTCCGGACCTCCTCGGCCACCTGGGCGGCCAGCCTGGTCCGGGCGTCGTACATGGTGAGCAGGATGGTGGAGACGTGCAGCGCCTGGTTCAGGTGCGCCCGGACCAGCTCGACGTTCCGGAGCAGCTGGCCGAGTCCCTCCAGCGCGTAGTACTCGCACTGGATCGGGATCAGCACTTCCTGACCGGCCACCAGGGCGTTGACCGTCAGCAGCCCGAGCGAGGGCGGACAGTCGATCAGGATGTAGTCCAGCGGCTGCTCGTAGGCGGCGATCGCCCGCTGCAGCCGGCTCTCCCGGGCCACCAGCGAGACCAGCTCGATCTCCGCGCCCGCCAGGTCGATGGTGGCGGGCACGCAGAACAGCCCCTCCACGTCCCGGACCGGCTGCACCACGTCGGCCAGCGGCTTGCCCTCGACCAGCACGTCGTAGATCGACGGCACCTCGGCGTGGTGGTCGATGCCCAGCGCGGTGGACGCGTTCCCCTGCGGGTCGAGGTCGACCACCAGGACCCGCAGCCCGTGCATGGCCAGCCCGGCGGCCATGTTCACGGTGGTGGTGGTCTTGCCGACGCCGCCCTTCTGGTTGGCCACCACGATCACGCGGGTGGTGTCCGGGCGGGGCAGTCCTTCGCCGGCCCGTCCGGCGGCCTCCACCGCGGCCATGGCGGCCCGTGCGATGGGCGTGTCATCGACGTGATCGATGGTCTCCGACTCCTGCATGGGGGTCAGTGTTTCACGTGAAACCGGAGCGGCAACAGTCACCGCCCGGCTGCGGCCGAGGATTCCGGAAAGCAGTGAGCGACGTTTCACGTGAAACACCATGCCCGCAATGTCGGAAATCTGACGGTGCGACACTCCGACTCCCGGCCCCGTGCCCCCGTGCGCCCCCCCGAACGCGACGGAGCGGGCACCCGTTCGGGTACCCGCTCCGCGGAAGTGAACACTGGGCGAACCCCGGCCCGCCCCGGCCCCGTGTCAGCGCCGGCGACGCGCTCCGCCGCCCCGGCCACCGGACTCGCCGGGCCGGGCACCGCGCCCGGCCCGGGCCGCCTTGGCCCGCCGGGTGGCCGCCTTCACACCGCCCGGGCTCTCCCCCGCCTCCACCCGGACCACCCGGGTCGAGGTCTCCAGGGTGCCCTCGCCGACCGCGATGACCGACCACTTCACCGCACCGAGCTTGGTCAGCGCCGACCGCGAGTCGGCCAGCTCCTGCTCCGCGGTGTCGCCCTTGAGCGCGAGCATCTGTCCGTACGGTCGCAGCAGCGGCAGCCCCCAGCCGGCCAGCCGGTCCATCGGCGCCACCGCCCGGGCGGTCACCACGTCCACCGCCAGCTTGCCGACCATCTCCTCGGCCCGGCCGCGCAGCACCGTGACGTTGGTCAGCCCCAACTCTCGGACCACCTCCTCCAGGAAGGTGGTCCGCCGCAGCAGCGGCTCCAGCAGGGTCACCGAGACGTCCGGGCGGGCCATCGCCACCGGGATGCCGGGCAGCCCGGCCCCCGAGCCGACGTCGCAGAGCGAGGCGCCGGGCGCCAGCAGCTCGGCCAGCACCGCGCAGTTCAGCACGTGGCGGTCCCAGAGCCGGGGCACCTCGCGCGGACCGATCAGTCCGCGCTGCACGCCCGCGGTGGCCAGCAGCTCGGTGTAGCGCACGGCCACCGGGAGCCGGTCCCCGAAGATCTGCTGCGCCACAGCCGGAGCCTCGCCCGGTCCCTGCGGACCGTTCTCCTCCGGGGTGCCCTCGGTCGCCACGCCGTCCGTGTCCATCTCAGCCTCTCCGCTCACCGTCTCCACTCACCCGCGCTACCGGACACTCTGTCACGAGGGCGCCGTTTCACGTGAAACAGCACCCTTCTGACACCCGCTCAGCCGCTCGGCCACTCAGCCGCTCGCCCGCTCCGCCGCTCCCAGCGACGACGACCCCGCCCGCACGAGGCGGACGGGGTCGTCGGACCGGACCGGCTGCGCGCCGCGGTCAGCGCGGCAGCACGACCACGCAGCGCTGGGGCTCCTCGCCCTCCGACTCGCTGCTCAGGCCGGCCGCCGCCACCGCGTCGTGCACCACCTTGCGCTCGAACGGCGTCATCGGACGGAGCTTCACCTGCTCGCCCGTCGACTTCGCCTTCTCGGCCGCCTCGGCCCCCAGCTCCGCCAGCTCCGCGCGCTTGCGCGCCCGGAAGCCCGCGATGTCCAGCATGAGGCGGCTGCGCTCGCCGGTCTCGCGGTGCACCGCCAGCCGGGTCAGCTCCTGGAGCGCCTCCAGCACCTCGCCGTCCTGGCCGACCAGCCGGCTCAGCGAGCGGTCGTTGCCTTCGCTGACGATGGAGACCAGGGCGCGGTCGCCCTCGACGTCCATGTCGATGTCACCGTCGAGGTCGGCGATGTCGAGCAGACCCTCCAGGTAGTCGGCCGCGATGTCGCCCTCCTGCTCCAGGCGCGAGACCAGGGTGTCGGTCGAGGACTCGGCGGCGGAGGTGGTGCCTTCCGTCACTGGTGGACTCCTTCGGGAATGGGCCCTCGGGTGGGGCCGAGAACGAAGTTCAGGGGGCCGCTGACGGCCGGGGATGGAGCCGGGTCAGGACTTCTTCTTCGGCCGCTGGCCGCCCTGCTGGCCACCGCGCTTCGGCTGCTGCCGCTGGCCGCCACGGGCCGCGGCCGGCTTGGCCGCACCGCCCTTGGCGCCGGCGCCGGCGTCCTTCTCCAGGCTGGCCTTCGGCTCGGCCGCCGCGGCCGCGTCGCCCGCCCCGGCCGGCTCGGTCTCCTCGACCGCGGCCGTCTGGGCACCGGTGTGCTGACGCTGCGCCTTGGTGGTCTTCTTCGGCTGCTGCCGGCGGACCTGCACCGCGTCCTGCACCGCCGCCTGGGCCTGCGCCTCGGCGCCCTTCTTCGCACCGCCACCGGTGAGCATCGCCATCAGCGCGCCCTTCTTCACGGTGCCGTCCGGGTTGAGCCGGCCCGCCTTCTTCAGGCGTTCCTGGCGCTCGGCGAAGGCCTGGGAGCCGGGCGTCGGGTTGTTGCGGATGACGATCAGCTGCTGGCCCATCGACCAGACGTTGGTGGTCAGCCAGTAGAGCAGCACACCGACCGGGAAGTTGATGCCCATCACGGCGAACATGATCGGGAAGACGTACATCAGCATCTTCTGCTGCTGCATGAACGGCGTCTTGACCGTCAGGTCCATGTTCTTGGTCATCAGCTGGCGCTGCGTGATGAACTGCGACAGCGACATCAGGATGATCATGCCGGCGGTGACGACCTTGACGCTGGCCTCGTCGCTCTTCAGGAAGGTCGCCGAGAGCGGGGCGCCGAGGATGTGCGCCTTCTGGGCGCTCACCAGGAGCGTGGAGTTGATGACGCCGATGGTCTTGCCGTCGGCGACCGAGGCGAGCACGCCGTAGAGGGCGGTGAAGAACGGCGCCTGCACGAGGATGGGAAGGCAGCTGGAGAACGGGTTGGTGCCCGCCTCCTTGTACAGCTTCATCATCTCTTCGGACTGGCGCTGCTTGTCGTTCTTGTAGCGCTCCTGGATGGCCTTCATCTTCGGCTGGATCGCCTGCATGGCCCGGGTCGCCTTGATCTGCTTCACGAAGAGCGGGATCAGGCAGATCCGGATGACGATCACCATCGAGACGATGGCAAGGCCCCAGGCCCAGCCGCCGTCCGGGTCGAAGACGTGGCTGTACAGCGAGTGGAACTGGACGATGATCCAGGACACCGCTGTGTAGAGGGGACTCAGAAAACCGAAGGTCACCGGTCAGACTCCTTGGACATCGGGCTAGCCACCGGCTCTGGCCCGGCGGTCCCGCTCGGGGGGCTCAGCAGATCGCGCAGCCGACGGTGCCAGACCGGGTGCTTGCGCGGCGGTACATGGTCGACCCCACCGGGGGACCACGGATTGCATCGAAGGATGCGCCAGGCGGTCAGACCGCTTCCCTTGATCGCGCCGTGCGTCCTGACCGCCTCGTACCCGTAGTGCGAGCACGAGGGGTAGTAGCGGCAGACCGGTCCGAGCAGGGGACTGATGGTCCACTGGTAGAGCCTGATCAGCCCCATCAGCAGGTACTTCATCGCCCTGCTCCCGTCGGCGCGCTGCCGGTCGGCTCCGCCCGGAGCAGCCGGCGGAGCGCCGCGTCCAGGTCCTGTTCGAGATCGAGGTACGAGGCCGCCCCCGCGGGGGGAAGCGCGCGCACCACGATCAGGCTACCTGCGGGCAGCAGCGCCAGACGGTCACGGACCAGGTGGCGCAGCCGACGCTTCACCAGATTGCGCACGACGGCGGGGCCGACGGCCTTGCTCACGACGAAACCCGCACGCGCCGAAGGAGACCCCTCGGCGACGTGCGGGCTGGTGTCGCTGTTCCGGTCGGCGCGGCCCCCGGCGGATCCGTCTCTGTTGAGATGGACCACCAGCAGGGGCCGGCCGGCCCGGCGACCGCGTTTCACCGCGGTCGCGAAGTCCTGGCGCCGCCGCAGCCGATTCTCGGAGGGCAGCACTGCAGACCCTGTACTACGCGGATCAGGCGGAGATGGCGCTGCGGCCCTTGCCACGGCGGGCGGCCAGGATGGCGCGGCCGGCGCGGGTACGCATCCGCAGCCGGAAGCCGTGGGTCTTGGCGCGACGACGGTTGTTCGGCTGGAAGGTGCGCTTGCTCACTCGGGGGCTCCTGAGGTGAATCGTAGGGTGACGGGAGGTCGCTTGGCCGTCACCGTGCGTCCGCGTGATCTCCCCTCGCTGGGAAATCCGGCCCCTAACGCCCAGGTCGGCTGGGGTTGAGGCAATCCACGGCGCCCGTGCTGCGCGCCTTCGGAATGCGGGGGGACCCGCGGACATGCGGCAGCGGCCATCGACAACTCGACCTGGTTACGGTACGCGGGACGGGGGCGGAGGGTCAAACCGGACCCCGCCCGGGGAGCTCCGGGAAGTACCCACCGGAAGCGACCCGATCATGATAGAGGCCAAGCGGCACAAGGACCGTCCCGGCACCGTCGCCGACCCGGCACCCTCCCGGCGAGCCTGCCCACAGCCTGTGGACAGAAACTTGAACCATCCCAGTCGGCTGACTACCGTTGCAGGACTTGTCGGGTTTGTTCGTCTTGATCGGGCCGGCACGGGAGTCCCTTGACACCCCCCGTCGCGGGGAACGAGAAAGCGTGCACCAGTGGCTGATGTCAACAGCGATCTCGTCGCGGTCTGGACGAGGGTCGTCGAGCGGCTGGTCAACGACCCGGGTGTCGGTGACAGCGACAAGATGTGGCTCAAGCGCACCCAGCCGATGTGGATGATGCACGACACCGCCCTGCTGGCGGCCCCCAACGAGCGGGCCAAGCAGGTGCTGGAGGGCCGGCTGCTGCCGCCGCTGACCGAGGAGCTGAGCAAGGCCTTCAGCCGCCCGGTCCGGATCGCCGTGATGGTCGACGCCAACGCCACGCCGCCGCCCGCCCCCTCCCCCGCCGAGCCGCAGCAGGCTCCGGCCCCGCAGCCGCCGCAGCACCAGGCCGAGGAGTGGCCGCCCCGGCAGCAGTACCGCGACGAGCCGTCGGGCTACTCGGAGCGGCAGGACCACCAGGACCGGCAGGACCGCCCCGAGCGCCAGTCGGGCCCCGGGCGCTGGCCGGTGGCGGAGCCGTACCCGTCCGCGCCGGAGCAGTACCAGGACGACTACCAGCAGCCCGAGTCCTACCAGCCGTCCGGCGCCGAGTACGGCCCGGCCGGGCAGCGGCCCTCCTACGAGGCCGGCCCGGAGCAGAGCTACGAGCGGCCCGGCCGGTACGACACCGCCGGGTACCAGCAGCGGCCCGCGCCGTACGGCAGCGGCGCGGGGACGGAGCAGTCCGGTGGCTGGGGGGCGCAGGCCGAGGGCCGGTCGGAGGGCCGCCCCTGGGAGAGCCAGTCGTACCCCGAGTCGACCTCGTACCAGGAGGGCCCGTCCTACCAGGGGTCCGAGGGCGGCTCGGGCCAGGACGACCTGTTCGGCGGCGCCTACCGCCCGGCGGCGGGGGCTCCCCCGGCCCGGCGGGGCGGGCCGCGTCCGGACGGACGGCCGGAGCCGACGGGCGGTCAACTCCCGGACGTCAGGCCGCAGTCGGGCGGTTCGCCGGCCGAGCGCTCCCCCGTGCCGGTGCCCGCGCCGCCGGGTGCGCCGCCGGCCGGCAGCAGCTCGCGCAAGGACGAGCCGGCCGCCCGGCTGAACCCCAAGTACCTCTTCGACACCTTCGTGATCGGGGCCTCCAACCGCTTCGCGCACGCGGCCGCGGTGGCGGTCGCCGAGGCCCCGGCCAAGGCGTACAACCCGCTCTTCATCTACGGCGAGTCCGGGCTGGGCAAGACCCACCTGCTGCACGCCATCGGGCACTACTCGCGCAGCCTCTTCCCGGGCACCCGGGTGCGCTACGTGAGCTCGGAGGAGTTCACCAACGAGTTCATCAACTCGATCCGGGACGGCAAGGCGGACACCTTCCGCAAGCGGTACCGGGACATGGACATCCTGCTGGTGGACGACGTGCAGTTCCTGGCGTCGAAGGAGTCCACCCAGGAGGAGTTCTTCCACACCTTCAACACCCTGCACAACGCGAACAAGCAGATCGTGCTCTCCTCGGACCGGCCGCCCAAGCTGCTGACCACCCTGGAGGACCGGCTGCGCAACCGCTTCGAGTGGGGCCTGATCACCGACGTCACCCCGCCGGAGCTGGAGACCCGGATCGCGATCCTCCGCAAGAAGGCGATCCAGGAGCAACTCAACGCCCCCGCCGACGTGTTGGAGTTCATCGCCTCCCGGATCACCCGGAACATCCGGGAGCTGGAGGGCGCGCTGATCCGGGTCACCGCGTTCGCCAACCTGAACCGGGCGCCGGTCGACCTGGAGCTGGCCGGGATCGTCCTCAAGGACCTGATCCCGGGCGGCGACGAGGACGCCGGGCCGGAGATCACCGCGCAGGTCATCATGCAGCAGACCGCCGCCTACTTCGGGCTGGGCGTGGAGGACCTCTGCGGATCCTCCCGCAGCCGGGTGCTGGTGACGGCCCGCCAGATCGCCATGTACCTCTGCCGGGAGCTCACCGACCTCTCGCTGCCGAAGATCGGCGCGCAGTTCGGCGGCCGGGACCACACCACGGTGATGCACGCGGACCGGAAGATCCGCTCGCTGATGGCCGAGCGGCGGTCCATCTACAACCAGGTCACCGAGCTCACCAACCGCATCAAGAGCTGAGTCCGGGCTCCAGTACGGACAACTGACGGGGAGTCGGCCCTACGGGCGCCGGCTCCCCGTCCGGCGTTCCCGGACGGTCCCCGGGCCCGCTGGCCGGCCCGTCCGCGGCCCCGCGAACGCCAGCCCGGGGCACCCGGTGTCACACGTCCGGCCCCTCCACAGGTGTGGAAGGCGCGGAGGCGGGGCAGTAATGCACCGAGTGACGCTCCGCCAGATCCGTTACCGCGCCGAACAAGTGAGCAGCAATTCGAACGGCGCCGGTCCGCGAGGCGGATTTCCACAGGGACGGGTGGGTTCGCCCCGTCCACAGGTGCACAGCCGCCGAGTTATCCAGAATTCCTCCACAGGCCCGCCCGGGCTACGCTCTTCCGCGCAGGTCAGCCCCCTGTGGACTTGTGCACAACGGTTTTCCACAGGCTGTGGACATCTGATGGGCCATCAGGGGGACCCGAGAGTTGTCCACCGCTTGTCCCCAGGAAAAGGTGGGTTATCCCCAGGTTCTCCACAGCTGAGTCCACAGTTCGACAACCTTGGTGCACAGTTCACCGCGCCGTGTGAAAGGCGTCACGTGATGTTGATCGGGGCCGGTGGATAACCCGTCCATGATCTGGGGACGAGCCTGGGGATAACCTGTGGATACTCAACGTGCCCTGTGGGTAACGCTCCGTCGTCCACAGCGGGCCCTGGTTGTCCACACTCCGCATCCACAGCGCCTGTGGACAGAAAACCGGGTCTGACCTGCGGAAACAAGGTTTTCCACGGTATCCACAGGCCCTACTACTACCACTACACCTATAGAGCGATCGATCCGGAAAATGGTGGGTGGGCCCGAAATCTGTGGACAGCCGATGTCCGACGTGTGTTCGGCCCGTCCCCGCCCTTGTGCCCCGACTGTCGGCCGAGTACGTCAGACTGTTCTCCGGCAACCGGAGCGCCCGGTGCCGACCAGACGCAGACGACAGCAGGACCCAGGAGGCGGTTACCGGTGAAGTTCCGGGTGGAGCGTGACGTCCTCGCGGAGGCGGTGGCCTGGGCTGCCCGCAGCCTCCCGGCGCGGCCGCCGGTGCCGGTGCTCGCCGGCCTGCTGCTGACGGCCCAGGAGGGCAGCCTGGCCCTCTCCGGCTTCGACTACGAGGTCTCGGCCCGGGTCGAGCTGGCGGCCGAGGTGGAGGAGGCCGGCACCGTCCTGGTCTCCGGCCGCCTGCTGAACGACATCTCGCGCAACCTTCCCAACAGGCCTGTGGAGATCTCCACCGACGGCCAGCGGGTCAGCGTGGTCTGCGGCTCCTCCCGGTTCACCCTCCCCACCCTCCCGGTGGACGAGTACCCGGCGCTGCCGCAGATGCCCACCGCGACCGGCACCGTCTCCGGTGACGTCTTCGCCTCCGCCGTCAGCCAGGCCGCCGTCGCGGCCGGCCGCGACGACACCCTGCCGGTGCTCACCGGCGTCCGGGTGGAGATCGAGGGCGACAAGATCACCCTGGCCGCCACCGACCGCTACCGCTTCGCGGTCCGCGAGCTGATGTGGAAGCCGGAGCAGGACGACATCTCGGCCGTCGCCCTGGTGCCCGCCCGCACCCTGCAGGACATCGCCAAGTCGCTGGGCAGCGGGGACACGGTCTCCATCGCGCTGGCCTCCGGCGGCGCCGGCGAGGGTCTGATCGGCTTCGAGGGCGCCGGTCGCCGGACCACCACCCGCCTGCTCGAGGGCGAGTTCCCGAAGTTCCGCAGCCTCTTCCCGACGGAGTTCAGCGCCGTCGCCGCGATCCAGACGCAGCCCTTCCTGGAGGCGCTCAAGCGCGTCTCGCTGGTCGCCGAGCGGAACACGCCGGTCCGGCTGAGCTTCGAGCAGGGCGTGCTCACCCTGGAGGCCGGTTCGGGCGACGACGCCCAGGCCACCGAGCGGATCGAGGCCGACCTCGAAGGTGACGACATCTCGATCGCTTTCAACCCCGGCTACCTGGAGGAGGGTCTGAAGGCGATCGACGCCGCGTACGCGCAGCTGAGCTTCACCACCGCCACCAAGCCGGCCCTGCTCAGCGGCAAGCCCGCGGTGGACGCCGAGGCCGACGAGGCCTACCAGTACCTGATCATGCCGGTCCGCCTCTCCGGCTGACGGACCGTCGGTCCCCGTCCACAGCTGTGGACGACTCCTCCCCCGGTCAGCTCTGGCCGGGGGAGGCGGCATTCCCGGCGGCGTAGGCTCAGCCTGTGCGGCAACGGCGCCGCCGATCAGGCACGTCACCACAGGTAAGGACTTGGCATGGAGCTCGGCCTCATCGGTCTCGGCAAGATGGGCGGCAACATGCGCGAGCGCATCCGCCGCGCAGGGCACACCGTCATCGGCTTCGACCAGAACCCGGAACTCGCCGACGTCGACAGCCTCGAGGAGCTGGTCTCCAAGCTGGAGGCGCCCCGCGTGGTCTGGGTGATGGTCCCGGCCGGCGGCCCGACCCAGGACACCGTGGACCGCCTCGCCGAGCTGCTCTCCCCCGGCGACGTGGTGGTGGACGGCGGCAACTCCCGCTGGACGGACGACGTCAAGCACGCCGAGGCGCTGGCCGAGAAGGGCATCGGCTTCGTCGACTGCGGCGTCTCCGGCGGCGTCTGGGGCCTGGAGAACGGCTACGCGCTGATGTACGGCGGCGAGGCGGCCGACGTCGCCAAGGTCCAGCCGGTCTTCGACGCGCTGAAGCCCGAGGGCGACTTCGGCTCGGTGCACGCGGGCAAGGTCGGTGCCGGCCACTTCGCCAAGATGGTCCACAACGGCATCGAGTACGCGATGATGCAGGCCTTCGCCGAGGGCTGGGAGCTGCTGGAGGCGGCCCCCGAGGTCACCGACGTGCGCGAGGTCTTCCGCAGCTGGCAGGAGGGCACGGTCATCCGCTCCTGGCTGCTCGACCTGGCCGTCCGGGCGCTGGACGACGACGAGCACCTGGCCAAGCTCAAGGGCTGGGCCGCGGACTCGGGCGAGGGCCGCTGGACGGTGGAGGCCGCGATCGACCACGCGGTGCCGCTGCCCGCGATCACCGCCTCGCTGTTCGCGCGCTTCGCCTCGCGCCAGGAGGACTCGCCGCAGATGAAGATGATCGCCGCGCTGCGCAACCAGTTCGGCGGCCACGCGGTCGAGTCGAAGTAAGCCCCGACTCCCCTGCGCAACAGGGGAGTTATCCACAAGAAGGCGGCGTAGTCCACAGCATGCACGTAGCGCACCTGTCGCTCGCCGACTTCCGTTCGTACGCCCGGGCCGAGGTGGCCCTCGACCCGGGCGTGACGGCCTTCGTCGGGCCGAACGGCCAGGGCAAGACCAATCTGGTCGAGGCCGTCGGCTACGTGGCCACCCTGGGCAGCCACCGGGTGGCCACCGACGCCCCGCTGATCCGGCTCGGCGCCGAGCGGGCGGTGATCCGCACCAGTGTGGTCCGGGACGAGCGCTCCACCCTGGTCGAGCTGGAGATCACCGCCGGCAAGGCCAACCGGGCCCGGATCAACCGCTCCGACAACGTCCGCCCGCGGGACGTCCTCGGGCTGCTGCGCACCGTGCTGTTCGCCCCCGAGGACCTGGCCCTGGTGAAGGGCGACCCGGGCGAGCGCCGGCGCTTCCTGGACGAGCTGCTGACCGCCCGCGCCCCCCGGCTGGCGGGCGTGCGCTCGGACTACGAGCGCGTGCTGAAGCAGCGCAACGCCCTGCTGAAGACCGCCGCCCAGGCCCGCCGGGGCGGCGGCGGCAAGGGCGCCGACCTCTCCACCCTGGAGATCTGGGACGGTCACCTGGCCCGCGCCGGGGCCGAGCTGACCGCGTTCCGGCTGCAGCTGGTGGCCGCCCTGCAGCCGCTGGTGGCCGCCGCCTACGAGCAGCTGGCGCCGGGCGGCGGGGAGACGGCGCTGGAGTACCGCAGCTCCTTCGAGGGCGCCCTGCCGACCAGCCGGGAGGAGGCCGAGCAGCAGCTGCTCGCGGCCCTGACGGAGGTCCGCTCCCAGGAGGTGGCCCGCGGCCTGACCCTGGTCGGCCCGCACCGCGACGAGCTGGGCCTGAAGCTCGGCCCGCTGCCCGCCAAGGGCTACGCCAGCCACGGCGAGTCCTGGTCGTTCGCACTGGCGCTCCGGCTGGCCTCCTACGAGCTGCTGCGCGCCGACGGCGGCGAGCCGGTGCTGGTCCTGGACGACGTCTTCGCCGAGCTGGACGCCCGCCGCCGGGAGCGGCTGGCCGAGCTGGTGGCCGGGGCCGAGCAGGTGCTGGTGACGGCGGCGGTGCCGGAGGACGTCCCCAAGGCGCTCAGCGGCACCCGGTACGCGGTCTCCGACGGCACCGTCACCCGCCTCGGCGCCTGACCCTCCCCTCCACTCCCCCACCCCGCACGACCTGCCGCGATCCGCCGGCCCGCGCCGAGGGCCCGGGCGGCGTCCGCTGCGTCCCCGGACCGCCGTATTCTGGACAGCTCCCCGTCCGTCCACAGCCTGGGGACAGAGAAAGGGGCCGCCGCGATGAGCGAACCGGAGCTCTCCGGGGTGGACCTGGCCCGGGTCGCGCTGCGCGCGGCCAAGGAGCAGGCCCGGCTGCGGGGCGAGCAGGTGCGGGAGAAGCGCGAGGCGAAGAAGCACGGCCTGCGCAGCGGGGCCCGGGCGGACGGCCGCGACCCGGTGCCGCTGGGGGCGGCGCTCAACCGGCTGATCACCGAGCGGGGCTGGGAGGCCCCGGCCGCGGTGGGCGGCGTGATGGGCCGCTGGGCGCAGATCGTCGGGCCCGACATCGCCGCGCACTGCGTGCCGAAGAGCTTCGAGGAGGCCGAGGCGGTGCTCACCGTGCAGTGCGACTCCACCGCCTGGGCGACGCAACTCCGCCTGCTGGCACGGCAGTTGGTGGCCCGCCTGAACCACGAGCTGGGGCACGGCACGGTCCGGGTGATCAAGGTGCTGGGGCCGGCCGCCCCGCAGCGCGGGTACGGCCGGCTGCGCGCTCCGGGGAGCAAGGGGCCGGGCGACACCTGGGGGTGAGCCCGGGTGTACGGGAAGCCGATCTTCCGGAACCGCTGACGGCCCTTCTGAGGCTTCTGAGCCCCCCTGGCGAGTATCGGGACATGTCCGCCGGGGGTTCAGAGCGGCACATCTGCCTTCTGAGGCTGCCAAACGGCCATCTATGTCAGTCGTACCGGTAGACTGAGGAGCAAACACCGTTGCTCGCAGCAACCGAGTCGAAACGCCGTGGTCGCAAGCCCTCCCGGACAGGGGGTGGGTCTGCGGCCCGCGCTGTGCCAGAGAGGGCGCTTCGTGGCCGATTCCGGCAACTCCAGCCAGACCCCTGACCCCGCCGACCAGCAGGCCGGCAGCTCCTACGACGCGAACGCGATCCAGGTGCTCGAGGGCCTCGACGCCGTCCGCAAGCGCCCGGGCATGTACATCGGCTCCACCGGCGAGCGCGGCCTGCACCACCTGGTGCAGGAGATCGTGGACAACTCCGTCGACGAGGCGCTGGCCGGTCACGCCGACACCATCGACGTGACCATCCTGGCCGACGGCGGCGTGCGGGTCACCGACAACGGCCGCGGCATCCCGGTCGGCATCATGCCGGGGCAGGACAAGCCGGCCGTCGAGGTCGTGCTCACGGTGCTGCACGCGGGCGGCAAGTTCGGCGGCGGCGGCTACGCCGTCTCCGGCGGTCTGCACGGCGTCGGCATCTCGGTGGTGAACGCCCTCTCCACCCGGCTCTCGGTCGAGATCCACACCGACGGCCACCGCTGGACCCAGGACTACAAGGCGGGCGCCCCGACCGCCCCGCTGGCGAAGCACGAGGCCACCGAGAGGACCGGCACCACGGTCACCTTCTGGGCCGACGGCGACATCTTCGAGACCACCGTCTACTCCTTCGAGACGCTCTCCCGGCGCTTCCAGGAGATGGCCTTCCTCAACAAGGGCCTCTCCATCGCGCTCACCGACGAGCGTCCGGAGCACCAGGACGACGAGGGCAAGCCGCTCTCGATCACCTACAAGTACGACGGCGGCATCGCCGACTTCGTCACCCACCTCAACTCCCGCAAGGGCGAGGTCGTCCACCCCTCGGTGATCGACTTCGAGGCGGAGGACAAGGACAAGAAGATCTCGGTCGAGATCGCCATGCAGTGGAACAGCTCCTACACCGAGAGCGTCTACTCCTTCGCCAACACCATCCACACCCACGGCGGCGGCACCCACGAGGAGGGCTTCCGCGCGGCGCTCACCGGCCTGGTGAACCGCTACGCGCGGGACAAGAAGCTGCTCCGCGAGAAGGACGACAACCTCTCCGGCGAGGACATCCGCGAGGGTCTGACCGCGATCATCTCGGTCAAGCTCGGCGAGCCGCAGTTCGAGGGCCAGACCAAGGACAAGCTGGGCAACACCGAGGTCAAGACCTTCGTCCAGAAGGTCGTCCACGAGCACCTGAACGACTGGCTGGACCGGAACCCGGTCGAGGCCTCGGACATCATCCGCAAGTCCATCCAGGCCGCCACCGCGCGCGTCGCCGCCCGCAAGGCCCGCGACCTGACCCGGCGCAAGGGCCTGCTGGAGTCCGCCTCGCTGCCCGGCAAGCTGAGCGACTGCCAGTCCAAGGACCCGGCCGAGTGCGAGATCTTCATCGTCGAGGGCGACTCGGCCGGCGGCTCGGCCAAGCAGGGCCGTGACCCGCGGGTCCAGGCCATCCTGCCGATCCGCGGCAAGATCCTGAACGTCGAGAAGGCCCGGATCGACAAGGTCCTCCAGAACACCGAGGTGCAGGCGCTGATCTCGGCGTTCGGCTGCGGCATCCAGGAGGACTACGACGAGTCCAAGCTCCGCTATCACAAGATCGTCCTGATGGCGGACGCCGACGTCGACGGGCAGCACATCCGGACCCTGCTGCTCACCCTGCTGTTCCGCTTCATGCGGCCGCTGGTCGAGGCCGGGTACGTCTACCTGGCCATGCCGCCGCTGTACAAGATCAAGTGGGGCAAGGACGACTTCGAGTACGTCTACTCGGACCGCGAGCGCGACGCGGTGATCGCCGCGGGCGTGGCGGCCGGCCGCCGGCTCCCCAAGGACGACGCGATCCAGCGCTTCAAGGGTCTCGGCGAGATGAACGCCGAGGAGCTGCGGGTGACCACCATGGACCAGGGCCTGCGCCTGCTCCAGAAGATCACCCTGGAGGACGCGGCCCGCGCCGACGACCTGTTCTCCGTCCTGATGGGCGAGGACGTGGAGGCCCGGCGCTCCTTCATCCAGCGCAACGCCAAGGACGTCCGCTTCCTGGACGTGTGACGCCCCGCCGTCCCACGAACCAGTCACACGCGAAAGGAACCTGACGACCAGTGGTCGACGACAACCGTCCCGAGGGCGACGAAGCGCCGGAGAGCACCGGCACCGCGCTGCGGATCGAGCCGATCGAGCTCGAGACCGAGATGCAGCGCTCCTACCTCGACTACGCGATGAGCGTGATCGTGAGCCGCGCGCTGCCCGAGGTGCGCGACGGCCTCAAGCCGGTGCACCGCCGGGTGCTGTACGCGATGTACGACGGCGGCTACCGGCCCGAGAAGGGCTACTACAAGTGCGCCCGCGTGGTCGGCGACGTGATGGGCAACTACCACCCGCACGGCGACACCTCGATCTACGACACCCTGGTCCGGCTGGCCCAGCCGTGGTCGATGCGGATGCCGCTGGTCGACGGCAACGGCAACTTCGGCTCGCCGGGCAACGACCCGGCCGCGGCCATGCGCTACACCGAGTGCAAGATGATGCCGCTGGCCATGGAGATGATGCGCGACATCGACGAGGAGACCGTCGACTTCGCCGCCAACTACGACGGCCGCTCGCAGGAGCCGACCGTCCTGCCGGCCCGCATCCCCAACCTGCTGATCAACGGCGCCACCGGCATCGCGGTCGGCATGGCCACCAACATCCCGCCGCACAACCTCCGCGAGGTGGCCTCCGGCGCGCTCTGGGCGCTGGAGAACCCCGAGGCCTCCAACGAGGAGCTGCTGGACGCCCTGATCGAGCGGATCAAGGGCCCGGACTTCCCGACCGGCGCGCTGATCGTCGGCCGCCGCGGCATCGAGGACGCGTACCGCACCGGCCGCGGCTCGATCACCATGCGCGCGGTGGTCGAGGTCGAGGAGATCCAGGGCCGCCAGTGCCTGGTGATCACCGAGCTGCCGTACCAGGTGAACCCGGACAACCTGGCGCTGAAGATCGCCGACCTGGTCAAGGACGGCCGGGTGGCCGGCATCGCCGACGTCCGCGACGAGTCCTCCTCGCGGACCGGCCAGCGCCTGGTGGTCGTGCTCAAGCGCGACGCGGTCGCCAAGGTCGTGCTGAACAACCTGTACAAGCACACCGACCTGCAGACCAACTTCGGCGCCAACATGCTGGCCCTGGTCGACGGGGTGCCGCGCACGCTGTCGCTGGACGCCTTCATCCGGCACTGGGTCAACCACCAGGTCGACGTGATCGTCCGCCGGACCACCTTCCGGCTGCGCAAGGCCGAGGAGCGCGCCCACATCCTGCGCGCGCTGCTCAAGGCGCTGGACCAGATCGACGCGGTGATCGCGCTGATCCGGGCCTCGGACAGCGCCGACGCGGCCCGCACCGGCCTGATGGACCTGCTCGACATCGACGAGCTGCAGGCCAACGCGATCCTCGAGATGCAGCTGCGCCGCCTGGCCGCGCTGGAGAGCGCGCGCATCCTGAGCGAGCACGACGAGCTGCAGGCCAAGATCAACGAGTACAACGCGATCCTGGCCTCGCCGGCCCGTCAGCGCGAGATCATCTCCGAGGAGCTGACCGCGATCGTCGAGAAGTACGGCGACGAGCGGCGCTCCACGCTGATCCCCTTCGACGGCGACATGTCCGTCGAGGACCTGATCGCGGAGGAGGACATCGTCGTCACGATCACCCGTGGCGGCTACGTCAAGCGCACCCGGTCCGACCTGTACCGCTCGCAGAAGCGCGGCGGCAAGGGCGTGCGCGGCGCGCAGCTGAAGCAGGACGACATCGTCGACCACTTCTTCGTGACCACCACGCACAACTGGATCCTGTTCTTCACCAACAAGGGCCGTGTCTACCGGGCGAAGGGCTACGAGCTGCCCGACGCCGGCCGGGACGCCCGCGGGCAGCACGTGGCCAACCTGCTGGCCTTCCAGCCGGAGGAGCACATCACCCAGGTGATGGCGGTCCGCACCTACGAGGACAAGCCGTACCTGGTGCTGGCCACCCGCGGCGGCCTGGTGAAGAAGACCCCGCTCAAGGACTACGACTCGCCCCGCTCCGGCGGCCTGATCGCGATCAACCTGCGGCAGGACGAGGACGGCAAGGACGACGAGCTGATCGGCGCCGAGCTGGTCTCCGCCGAGGACGACCTGCTGCTGGTCTCCAAGAAGGCCCAGTCGATCCGCTTCACCGCCACCGACGAGGCGCTCCGGCCGATGAGCCGGGCCACCTCGGGCGTGAAGGGCATGGCCTTCCGCGAGGACGACGAGCTGCTCTCGATGAACGTGGTCCGGCCGGGCACCTTCGTCTTCACCGCGACCGACGGCGGCTACGCCAAGCGCACCGGCGTGGACGAGTACCGGGTCCAGGGCCGCGGCGGTTTCGGCACCAAGGCGGCGAAGATCGTCGAGGGCCGGGGCTCGCTGGTCGGCGCCCTGGTGGTCGAGGAGAGCGACGAGATCATGGCGATCACCCTCTCGGGCGGCGTCATCCGGACCAGGGTTTCCGAAGTCCGTGAAACCGGACGTGACACGATGGGCGTCCAACTGATCAACCTCGGAAAGCGCGACGCGGTGGTGGGCATGGCCCGCAACGCGGAGGCGGACGACGAGGAGGCCGTCGAGGAGGGCACCGAGCCCGACGGAACGGCCCAGGCGGAGACCACGGCGGACGGTCCGGCCGAGCAGGACTGACCGCCCCGGTGGCCGGTGCCCTCCCCTGCCGGGAGGGCACCGGCCGCCGAACAGTTCCGGGCAATCCCGCCGGGCGCTGGAGACGTACATGAGCAGGGCGGACACCCGTCCTGACGGGTGAGTTGCGGGAGGACCAGGGTGAGTGGAGCCACGGGTGCTGCGGGCGGTGCCGGGGGCGGGCTGCCGGGTGGCGGTGCGTCCTACGGCGGGGCCGGCGGCGTGGCCGGTGTGCCGCCCCGCCCGACGGGTGTCCCCGGCGCGCCGGACGGACACTCCTCGGCCTCGACCTCGCTGATGCCGCCGGTGGCGGGCGGCGCGTCCTACGGTGCGGCCGGGCAGGCCGGGGCGGTCCCGCCGCCCCCCGCACAGCCCGCCCCGGGCGCGGGCGGCTTCTCCCAGCCGACCACCTACACCAAGGGCCAGCAGACCCCGCCCCGGGGCACCAAGGTGGGCGGCGCCGCCCGCCGCCCCGGCCAGGCGCCGCCCTCGGCCACCGGGCGGACCCGCAAGGCCCGGCTGCGGATCACCAAGGCCGACCCGTGGTCGGTGATGAAGGTCGCCTTCCTGCTCTCGCTGGCGGTCGGCGTGATCATCATCGTCGCCACCGCGGTGCTCTGGATGACCCTGGACGGCCTGGGCGTCTTCGACTCGCTCGGCGGCACCCTGAAGGACGTCACCGGGTCGGACACCACCGGCGGCGTGGACCTCATGGACTACATCGGCTTCGGCAAGGTCATGATGTTCACCTCGCTGATCGCCGTGGTGGACGTGGTCCTGATGACCGCGCTGGCCACCCTCTCCGCCTTCATCTACAACACCGCGGCCGGCTTCACCGGCGGGGTCGAGCTGACCCTGGCCGAGGAGGACTGACCGGACCGTCCGTCCGTGCGCTGACCATCCGTCAGTTCGCACCCGCACCAGCCCGGCCCGGAGCGTTCGGGTGACAGGCGCCTCGTACACGGCGCGTCACCTGACGGAGTCCCGGCCGGGCTGTGTTGGCTTGGAGCCGACACGGGGCAGACTCAGCAACGTCCTGCCCCGTCGGTCGGAGGTGCGTGCCATGGCTCAGCTCGCCACACAACTGCTCGGCTCGGTCGAGGATGTCCTCGGCTCCCGGATCCCGCTCCGGATCAGGCTCTGGGACGGCAGCCAGGCCGGCCCCGCCGACGCCCCGCAGCTGGTCCTGCGCAACCGCCGGGCGCTCCGTCACCTGCTCTGGCAGCCCGGTGAGTTGGGCCTCGCCCGGGCCTACGTCTCCGGCGACCTGGACACTGCCCCCGGCACCGACCTGTACGAGGTCCTCTCGCTGGCCGCCCGCTTCGCCGAGCGCCCCGAGATCGCCACCCTGGCCCTCGGTCCCAAGGACGCCCTCGGCCCCGCCGGGCGCCGCCTGCTGGGCCTGCTGCTGCGCGCCGGGGTGCTGGCCCCGCAGCCCGCTCCCCCGGCCGAGGAGGCCCGCCTCGGCGGCGGCCGGCTGCACAGCCGCGGCCGCGACCGGGCCGCGATCAGCCACCACTACGACGTGGGCAACGAGTTCTACGGCCTGGTGCTCGGCCCCACCATGGTCTACTCCTGCGCCTACTGGGAGCCCGAGGCCAAGAGCCTGGAGGCGGCCCAGACCGCCAAGCTCGACCTGATCTGCCGCAAGCTGGGCCTGCGGCCCGGGATGCGGCTGCTGGACGTCGGCTGCGGCTGGGGCTCGCTGCTGCTGCACGCGGCCGAGCACTACGGCGTGCGGGCGGTCGGCGTCTCCATCTCCGAGGAGCAGGTCGCGCTGGCCCGCCAGCGGGTGCTGGCGGCCGGTCTGGGCGGCCGGGTGGAGGTGCGCCTCCAGGACTACCGGGAGATCACGGACGGCCCCTTCGACGCCGTCTCCAGCGTCGGCATGGCCGAGCACGTCGGCACCGCCCAGTACCAGGTCTACGCCGAGGGCCTGCTGCAACTGCTGGCCCCGGGCGGCCGCCTGTTGAACCACCAGATCGCCCGCCGCCCCGACCGGCCCGGCGAGCCGTACCGGCCCAGCCCGTTCATCCAGCACTACGTCTTCCCGGACGGCGAGCTCTCGCCGGTCGGCGCCACCGTCTCCGCCCTGGAGGAGGCCGGCTTCGAGGTCCGGGACGTCGAGTCGCTGCGCGAGCACTACGCCCTGACGCTGCGCGAGTGGGTGGCCAACCTGGAGGCGAACTGGCCGCAGGCGGTCCGGCTGGCCGGCCAGGGGCGGGCCCGGGTCTGGCGCCTGTACATGGCCGCCTCCGCGCTGGCCTTCGAGCAGAACCGGATCGGGATCAACCAGGTGCTCGCCGTCCGGACCACTCCGGAGGGCGCCAGCCACCTGCCCGCCACCCGTCCGCAGTGGCTCTCCGGGGCCCCTGAGCTGCACGCCGCCGACCCGGATTTGGGAGATCGGCCGACGGTCCGCTAATCTTTGAGTGCGGCAAGGGCCTATAGCTCAGACGGTTAGAGCGCTTCCCTGATAAGGAAGAGGCCACAGGTTCAAGTCCTGTTAGGCCCACCGGCGCAGAAGGCCCGGAGTGGATTTCCACTCCGGGCCTTCTGACGTTCCCGCCCGGTCCGTAGGCTGGCCGGGTGGAGATGTTCTGGGTGATGAGCCTTCCCGGGTTGGTGGTCGGGCTGGTGCTGCTGGCCTTCGTGGACCAGCTGGCGCTGCGGGCCCGCCGCGCGTCCTGGCTGCCGTGGCGGGGGACGGGGCGGGAGGGGCAGGTCTCGGCCACCGGATTCGAGCAGCTGCACGCGCAGTTCGCCGCCGGCAAGCAGCACGAGCTCGAGCAGCGCCGGAGCACGATGATGCTGCGCGACGAGGAGGGCGACGGGGCGCCGCCGCGCTCCACGGTGGACCTGGAGGGCGGCCGCGCGGTGCTGAGGATGCCCGAGCGGTAGTTGGTACGACAGGAGGCACGGCGTCAATCCCTGGCGCGGGCCGGGCGGTTGACGACTCGCGGGGGCGCCCGGGAGGTGGTTACCGATGTGTATCATCGGCCGGAGGCGGTCCGAACGGCGAGACCGCCGGTAGGTGCCCGCAACATCCGAGGGTCCGTGGTCAGGGCCCGTTCCCCAGCAAGAAGGACGAGGTCCCGCGGTGAAGAAGCTCCTCCTGGTCGCCCTGGTCGCCCTCGGCGGCTTCTTTGTCTACCGTCAGGTGCAGGCGGACCGCGCCGAGCAGGACCTGTGGACCGAGGCCACCGACCCGGTCCCGGCCGGCCGCTGACGCGACGCTCCCGCGAGGCCGGTCCGGGCGAGAGGCCCGGCCGGCCCGGGGAGCGGGTACTCTGGTGCGCAGCACTTCGCTGCACGGGGCTTTAGCTCAGTTGGTAGAGCGCTGCCTTTGCAAGGCAGATGTCAGGAGTTCGAGTCTCCTAAGCTCCACCGTGCGTAGGACGGAAGGCCGCTGACCTGGTATCAGGTCAGCGGCCTTCCGCGTTTTCCCCGGCCCGTCAGTGGGGCTTGCGCGGGTCGTGCGGCTTGGGGCGGTCGTCCGGGACGGGGGAGCCCTTCGGGTGGTCCTCGGGGGCCGCCGGGGCCTCCGGCGCGGGGCCGGGGGCGGGGGCGGGCGCCGCGTGGCGGCCGGGCGGCGGGCCGGGCTTGGGGGCCGCCGAGGCGCCGTTCAGGTGCTCCTCCTCGCGCGCGGCGGCGGGCGGCTCGACCAGCCACTCGGGCTCGCCGCGGCCGCGCCACCACTTCCAGGCGGCCAGGCCGGCGGCGATCGTCAGCACCCCGGTCAGCGCCAGACCGAGGCCGCGGCCCCGGTGCGGGTGCTGCTCGCGCTTGACGTTGCGGGTCGCCAGGTCGCTGATCTCGGCCGAGCTGACGTGGCCCTGAAGGGCCGTCAGGGCGGCGGCACCGCGGTTCTGCGCCTCCTGGGCGGCCGGGCCGAGCGCGGCCCGGGCGTCGGCGACCCGGGGAAGCACCGCGCCGCGGGCCTGGCCGACGGCCTTGCCGGCCGAGAGCTTGGCGGAGAGCGCGGCCTCCTGGGCCCGGTGCACGGCCTTCAGGGTGGACTGCTGGGCGTGCGGCGGGAGGGCGCCGAAGGCGTGCTCCAGCTGCGGGGCGAGGTGCTTGGCGTACTGCACCCGGGCGGCCTGCGCGGCCTGGCCCGCCTTCTCGCTCGCCTTGGGGCCGATCGCCTCCAGGTGCGGGCCGATCCGGTGCCTGGCCTCCTCCGCGTAGGTCAGCGCGGTCTCCTTGGCGGTGGCGGCATAGGGCGCGAGGGTCTCCCTGGCCTTGTCGGCCGTTTCTCGGGCGGTGTCCAAACGGGTCACGGGTTTCTCCTCCTCGGTGGCGTCCGTTATGCACATTTCCACCTGTTTCGAGATCATGCATGTCGTTCTGTTCCGTGGCGCGTCGGGTTGGTCCGGACGCGGGTCGGCGGACCGGTCCGGCGAGGCCGTACGGCTGACGGACCGTGGGATGATTCCGGGGTCCGATCCGCACAGACGAGGAGCGCCGCGCCGTGGGAGACCTGATAGCCACCCTGAGGACCGACCGCGGTGACATCGTGGTGAAGCTCCTGCCGTTCCACGCTCCGAAGACCGTGGCGAACTTCGTCGAGCTGGCCGAGGGCACCCGCGAGTGGACCGACCCGCGCACCGGGCAGCCGTCCTCGGCCCCGCTGTACGACGGCACCGTGTTCCACCGGGTGATCAAGGGCTTCATGATCCAGGGCGGCGACCCCCTGGGCACCGGCACCGGCGGCCCGGGCTACGCCTTCGCCGACGAGTTCCACCCCGAACTGGCCTTCACCAAGCCGTTCCTGCTGGCCATGGCCAACGCCGGGCCGGGCACCAACGGCTCCCAGTTCTTCATCACCGTCGAGCCGGCCCTCCGGCTGACCCGCAAGCACACGATCTTCGGCGAGGTCACCGACCCGGACAGCCGGAAGGTCGTGCTGGAGATCGCGGGCACCGCGACCGGCGGCGACGACCGCCCGGTCGAGGACGTGGTGATCGAGTCGGTCACGATCACGAGGGGCTGACGGGGCGTCAGCAGTAGCCTGGCAGTTCCGGCGGCGGCGAGCGAGGAGAGCGTGATGGGTCCCGACGTACCGGCCGGCGCGGCACCGGAGGAGGGCCACCGGCTGCCCGGTTGCTACCGGCACCCCGAGCGGGAGACCGGCATCGGCTGCGCCCGCTGCGGGCGGCCGATCTGCCCCGACTGCATGGTGAGCGCCTCGGTGGGCTTCCAGTGCCCGGAGTGCGTCCGGGAGGGCCACCAGGGCGCCCGCGAGGCGCGGACCCGGTACGGCGGGGCGCTGGCGCTGGACCGGGCCCTGGTCACCAAGGTGCTGATCGGGCTCAACCTGCTGGTCTTCCTGCTCACCGAGTACCTGCGGCCGGAGCTGGGCGCCGACCTGGAGCTGTGGAGCGTCTCCTACCCGTACCGGCCGGACGGCCTGGCCGCCGGGCCGCACGAGTGGTACCGGCTGGTGACGGCGATGTTCGTGCACGCCGGGGTGATGCACGTGGCGCTGAACATGGTCTCGCTCTGGGTGCTGGGGCCGCAGCTGGAGCACGTGCTCGGGCGGTGGCGCTTCCTCGGGCTGTACGTCGCCTCCGGCCTGGCCGGGGGAGCCTGCACCTACGCGCTCGGCGGGGTGCGGGTGGAGTCGGTCGGAGCCTCGGGGGCGATCTTCGGGCTGCTGGGCGCGACGGTGGTGCTGTTCAAGGCGAACCGGGCCCCGCTGCGCCCGGTGATGACCCTGCTGGTGGTCAACCTGGTGATCACCTTCGCGCTGGCCCGGCCCAACCTCTCCGGCGTCGTCATCGACTGGAAGGCGCACGTCGGCGGCCTGCTGGCCGGCGTGGTCACCGGGGTCGGGCTGATGTACGCCCCCCGGGCCCACCGGAACCTGGTGCAGGGGCTGACCGTGGCCGGGGTGGTGGCGGCCGCGCTGCTGGTGGTCGTGGTCCACACGGCGCAGTTGAGCGGCTGACGGCGCGCACGGTTGTCCACAGAGCGCACCGGGCTGTGCACAGCCGGTACGGCAGGGGGCTGGGGAAAGGCCGGTCTACGCGCGTCCCGCTGGGAATTCGAGGGGAATTCGGAGAATCTGACGGGCCTCGAACAGAAAAGTTATCCACAGGTGTGGGCGACTTTTCCCCAGTGTGGATAACCGTGTGGACAACCCGATGGTATGGACGGGCGGCCCGGGTTGGGGCAGCGCGAAACACCGCTCCGGGGCGCCCCGGAGCGGTGCCTGACGGTTCGTCAGTGGTGGGACGTCACTTCCACTGGGTGGAGACGCCGAAGCCCGCCGCGATGAAGCCGAAGCCGGCCAGGATGTTCCAGTTGCCCCAGCTGCTCACCGGCCAGGTGCCGCTGGTGACGTAGTAGGTGACGATCCAGACGAGACCCACCAGGAACAGCACGAGCATCAGCGGTGCCACCCAGCCGCGTCCGGAACTGATCTTCACCGCTGTCGTGCCGGACGGCGGCGGGGTGTAGTCGGACTTCTTGCGGAGTCGAGACTTCGGCACGAGAGGCTCTCCTGTCGATGCGCTGTGACCGCGCAGGGTGCAGCGGGGATGGGCGACTGTGGGGGCCGGCCCGCGCGTGGGGTGCTCCGCACGCGCCTCCGGCGTCCGTTAGCGTAGTGGCTCGCCGGGTCGTAAGGAGATAAGGGTACGGTGCCGAATTCCACGATTCCCTCCCCCGATGCGTCCGGACGCCCTCCGCGCACCCGAATTGTCGGACGTGCCCTGACCTGCACCGTGTTCGCGATGGCCGGTCTCCTCTTCTACATCAGCGCGGACACCGCCCGGGGCACCGATCTGCGCACCGACAACTCCCTGCTGCGGCTCAGCGACGTCATAGAGCAGCGCTCCTCGCAGAACCAGGCGGCGCAGAGCGAGCTGGCCGGACTCCAGAACCGGGTGGACGAGCTCACCGCCCAGCGCAACCCCAGCCCGGCCGAGAGCAACCGGCTCGCCCTGCTCCAGCAGCAGGCGGGCCTCCAGGAGCTGCGCGGCCCCGGGCTCACCGTCACCCTCAACGACGCCCCGCCCGGCGCCACCGCCAAGCTGCCCGGCATCCCCGAGCCGGGCGTCAACGACCTGGTGATCCACCAGCAGGACATCCAGGCGGTGGTGAACGCGCTCTGGCGCGGCGGCGCCGAGGGCGTCCAGGTGATGGACCAGCGGCTGATCTCGACCAGCGCCGTCCGCTGCGTCGGCAACACCCTGCTGCTCCAGGGCCGGGTCTACTCCCCGCCGTACGTCGTCAAGGCGGTCGGGAGGACCGACAGGCTGCGCTCAGCGGTGGACGCCGACCCGACCATCGCCAACTACCTGGGCTACGTGGCCGCCTACGGACTGGGCTGGAAGGTCCAGGAGAGCGGCGACCTGACGGTCCCGGGGTACACCGGAACGGTCGACCTGCACACCGCTTCCGGTCAGTAATGGCACTGGCCGCCTTCCGCCCCGCGTCGGCCGTCTAATCTGTACCGGACCCGATACCCGGAGGAGCACCATGTACGGCTGGATCTGGCGGTTGCTGCCGGGCAACGCCTTCGTCAAGGCCGTGCTCGCCCTCCTGCTGGTGCTCGGGACCGTCTACGTCCTCTTCGAGTACGTCTTCCCCTGGGCGGAACCGCTGCTCCCCTTCGGCGACGTCACAGTGGACGAGGGCGGCGCGGGCGTCGGCTGAGCCGCCGTCAGCACCCCACCGGACAGCACCCACCGGACCGCTTGGCGGGCCGGGCGGCCCGCCCCACCAGCACCCAGCCCAGGAGTAGTGCACGGATGACCGCCGCAGGCAGCCCGCCCCGGATTCTCGTGGTGGACAACTACGACAGCTTCGTCTTCAACCTGGTCCAGTACCTGTACCAGCTCGGCGCCACCTGCGAGGTGGTCCGCAACGACGAGCTGACCGTCGACCGGGCCGTCCACCGCGACGGGGAGACCGGCTACGACGGGGTGCTGCTCTCCCCCGGCCCCGGCTCGCCGGAGGAGGCCGGGGTCTGCGTCGACATGGTGCGGCACTGCGCCGCCGTCGGGCTGCCGCTGTTCGGGGTCTGCCTGGGCCTGCAGTCCATCGCGGTCGCCTACGGCGCGGTGGTCGGGCGGGCGCCCGAACTGCTGCACGGCAAGACCTCCCCGGTCACCCACCGGGACGGCGGCGTCTTCGCCGGCCTGCCCTCGCCCGTCACCACCACCCGCTACCACTCGCTCGCGGTCGAGCCCGGCACCGTGCCCGCGGAGCTGGAGGTCACCGCCGAGACCGAGAGCGGAGTGATCATGGGCCTGCGGCACCGGGAGCTGCCGGTCGAGGGCGTGCAGTTCCACCCCGAGTCGGTGCTCACCGAGGGCGGCCACCGGATGCTCGCCAACTGGCTGGCCGAGTGCGGATTCCCGGAGGCGGTCGGCCGCTCGGCCGGCCTCGCCCCGGTGATCGGCCGGGGCTGAGGCCGTGACGGCGGTACGCCCGGAGGGGCGCGCACCGGACGGCGCCGACGGCGGGCCGGGCGACTGGGGGGTCTACGAGCAGGCCGCTCCGCCCTCGGCCGGGACGGGCCGGGACGGGCCGGGCTGGGGCGGACAGCCGCCGCACGGGCCGGGCGGTGCCCCGTACGGGCCGGGCGGTGCCTCCCACGGGCAGGGAGCCCCCCACGGGCAGGACGCTCCGTACGGCCGGGGCGGTGCCCCGTACGGGCCTGCCGCCGGCGGCGGGGCCGCGCAGGGCGCCCCGTACGGGCAGCCGGGGCCGGTGGCGGACGACTCCACCATGCAGCTGCGGGTGGTGCCGGACGGCGGTGCCGTGCTGCCGCCGCCCGGACGCCGGGCCGACCGGCGCCGCACCACCGTCGGCTCGGGCAACGGCCGGCGGCGGGCCGCGGGCCGTCCCGCGACACCCGTCGCCCGGCCCCCGGAGCGCAAGCGGGTGGTCGCCGCCCGGGTGCTCGGCGAGCTCTTCATCACCCTCGGGCTGGTGATGCTGCTCTTCGTCTCGTACCAGCTCTGGTGGACCAACGTGCAGGCCGACAACGCCGCCAGCGGCGAGCGCGACGCCCTCACCCAGCAGTGGGACCAGGCCGCCGGCCAGCAGGGCACCGCCCCGGCCTCCGGCGCCGCCCCGGCACCGCAGCCCACCGCCTTCGAGCCCGGCAAGGGCTTCGCGATCATCCACATCCCCAAGCTCGGCCTCACGTACCCGATCGCCGAGGGCACCGACAAGCAGAAGGTCCTCGACAAGGGCCTGGTCGGCCACTACACCGGCACCGCGATGCCCACCGACAAGGCGGGCAACTTCGCCGTCGCCGCGCACCGCACCACCCACGGCCAGCCGTTCCGGAAGATCGGCGAACTGGTGCCGGGGGACAGCATCGTGGTCGAGACCGCGACGGCGTACTACACGTACCAGGTGGCCGGGGGCATCCCGGAGACCCCGCCGACCAACGTCTCGGTGATCCGTCCGATCCCCAACGGCTCCCCGTTCAAGGAGGCCGGGCGGTACATCACCCTCACGACATGCACGCCGGAGTTCAGTGCCCGGGGACGGCTGATCGTCTTTGGCAAGATGGTCGAGGAGAAGCCGAGGAGTCAGGGGCAGCCCGCCGCACTGGCCGGCTGACCGGTCGTCAGGAGGAGGCGCGCGGTGGAGATCCAGCCGGACGGGGCCACCGCCGCCGAACCCCCGCGACGGCGCGGCCGCACGGCCGTCCTGCTCGGGGTGGTCGGGGAACTGCTGATCACCGCCGGAGTGGTGCTCGGCCTCTTCGTCGGCTACTCCCTCTGGTGGACCGGGGTGGTGGCGGACCGTCAGGCCGGCACCGCGGGGGACCGGCTCAGGGACAGCTGGTCCGCGGCGGCCCCCGCCACGCCCGGGGCCGAACCCGCACCGCCCGCGTACGCGGCCGGGGACGGCATCGGCTTCCTGCACGTCCCCGCCCTCGGGGCGGCCCGGCAGACCCTGATCCGGATGGGCACCGAACCGGACGTCCTCAACGAGGGCGTGGCCGGGGTCTACGACCAGCCGTACCGCTCCGCGATGCCCTGGGACCCGGAGGGCAACTTCGCGCTCGCCGCGCACCGGGACGGGCACGGCGCCCGCTTCCACGACCTCGACGCCCTCGCCGTCGGCGACCCGATCGTGGTCGAGACCCGCGACGCCTGGTACGTCTACCGCGTCGACGGCCTCCTCCCCCAGACCTCCAAGTACGACACCGGCATCGTCGCCCCCGTCCCCAAGGGCTCCCCGTACACCGCCCCCGGGCGCTACATCACCCTCACCACCTGCACCCCGGTCTACACCTCCCGCTACCGCATGGCCGTCTGGGGCTCCCTGGTCCGCACCGACCCCGTGGACAGCCACCGCACCCCGCCACCGGAACTGCGCTGACCTGGAGCGGAGCCGTCGGCGGGCGCCGCCGTCGTGATCCCGAGCGCTGCGCCGAGGCGGTGACGGGCAGTCGGATCATCTCGTTTCCACGGCGGCACCGATCCGACCGGGGTCAGTGCCACCGACGGAAGAGGTGAGGACCATGGACCGTGAAGCGGTTCTGCAGGAGTCGCGCACGATGCGCGGCGGGATGGCCGACCGGGTCGAGGCGCTGGACCGGGTGAAGGCGCTGGTGCTGCTCCCGGACGGCGTGCACGTGACGGCGCGGATGATCGCCGACTACTACGGGGTTGGGGAAAAGGCTGTGGACAGCCTGGTGTACCGGCACCGGGCGGAGCTGGCCGAGCACGGCCACCGCGTGCTCAAGGGCGCTGACCTGCGAGAATTTCTTTCCTTCAACTTGAAGGAACGGTCGGTGCCGGGACGCGGGGTTGGGATTTTCCCCCGCCGGGCCGTCCTCGTCGTCGGGATGCTGCTGCGAGGGAGCACGGTGGCGAAGGCGGTCCGCCGGGAGCTGCTGGACCTCGCGGAGCGGGCGGTGGCGGGTGCGGCCGAGTGGCGGTACGAGCTGTCCGGGCTGCGGGAGGAGCTGGCGGAGATCCGGGAGCTGCAGCTGGTGATGCTCCGTCAGTCGCAGCTGGACCGTGAGGTGATAGCCGGGCTGAGCGTGCGGATGGCCGACTGCCAGAGCGCCGTCCAGACGCTCGGCGGGCGGGTGGACATGCTCTGCACCGTGCTCGCCGCGCGCGGGCCGGGGGACCGGCGGCGTAGGCGGCGGTAGTGGTGGAACGCCGAGGGGCCCGCCGCACGGTGGGTGCGGCGGGCCCCTCGGGGTGGGTCAGCGAGGCGGCGACGAGGAGTTCGTGGGCTTGGGGGGTGCGGCCTTGGTGGTGAGCATGATCTTGGTGCTCGGGTCGACCTGGTTGCCGGCGCCGGGGGTGGCGCTGACGACGATCGCGGTCGGGTCCTGGGGGCCGAACAGGAAGTCGTATCCCAGGCCGGCCTGGTCGAGCTGCTTGATGGCGTCCTTGAGGACGACGTTCTCCAGCGGCGGGACGGTGACCTTGTCCTGGGCCTTATAGACGAAGATCGTCACCTTGGAGTTGGGGGCGGCCTTCTGGTTGCCCTTGGGGTCCTGGTTGTAGACCTGGCCGATCTTGGTGGTGTCCGGGGTGGGGGTGTTCTTGACCTCCACCGTGAAGCCGGCCGCCTCCAGGGCGGTGCGCGCGGCGGCCTCGGTCTGGTTGATCACGCCGGGGACGGCGACCTTGGTCTGGCCGGAGGAGACGGTCAGGTTGATCGCGCTGTTGGGGGTGGCCTTGCCCGCCGAGGGGTCCTGGGAGATGACCTTGTTCTGCTGGACGGTGTCGCTGTTCTCGTAGCTGACCTTGCCGACGGTGAAGCCGGCCTTGGTGATGGTCTCCTTGGCGACGTCCAGGTCCTTGCCGGTGACGTCGGGGAGGTCCGCGGCGGTCGGCCCGGTGGAGAGCTGGACGGTGATCTGGGTGTCCGGCGCGACCTGGGTGGTGGCGGTCGGGTTCTGGGTGCAGACCTGACCCTTCTTCACCGAGGCGTCGGGGCAGGCGATCTCGGACCCGGTGACCACCACGAGCTTGCTGTTGACGTTGGCGGCCTTGAGCTTGGCGTCGTCCAGCGTCTGGCCGACCAGGTTGGGCACCGCGACCTTGTCGCCGTTGCGCCCACCGGGCTTGATCATGACGGCGTCCACCACGAAGTAGGCGCCGACCAGCACCAGCACGGCCGCGATGGCCAGCAGCACCCATGAGGTGTTGCTGCTCTTGCGCGGCTGTTCGGAGCGCCGCCCGCCGCCTCCGCCGTTTCCGTACTCGTCGTAGCCGCCGTTGCCGCCCGCGCCGTTGTAGTTGTCGTACCCGGGCTGCTGGTTGCCGACCTGCGGCAGCATGGTGGTCGGGCCGGCCGCGCCCTGCTGCGGCAGCAGGTTGGTCTGGCCGTACGGGTCGTGCTGGCCGGCGGGGTAGCCCTGCTGGTCGTAGCCGTAGCCCTGGCCGGCCATGCCGAAGGCGGCGGCCTGCTGGGCGGCGGCGACCGGCAGGCCGTCGAGGAAGCGCTCGATGTCGTCGCGCATCTCGGCGGCGCTCTGGTACCGGTACTCGCGGTCCTTGGTGAGCGCCTTCAGCACGATCGCGTCGACCTCGGGGCGGACCTCGGGGTCGTAGGAGGACGGCGGCATGGCCTCCTCCCGGACGTGCTGGTACGCGACCGCGACCGGGGAGTCGCCGACGAACGGCGGACGGAGCGTCAGCAGCTCGTAGAGCAGGCAGCCGGTGGAGTAGATGTCGGACCGGGCGTCCACGGTCTCGCCCTTGGCCTGCTCCGGGGAGAGGTACTGGGCGGTGCCGATGACGGCCGAGGTCTGGGTCATCGTCATGCCGGCGTCACCCATGGCGCGGGCGATGCCGAAGTCCATCACCTTGACGTTGCCCTGCCGGGTCAGCATGACGTTGGCGGGCTTGATGTCGCGGTGGACGATGTTGGCGCGGTGCGAGTACTCGAGGGCCTGGAGGATGCCGATGGTCATCTCCAGCGCGCGCTCGGGCAGCAGCCGCCGCCCGGAGTGCAGCAGCTCGCGCAGGGTGGAGCCCTCGACGTACTCCATCACGATGTACGGGATGGAGATCCCGTCGATGTAGTCCTCGCCGGTGTCGTACACGGCGACGATCGCGGGGTGGTTCAGCGAGGCCGCGGACTGGGCCTCGCGGCGGAACCGGGCCTGGAACGACGGATCGCGGGCCATGTCGGCACGGAGCGTCTTCACGGCGACGGAGCGGCCGAGCCTGGTGTCATGGGCGAGGTACACCTCGGCCATGCCGCCGCGTCCTAGGACGCCGCCGAGCTCGTACCTGCCGCCGAGGCGACGAGGCTCTTCCATAGTTCCGACCCTCTCCCTCACCGGCAGGTGAGGATGTCACGTAGGTTGTCCCCGCACGCTGTGTTGGACGCCCGCGCCGCCGTGCCGGTTTCCGTGACCGACCCCACGGCCGGGGCCGCGGACGGGCGGCGGGTAGACCCGCTGCTTGCGGATACGCTACCTGCCCAACCTGGGGCGACCGGAACGGGCTGCCGGATGAGACCAGACCGGTATCCTCCGGCCGGGCCCCATTCTGACAGGGGCGTGGCCGGAACGGGCCTCGTTCCGACCACGCCGACACCCCCGGGTCAGCGCTCCAGCGCCGCCTGCATCACGGCCTTGGCGATCGGCGCGGCGAGACCGCCGCCGGAGATCTCGTCGCGCTCGTTGGAGCCGTCCTCGACCACCACCGCGACCGCGACCGAGCGGCCGTCGTCGGCCTTGGCGTAGGACATGAACCAGGCGAACGGCAGGCCCTTGTTGTCCACGCCGTGCTGCGCGGTGCCGGTCTTGCCGCCGACCTTCAGGCCCTTGATCTGGGCCTTGGTGCCGGTGCCGTTGGCGACCACGCTCTCCATCAGCTGCTGGAGCTTCTGCGCGGTGGACGGGGTGACGGCCTGCCCCAGCTGGCGCTCGGTGTGCTTGGAGATGGTGGTCAGGTTGGCCGCCCGCTCCTCGTCCACCATGTACGGCTGCATCAGCCGGCCGTCGTTGGCGATGGCGGCGGCGACCATGGCCATCTGGAGCGGGGTGGCCCGGGTGTCGTGCTGGCCGATCGCGTCCATCGCGGTGCCGTCCGGCTTGGAGCCGGTGGGGAAGGTCGACTCGGCGGCCCGGATCGGGACGTCGACCTGGTCGTTGTTGAAGCCGAACTTCTCCGCCTGGGCGCGCAGCTTGTCGCCGCCGACCTCGGCGCCGATCTTGCCGAAGACCGTGTTGCAGGACAGGTCCATGGCGTCCTGGACGGTGGCGTTGGCGCAGGGCTCGTTGGCGCTGGCGTTCTTCAGCTCGGTGTTGGTGCCGGGCAGCAGGTACTTGGCCGGGGTGTCGGTGACGTCGGTCACGTTCTGGTACTTGCCGCTCTCGAACGCGGCCGCGGCGGTGACCAGCTTGAAGGTCGAGCCGGGCGGGTACGTCTCGCGCAGCGCGCGGTTGAGCATCGGCTTGTTGGCGTCGGCCTGCAGCGCGTTCCAGGCCTTGGAGTCGGCGTCCCCGGTGCCGGCGAAGCTGCCGGGGTCGTAGGAGGGCGTGGAGACCAGAGCGAGGATCGCGCCGGTGCGCGGGTCGAGCGCGACCACGGCGCCCTTCTTGTCGCCGAGCCCCTCGAAGCCGGCCTTCTGCGCCTTGGGGCTGAGGGTGGTGACCACGTCGCCGCCCTGCTTCTCCTTGCCGGTCAGCATGTCCAGGGTGTTGCGGAAGAACAGCCGGGAGTCGGAGCCGGAGAGGATGCCGTCCTCCAGCTTCTCCAGCTGGCTGGTGTCGAAGGCCTGCGAGGAGTACCCGGTGACGGGCGCCCACATCGGGCCGTCCACCCAGGCGCGCTTGTACTTGTAGCGGTAGCCGTTGACGAAGTCCGACTTGGTGACCGGCTGGCCCCCGGCCACGACGATGTTGCCGCGCGGGTAGGCGTAGCGGTCGAACTTGGTGCGCAGGTTCTTGGGGTGGTTGGCCAGGCTGTCGGCCTGGACGCCCTGGACCCAGTTGACCCGGATCATCAGGGCCAGCACCAGCACCAGGCAGAAGATCGAGACCCGGCGGATCGGCTTGTTCACGAGTGGGCTCCCCGGATGGGTTCGGTCACGCCTTCGGGGCCGGGCCCGGCCTGGCCCCCGAGCGACGGGGTGCCGGGCTGCGGGGTGCCGAGCGGCGGTGTGGTCGGCTGCGGTGCGCCGGCCGCCGGACGGCCCAGGGGTTCGCCGCCGGAGGGCTGCGGCTGCGGCTCGGCGGCCGGGCGCCGGGCGGAGTCGCTGATCTTGAGCAGGACGGCGATCAGCGCCCAGTTGGCCACCACCGAGGAGCCGCCCTGGGCGAGGAAGGGCATCGTCATGCCGGTCAGCGGGATCAGGCCGGTGACGCCGCCGGCCACCACGAAGACCTGGAGCGCGAAGGCGGAGGAGAGGCCGACCGCGAGCAGCTTGCCGAACGGGTCGCGGGCGGCGATCGCGGTGCGCAGGCCGCGCTGGACCACCAGGCCGTAGAGCAGGAAGAGCGCCATCAGGCCGGTGAGCCCGAGCTCCTCGCCGAAGGAGCCGAGGATGAAGTCGCTCTTGGCGGCGAACTGGATCAGCCAGGACCGCCCCTGGCCGAGCCCGCTGCCGGTGACCCCGCCGGAGCCGAAGGCCATCAGGGTCTGGCCGATCTGCTCGGTGGCGCCCTTCGGCGGGGTGGGGCTGAAGGCGGCCATCGGGTCGAGCCAGGCGTCGATGCGGGTCTTCACGTGCGGCTCGGAGGTGGCCACCAGGGCCGCGCCGCTGACCGACATCAGCAGGCCGAAGACGATCCAGCTGGTCCGCTCGGTGGCGACGTAGAGCATCACCACGAAGAGGCCGAAGAAGAGGAAGGAGGAGCCGAGGTCGGTCTCGAAGATCAGGATCAGGATGGAGAGCAGCCAGACCACGATGATCGGCCCGAGGTCGCGCCCGCGCGGCAGGTAGAGGCCCATGAAGCGGCGGCTGGCCAGCGCCAGCGCGTCCCGCTTGACCATCAGGTACCCGGCGAAGAACACGGTCAGGATGATCTTTGCGAACTCTCCCGGCTGGATCGAGAAGCCGCCGAAGCGGATCCAGATCTTGGCGCCGAAGTCCTCGGCCCGGCTCGGGAAGAAGGCCGGCGCGGCCAGCAGCACCAGGGCCACCACCATCGAGATGTAGGTGTACCGCTGGAGGATCCGGTGGTCCTTGAGCAGCAGGATCACGCCGATGAACATCGCGACCCCGAGCCCGGACCACATCAGCTGGTTGGGCGCGGCCGCGAAGTTGTTGGAGAGCACCTTGCCGGCCTTGTCGAGCCGCCAGATCATCACCACGCCGAGGCCGTTGAGCAGGGTGGCCAGCGGCAGCAGCAGCGGGTCGGCGTACGGCGCCCACTTCCGCATCACCAGGTGGGCGACGAGCGCGAGCGCGCCCATGCCCAGGCCGTAGCCGAGCATGCCGGCGGGCAGGGTGCCGTCCATCGCCAGGCCGACGTTGGCGTACGCCAGCATCGGCAGCAGCACCGCGAAGGCCAGCAGGGCCAGTTCGGTGTTGCGGCGGTTGGGTGCGCCCTGGGGCGTGATGGTGGTGTTCTCCCGGCGCCGGGAGCGCTGTTCACCACCGGTCTGACTACTGCTCAGGTCGAAACTGCTCACGTTGACGGCCGCTCCCCGACGGCTGTGGGACCCGCTGGAGGGGCCGGTGTCGCTGCGGTCATCAGGGTCGCGGTGGCGGCGGGCGCCACTACGGGGTCGGGCAGGAGGCGGCCAGCTTCTGCTCCTGCTCGGTCAGGGTCGGGGCGGTGCCGGCCGGGGTGGCGGCGACCTTCTTGCAGACCTCCGCCTGGGCGCCCAGCTTCTTCACCTGCTCCTCGGCGTCCGCCAGGCTGCTGGCCTGGATGGTGTTGGACACCTGGGTCTGCTGGTACGGCGGAAGGAACTTCAGCTGCACCTCGGCGTGCGCCTGGTAGACCTTCGACAGTCCGAGGCCGGCCAGGTTCTGGTTGATGCCCCGGTAGACCGCCACGGAGTCGCCGGAGGCGCCCACGTAGTACTGGCCCTGGGTCCAGCGCCAGCCCGCGTAGCCGCCGGCGCCGAGCAGGCCCAGGAGCACCAGCAGGGTGAGGGTCAGCTTGAACCAGCCGAACTTCTTCTTCCGGCGCCTCGAGGGCGGGGCGGGCTGCGCCCCCTCCTCCTCGTAGCCGCCGTGCTCGTGCGCGTCCGGCGCGCCCTCGCCCGCCCCGTAGCCCTCGGCGGGGCCGAAGCCGGCCTGCTGGCCGTAGCCGCTGGCCGGTCCGAACGCGCCCTGCGGGCGGCCCAGTCCGGCGGCCCGGCCGGCCGCGGTGTTCGGGAGGGCGTGGTCGTTGGCGGGCGGGGCGTCGGCCACCGCGCCGACCACCACGGGGACGTCGGCGTAGCCGGCGCTGTGCGGGTCGGTGGCGCCGACGTCGATGACGTCCGCCACCACGCAGGTGATGTTGTCCGGGCCGCCGCCGCGCAGCGCCAGCTGGATCAGCTCCTGGACGGTCTGCTCGGGGGAGTAGAAGCTCCCGAGCGTCTCCTCCAGGGTCTGGTGGCTGACCGGTCCCGACAGACCGTCGGAACAGATCAGGTAGCGGTCGCCGGCCCGGACCTCACGGATCGACAGGTCGGGCTCGACCTGGCCGCGGCCGTCCAGCGCCCGCATCAGCAGCGAGCGCTGCGGGTGGGTCTCGGCCTCCTCGGGCGTGATCCGGCCCTCGTCGACCAGCCGCTGCACCCAGGTGTGGTCCTGGGTGATCTGGGCCAGCGAGCCGTCCCGGAGCAGGTAGGCCCGGGAGTCGCCGATGTGCACCATGCCCATCCGCTGCCCGGTCCAGAGCATCGCGGTGAGCGTGCAGCCCATGCCCTCGAGGTGCGGGTCGTCCTCGACCATCTGCCGCAGGCGCTCGTTGGCGCCCTGCACGGCGTCGTTCAGCAGGGTCAGCAGGTCGGCGCCGGGCACGTCCTCGTCCAGGCGGACGATGGAGCCCAGCACCTCGGAGGAGGCGACCTCACCGGCGGCGGCGCCGCCCATGCCGTCGGCGACCGCGAGCAGCCGGGGGCCGGCGTAGCCGGAGTCCTCGTTCCCCTCCCGGATCAGTCCCTTGTGCGATCCGGCGGCGAAGCGCAGCACGAGAGTCATGCGGTCCGAGCCCTCCTTCGGGTGGACGGTGTGCTGTCCCTCATGCGCCGCTACTTCCGCAGTTCGATGACGGTCCTGCCGATACGGATCGGCATCCCCGGCTGGAGCGGGGTGGGCGCGGTGAGCCGCTGCCGGTCCAGATAGGTGCCGTTGGTGGAGCCTAGATCCTCCACCGTCCACTGCCCAGTCTGATCGGGGTAGATCCTGGCATGCCGGGACGAGGCGTAGTCGTCGTCCAGCACGATCGTGGAGTCGTGGGCCCGGCCGAGCGTGATGGTCTGCCCCTGCAGCGCCACCGTGGTGCCGGCCAGGGAGCCCTGCACGACGACCAGCTGGGTCGGCGCACCGCGGCGGCGGCCGGGGCCGGGGGCGGCCTGCGGGGGCGGGGCGGGGTGCCCCCCGCCGGGGGCGGCGGAGGCCGGCGCGGCCGCGCGGCGCGCGGCGGTGCGCTGGTTCACCTTGGTGCCGAACAGGTCACTGCGGATCACCTGGACGGCGACGATGACGAACAGCCACAGCACGGCGAGGAAACCCAGCCGCATGACCGTCAGGGTCAGTTCTGACATGACCGGGCGATCACCCTTCGACCTGTCGGTAGACGATGGTGGTGCTGCCCAGGACGATCCTGGAGCCGTCGCGGAGCGTAGCGCGCTGGGTGTGCTGTCCGTCCACCACGATGCCGTTGGTCGATCCCAGGTCGAGCACCATGGCCGGGGTCCCGGGCCTGATCTCGGCGTGCTTGCGGGAGACCCCGGGGTCGTCGATCCGGATGTCGGCCTCGGTCGAGCGGCCGAGCACGCAGGCGTTCCCGGTGATCTGGTGCCGCTGCCCGTTCACCTCGATCCAGCGCCGGGTGGCCGGGCCGCCGTGGCCCGCCCCGGGGAACGGCCGGACGTTGCCGCCGCCCGCCTGCGGGGGCGTCGGGGGCATCGAGGGGGGTGCGGCCGGCGGGGGCGGCGCCCCGTACGGAGCCGCGCCCTGCTGCTGCCACGGTGCGCCGGGGGCCGGCGGGGTGGGCTGGCGGCCGTAGCCCTGCTGCTGTTGCGGCGGCGCGGGCTGGGCCGGCGGCTGCTCGGAGGCCAGCGTGCGGCTGCGCACCCGGTAGAGCCCGGTGTCCAGGTCGTCGGCCTTCTCCAGCGACACCTGGAGCGGGCCCATGAAGCTGTACCGCTGTGCCTCGGCGTACTCCTGCACCATGCCGGCCAGCTCGCTGCCCAGCTGCCCGGCGTACGGGCTGAGGCGCTCGTGGTCGTGCGGGGAGAGCTCGACGATGAAGTCGTTCGGCACCACGGTGCGGTCGCGGTTCCAGATGGTCGCGTTGTTGTCGCACTCCCGCTGGAGCGCTCCGGCGATCTCCACCGGCTGCACCTCGGACTTGAACACCTTGGCGAAGGTGCCGTTCACGAGACCCTCGAGCCGCTGCTCGAACTTCTTCAGTACTCCCACCGTGGGGCACCCCCTTCCAAGGGCGTTCGGTCCGGCCGCCCGCGGGCGCGATAGCGGTACTTCCGTACTGATCGTATCCACGCCGGGGCCGTCCCCACGGTTCCCCCGGCGCGGCGGGGCGCAAGCCAGGGCTACCCGCAGGGGCCCGTGGTCATCCCTCGATCACCCGTTCGCCTGCACCCGACCGGCCCCGACCGGCGGCGCTGCGGGAAGGGCGACCGCTCCGGTTGCGGGGTGCCGCGGGAAGGGATTCGTAGGTTCGGGCGGAGGCGTGCTAATGTTTCTCATGTCGGAAGGGGCGCCCGAGAGGGAGCCGAACGGAAGACCAGCAAGGCCCAGGCCGAGCGGGTCGGAAGACCGGAAGACAAACACCCTTGCGCGGGTGGCGGAATAGGCAGACGCGCTGGATTCAGGTTCCAGTGCCCGAAAGGGCGTGGGGGTTCAACTCCCCCCTCGCGCACAGCGAAGCCCCGCAGATCCTCAGGATCTGCGGGGCTTTCTCGTTCTCCGGTGCACAGGGGCGGGCCCCGGAGGCCCGCCCCTGTGACCAGGGTCACCCCGGTGGGCTCACTCCCCCGCGACCGGGAGCTCCGCCCGGACCACGAAGCCGCCCTCGGGCGTGGGCCCCGCGGTCAGCGTGCCGCCGAGGCGCTCGGCCCGCTCGCGCAGGCCGACCAGTCCGTGGCCGCCGCCGGGCAGGGTCTCGGAGGGTTCGGGGTGGCGGCCGGGCGGGCCGTTGCGGACCTCGACCAGCAGCCGGCTGCCCGCGGTGCAGAGCCGGACCTCGACGGCGGCCTCCGGCGCGTGCTTGGTGATGTTGGTGAGCGCCTCCTGCACGGTGCGGAAGGCGGCCCGCTCCACCGACTCCGGCCAGGGCCGGTCCCCCGCCGCCAGCTCGCTGGTGACGGGCAGTCCGCTGCCCTCGATCAGCCGGGGCAGGTCGGCCAGCCGGGGCTGCGGGGAGAGCGGTTCGGCGAGGCGGTCGCCGCCGGGGGCCTGCGCGGCGGCCCGCAGCACGCCGACCATCTGGCGCAGCTCGTCCAGGGTGCGGACCGAGAGCTCCCGGATGGTGCGGGCGGTGGCCCGGGTGGCCGGGTCGGTGGCGGAGACCTGGAGCGCACCGGCCTGGATCGAGATCAGGCTGACCTGGTGCGAGACCACGTCGTGCATCTCCCGGGCCAGCCGGGCCCGTTCGGTGGAGAGCACCCGCTCGGCCAGCAGCCGGTGCTCGCGCTGCCGGCCCTCCGTCAGTTCGGCCAGCCGGTCGGCCAGTTCCTTCCGGGTGCGGGCCAGCAGGCCGAGGGCTGCGGGCCCGGCGCCGACCATCACGCACTGGATGGCGTAGAGCGCGTTGTCCTGGTCCAGGGCCAGCGGGTGGTCGGTCAGCGGCCAGTGGAAGAACTCCACCAGCGAGAGGACGGTGGCGCTGATGACGGGGGCGCGCAGCCCGGGCCGGTGCGCGGCGACCGAGTAGACCGCGGTCATCGGCGCGATCCAGATGTAGTTGACGAAGGTGCCGGGCAGCACCAGCAGCAGGGTGAGCACCGGGAAGCGGCGGCGCAGCACCAGCGCACCGGTGGACAGGGCCGAGAGCACCAGCTCCCACCAGGGGGAGTCCCTGGCCACCAGGGCGGCGTCCGCCGCGGCCGCCAGCACCGGGAGCAGCAGCATCAGCCAGGGCGCGGTGGTCCAGGGGGCGCTGAGCCAGGCCGGGCGGGCCCGGCCGGGGGTGGTCACGCCTCGGGCCGGGGCGGGGTGCGGACCAGCCCGGCCCGGTTGGCCACCACGGCGGCCTGCACCCGGTTGGCGGCGGCGAGCTTCCCGAGGATGGCGCTGATGTGGTCCTTGACGGTGCCGGTGCCGAGGAAGAGCCGGTCGGCGATCTCGGCGTTGGACAGGCCCTCGCCGAGCAGGGCCAGCACGTCCAGCTCGCGGCCGGTCAGGCCGCGGGTGAGGGCGGCCGCCTCGGCGTCCGGGCCGCCGCCCTCGACGTAGCCGCTGATCACCGTGCGGGTGACGGTCGGCGAGAGCACGCTGCCGCCGGCCGCCAGCACCCGGACGGCGTGCACCAGCTGCTCGGGGGCGGTGTCCTTGAGCAGGAAGCCGGCCGCGCCGGCCCGCAGCGCGGTGCCGATGTACTCGTCGGTGTCGAAGGTGGTCAGCATCGCCACGGCCGGGGGGTAGGGCAGGGCGCGCAGCCTGCGGAGCACCGAGATGCCGTCCAGGTCGGGCATCCGGATGTCCAGCAGCACCACGTGCGGCCGCAGCGCCGTCACCCGGTCCTCGGCCTGGGCCCCGGAGCAGTCGCCGACCACCTCGAGGTCGGGGGCGGAGCCCACGATCAGGCCGAGGCCGGAGCGGACCAGGATCTCGTCGTCCACGATCAGTACGCGGATGGCCGTCATGGCCGTGCCTCCTCGCGCGCGCGGGTATGAGGGTGTGGGAGCGCGTGCGATTCGAGCCTAGGGGCAGGCCGGGGCGGCCGTGCCGTCGGTCGGGGGGAGAGGACCCCCGCCGTTCGGGGGGGTCGCGAATCCGCTACCGGGTTCACGTATTTCTCATCTCCGGTGAGCAACCATGGTCTGCGGGGACAGGCCCTGGCCGTCGGCCCGTGTGCGTGCGGATGCGCCCCGTCACCTGATCGTTTGGAATTGAGCTGTGTCCTCCACCGTGAAGCCGGAGCCCGCGACCACGCCAGCCGAGCACACCGGCGCCCTCGGGAGGCTGCTGGCCCGCTGGCGGCCCCGGGCCGCCGCGTTCACCGTCTGGTACCTGCGGCTGCTGGCGCTGCTGAACCTGGTCGCGGTGCTCGCCGTCCCGTTCAAGGACCAGGTGCGCACCCACAACGAGGGCGAGTTCTTCACCCCGTACCTGATGACGGCCGGCCTCACCTCGGTGGTGCTCTCGCTGCTGCTCGCGGTGGCGATGCGCCGCCGCAAGCGGGCCGCGTGGATCTTCAACACGGTGCTGTCCGGGGTGTTCTTCACGGCCTACGTGCTGCTGCTGGCGGTCTCGCCGGACGGCCTGCACTTCAACCGTCACCCCTTCAACTACTTCTCCGCCGTGCTGACCGGGCTGTTCTTCTTCGCCCTGCTGCTCGGCCGGCGGGAGTTCACCTCCAAGGGCGACCGCTCCAACCCCAAGTCGGCGGTGGCGGCCTTCGTCGGCGGCCTGCTGGTCGGCGGCGGGATCGGCGCCCTGCTGGTCGGCTGGACCAACGAGATCACCGGGGCCGACTTCGGGGACCGCTTCCGGTACTCGATCGCCCGGATGATCACGGTCGAGCCCTCGGCCCACATGGAGCGGGTGATCTCCGCCCCCACCTGGGTGAACGGCTTCATCAACGCGATGGGCGCGGTGCTCTTCCTGCTGGTGCTGTACGTGGCGTTCCGCTCGCCGCGCGGCCAGGAGCTGCAGACCCCGGAGGACGAGGCCAAGCTGCGCGCGCTGCTGGAGAAGCAGGGCGAGCGGGACTCGCTGGGCTACTTCGCGCTCCGCCGGGACAAGGCGGTGATCTTCTCGCCGAGCGGCAAGGCGGCCGTCACCTACCGGGTGGTCGGCGGTGTCTCGCTGGCCTCCGGCGACCCGATCGGCGATCCGGAGGCCTGGCCGGGGGCGATCGAGTGCTGGCTGGCCGAGGCCCGCGAGCACGCCTGGGCCCCCGCGGTGATGGGCGCCTCCGAGGAGGCCGGGGTGATCTACGCCCGGCACGGGCTGGACGCGCTGGAGCTGGGTGACGAGGCGATCGTCGAGCTGGACGAGTTCTCGCTGGACGGCCGGGCGATGCGGGTGGTCCGGCAGGCGTACAACCGGGTCAAGCGGGCCGGGTACACCGTCCGGATCCGCCGGCACGAGGAGATCCCCGAGGCCGAGATGGCCGAGCTGGTGGAGAAGGCGGACCACTGGCGGGACGGCGCCACCGAGCGCGGCTTCTCGATGGCGCTCGGCCGCCTGGGCGATCCGGGCGACGGCCGCTGCGTGATGCTGGAGTGCCACGACGCCGAGGGCGAGCTGCAGGCGCTGCTGAGCTTCGTGCCCTGGGGCGCGAACGGGCTCTCGCTGGACCTGATGCGCCGGGCCCGGGACACCGAGAACGGCCTGATGGAGTTCATGGTGATCGAACTGCTCCAGCAGGCGAAGACCGTCGACCTCCAGCGGGTCTCGCTGAACTTCGCGATGTTCCGTTCCGTTTTCGAGCGCGGCTCCAAGCTCGGCGCCGGGCCGGTGCTCCGGCTGTGGCGTTCGGTGCTCGGCTTCTTCTCCCGCTGGTGGCAGATCGAGTCGCTCTACCGGGCGAATGCGAAGTACCGCCCGATCTGGGAACCGCGTTATCTGCTCTTCGAGAAGAGCGGTGAGATTCCCCGGATCGGCATCGCGAGTGCCCGGGCCGAGGGCTTCATCACCGCACCGAGCCTTCCCGCCCTGTTCCGCCGCCGGCACGCCCGGTCGGCCATCGCCGCAGCCGGAGGTCCCGCCGCGCTGCCGGCGCCGGAACGCGACGGGGAGCGGTAAGCCCTCCGCCGGGGGGCGGAGGGAAGCCGCAATGGACCCCCGACCGGGGGATGTCCGGGGGTCGATATCCGTCTGGAGGATGACCCCGATTCGGCTCGTGAGCTGATGCGGTCCGTTTAGCGGATACCTACTGTGGATGTAGTGGGCCGCGAAAGTCTGGTGGCCGTCGGCAATGCGTTGTCGACAATACGGAGTCGGCATTCCGTGTCGGCGTTGCGCAGTGAACGGGGACGTCAGTGAACGAACAGCGAACGGGGCCGATGGGCCACGTGCGGCGGGCCGCCGTCGCGGAGTGGGGTCAGCTGTACTCCACCGTCCGCACCGAGCTGGCCCGCAAGAAGTTCGCCGCCGTCCCGCTCGCCACCACCGCGACCCTGCTGGTGCTGCTGTTCAGCATCGTCCAGCACCTGCCCGGCGGAGGGCGCTTCGTCACCCACGTCGGGGTGGTCAAGGCCGCCCTCCCGCTGGACGTCTCGCTGCTGCGCACCCCCCTCTCGCTGTACGTCCCCGCGCTGGACCTGCCGGTCTGGGGCGCGTTGGCACAGGTCTTCCTGGTCTTCGGGCTCGCCGAGCTGGTGCTCGGGCGGCGGCTGACCCTGGTGGTGGCCTACGCCTGCACGCTGGCCGGGACGCTGTTCGCCCGGATCGGGGTGGCGATCGGCCCGGACCACCTGTTCGGCTTCCCGCCCGAGGTGGCGCACGTCCGGGACACCGGGCCGTCGGCCGCCGTGGTGGCGCTGGCGATCGTGATCGCGATCCGCTGCCGGGCCTGGTTCACCGGCGGGCTGGTGGCCGCGGTGATGATCGGCGAGGCGATCGTGCTGCCGAACCTGGCGGGGCTGGAGCATGTGGCCGCGCTGGTCGCCGCGGTGCTGATCGCGGCCGCGATGGAGGTCTTCGGTGACTTCTGGCCGCGGGTGCTGGCCGGCGTCACCGCCGCCACGGCCGTGGCCACCGAGGCCCGCCGCCGCCGCGCGCCCGTCGCCCCTTAGGGCCGTAGGCCCTTAGGGGCGCGAGGAACTGCGCGCAGGGGAACGGCACGTGCTGCAACTGGCTCGCCTGCCCCGACCTGGCACTGGTCCGCCTTCCGTACTCGCGCAGTTCCTCGCGCCCCCAGAAAGCATCACGTTGTCCCCCCTAACCGCGGGGGAGGGCCATCTCGAACCAGACGACCTTGCCCACCGCCTTGCGGGCGGTGCCCCACTTCTCGGCGAGCTTGCTGACCAGGTTGAGCCCGCGGCCGTTCTCGTCCATCTCCTCGGAGGGCTCCAGCGAGGGCAGGTTGTGGTTGTCGTCGCTGACCTCGACCAGCAGCTTGTCCACCCGGATGAGCTGGAGCTGGACGTGGTCCCGGGCCACCCGGACCGCGTTCGTCACCAGCTCGCTGACCAGCAGCTCGACGGTGTCGGTGAGCCCCTCCAGGTGCCAGGCGGCGAGCTGCTCGCGGACCAGCCGGCGGGCCCGGCGGACCTCCGCCTCGCCGACGTTGAGCTCCCAGGTGGCCACCTCGGTCGGGGCGACCCCGTCGAAGCGGGCCACCAGCAGGGCGATGTCGTCCTGGCGGTCCTCCGAGTGGAGCCGCTCCAGGACCACGTCGCAGGCCTCCTCGGGGGTCTGCTTGGGGTCGATCAGGTTCCCGCACAGGGCGGCCAGGCCGGCCCCTATGTCCCCGCCCCTGACCTCGACCAGACCGTCGGTGCAGAGCACCAGCATCGAGCCGTCCGAGACGTCGATCCGCTTGGCCACGAAGGGCACCCCGCCGACCCCGATCGGGGCGCCGGCCGGGATCTCCAGCAGCTCGCCGGTGCCGTCCGGGTGCACCAGCACCGGGGGGACGTGGCCGGCGCTGGCCAGCTCGCAGGTGCGGTTGATCGGGTCGTAGACCGCGTACAGGCAGGTGGCCAGGTGGTCGTCGCCGAGCTTGTGGGCCAGGTTGTCCAGGTGGCGCAGCAGCTGGCCGGGCGGCAGGTCGAGGGCGGCCAGGGTCTGCATCGCGGTGCGGAAGCGGCCCATCGCGGCGGCCGACAGCAGGCCGTGGCCCATCACGTCGCCGACCACCAGGGCGACCCGGCTGCCGGGCAGCTGGATCGCGTCGAACCAGTCGCCACCGACCTCGGCCTTCGGGTCGCCCGGCAGGTAGCGGTGGGCGATCTGGACGCCGGGGATCCGCGGCGGCCTGGTCGGGATCATCGAGCGCTGGAGGGTGGTGGCGGTCTTCTGCTCGGCCCGGTGGGCGCGCGCGTTGTCCAGTGAGAGGGCGGCCCGGGCGGCCAGCTCGCGCAGGGTGGCGGCGTCGCTGTGGTCGAAGGGGGCCCGGTCGGGCAGCCGGAGCAGCTTGAGGATGCCGAGCACGGTGCCGCGGGCGGAGAGCGGCAGCACCAGCATCGAACGGTCCATCACCACCGGCACCAGCTCGGGCCCGCCGAGCGAGGCCGCGTAGTCCACCGCCACGTCCGGGTTGATCACCGGGACCAGCACGGGGTGGTTCTCCTGGAGCGCCAGGCCGGGCGGGGTGGAGCGGGGCATCTGGAGCAGCGCGCCCTCCTCCAGCACGTGCTCCCACTCCCCCGCGGTGGCGTTGTACGCGCGGGCGACCCGGCGCAGCGTGGTGGTGTCGGAGGGCGGGGTGGACGGGAGCACCGAGTCGGAGATCAGGCCGTCCCGCAGGTCCACGCAGGCGAAGTCGGCGATCCTCGGCACCAGGACGTCGCACAGCTCGCGGGCGGTGGCGTCCAGGTCCAGGGTGGTGCCGACCCGGCTGCCGAACTCGCTCAACAGGGCCAGCTGCTCCCCGGCCTGACTGGTGGTCAGCACCTCCACGGCGGGGGAGGGTGCGGCGGGCTGGGTGGGTAGCTGGTGCGGGCGGTGCCCGTTCTGCCGCGGGTCGGCGGGCTGGGGGTCGGTGCGGTCGGCGGCGGACTCGATGGCGGGGCCTCCCGGGGTCGGGCCGGTGGAGGGGGTGTCGGCCGCGGCGGTGGCGGCCCGGTTGCCGTTCGGTGCGGTGCCCTGGATCGGTACGGACGGTGCGGACGGTGCCGCGGGCTCACCGGCGGCGGGCGCGGCCGGGTCGCGGGGCTGCGGCACGGTGCCGCCGGTCAGCACCTGGAGGCTGCCGGTGGCGGGCCGCTGGGGTTCGGGCGGGCGGCGCAGCGCCCGCGGCCGCTCGGCCCGCTGCTGGGCGCCGCGCTGCTGCGGGGTCGGGTAGCGGCGGCCGAGGCCGGAGGCGGCCCGGGCGCCGGAGGGCTCGTACGGGAGGACCGGGAGCCGGGTGGTCGGGTCGACCCAGAGGGCGGGCAGCCCGGCGGTGGTGAGGGCGGTGAGCAGGCGGGCCCGGCGGGTCTCGGAGGAGTGCGGGGGCAGCAGGCCGGCCAGGGCGGCGGCGCCGGCCGGGCCGGCGGGGGTGAAGTCGGGGGTGGCGCGGTGCAGCCCGCCGACCGGCCCGGGGGCGGGGGCGAACGGCAGCTGCCGGGCGCCGAGCGCGATCCGCGGGCCGCCGGTGCGCAGCGGGCGGGCGTCGGCGGCGAGCACCAGCAGGCTGCGGCCGGACGGCTCGGTCAGCGGCCAGGCCCACCAGAGGACGTCCCGCAGCCGCTCCTCGCGGTCCAGCACCGGCATCGCCCCGGCCCACGGGGCGGGGCCGGTCTGGGTCAGGTCGTCCAGGGTGTCCAGCGCGTCGCAGCGGCGCGGCGGGGTGCCGGCCGGGCGGGGGAGGGCGGTCTCGGGGCGCGGTTCGACGGCGGGCAGCAGGCCGGAGGCGGTGCGGCCGTGGGCGACTTCGGCGCGGTGGCCGAACAGCTCCTCGGCGGCGCGGTTCCAGTGCGCGATCCGACCGTCGGGGTCGACCAGCAGGGCGGCCAGTCTGACCAGTGCGGAGACTGACGGCTGATCGGCCGACGGTGTGGAGTTGGGCTCGTGCACCATGGATGACGTCTGCTCCCGCCTGGCTGCCGCTCCTGTGTGGTCGTTCCCGCTGCACCTTCCAGCGAAGCACGGTGGGGGGCGGGACTGAAAGCGAATCGGGGAGATTCGTAAGTATCAGTTGCGTGTCACCTCACGCGCGCCCCCTGCGCACCACCAGCCCCTCCCTTACCCGGTCGGTAGGCTGGCCAGTCGTCCGACCGGGTTGGAGGCTGCGGTGGAGTTGGAGGAGCGGGTCGCCGCTGCGGAGTTGGCGTGGCTGACCCTGGAGGTGGACGTCGAGACGCTACGGGTGGAGATCGACAACTTCGCGCTGATCCACCATCAGCTGCTCGGCCCGCTGTACGCCCGGCTCGACGAGCTGGACGCCCTGGTCGCGGAGACCGTCGCGGCCCGCACCGGGCTCCACGAGGACATCCGCCGGGCCGCCGAGGCCCGCCACCGGGTCGCAGAACTCCCGGACCTGGACGCCCTCTTCGACCAGCTGCCGCCGGAGGCCCCGGCCGCCGCGCCGGAGCAGCCGCGCAGGGTCCGCCCGGGGAGGGAGGCGCAGCGGTTGTACCGCGAGCTGGCCCGCCGGGCCCACCCCGACCTGACCACCGACCCGGCCGAGCAGCAGCGCCGGGCGGCCTTCATCGCCCGGGTCAACGAGGCCTACGCGCAGGGCGACGCCAAGGGCCTGGAGGAGCTGGCCGAGGAGTGGTCGACCGCTCCCGAGTCGGCCCCCGCCCCGGGCGCCCCGGAGCGCGAGGGCTGGCTGCTCCAGCGGCTGGACTGGCTGACCGTCAGGATCCGCAACCTGGCCGTCGAGCAGGTCCGGCTGGAGAACAGCTCGATGGGCGAGCTCCTCCGGCTGGCCCCGCAGGAGCCGGAGCGGCTGCTGGAGGAGCTGGCCGAGCAGCTGCTCGGCCGGGCCGCCGCCCAGCAGGCCGAACTGGACCGGCTGCTGTCCGAGGCCACCGCGGGCGCCGCGGCGGGGCAGAATGGCGGGGACCGCCGACGCACCCAGGAGACCGAGATGTTCGCCCAGCTCCCCACCACCGATGCCGCCTCGGTGCCCGCCGACGCCCCGCTGCTCGACGTCCGCGAGCAGGACGAGTGGGACGCCGGGCACGTGGACGGCGCGCTGCACATCCCGATCGGCCAGGTGGTGGCCCGCCTGGACGAGCTGCCGGCGGAGAAGCTGTACGTGATGTGCCGGGTCGGCGGCCGCTCCGCGCAGGTCGTGCAGTACCTGGTCCAGCAGGGCCGCGAGGCGGTCAACGTGGACGGCGGCATGTTCGCCTGGGAGGCGGCCGGCCGCCCGATGGTCAGCAGCGACGGCCGGGACGCCTTCGTCCTGTAGTGCCTTCCGCCCAGGTGGGCGCTGCGGCAGGATGACCCCCGGCACGCCCGTGCCGGAGGGGAGCTGCTGCCGTGCGTACCTGGTCCGCCCCGGCGGCCGCCGTGCTCGTGCTCGCGGGTGCGGCGCTGCTCGGCGCCACCGGTCTCTTCCTGGCCGTGCTGTTCCTGAACTCGGCGCCGCCGAACGCCCTCTCCGACCGGTACCGGCCGCAGTTGGACGCGGTGGTCTACCCGGAGTTCGAGCAGAACTGGAAGCTCTTCGCGCCCGACCCGCTCCAGCAGAACGTCTCCCTGGAGGCCAGGCTGCGCACCGTCGCACCGGACGGCACCGAATCCACCGGCGAGTGGCTCGGCCTGACGGCCCGTGACATCGCGGCGGTGCGGGGCAACCCGGCGCCCAGCCACCTGGACCAGAACCAGCTCCGCCGGGCCTGGGACTTCTACGACTCCGCCCACCCGGAGGACGGCACCGCGCCCGGCACCCGGGCCAAGCCCTCCGAGCTCTACCTGAAGCGCACCGCCCTGCAGCGGATCGGCCCGTCCCCCGAGAGGCGCCGGCCGTACGAGGTGCAGGTGCGGGTGGTCACCACCGTGCTGGCTCCGCCGTCGTGGAGCCGGGAGCAGGTGGACACCGCCCCGAAGGTCCGTGAGCTGCCCTGGTGGCCGGTGGACGAGGACGACCTGCGGGGGCTCCGGTGACCTCGACCGACCTGGCGCCCGAAGAGCTGACCGAGGGTCAGCAGCCCGAGCCACCGCCCCCGCCTGCCTGGCGGCGCGCGGCGGAAGCTTTCTCCGCCCGTACCCTGGGCCGCCACCAGGCGGCCGTGGTGCGGATCGGCTTCGGCCTGATCTGGGCGGCCTTCCTGCTCCGCGAGTGGCCCGACCGCCGGGTGCTGTACGGCGACCTCTCCCCCTGGTCGGACCGGCTGGCGGCCGGTCTGCTGGCGGAGAACGACGCCTTCTCGGTGCAGACCTGGTACTCCGGGCGGCTCTGGTTCGAGCTGCTCTACCACCTGGCGATCGTGGCGGCGGTGCTGTTCGCACTCGGCTGGCGGACCAGGGCCAGCGGGGCGGTGTACCTGGCCACGGCGGTCTCGCTGCAGAACCGGAACGTCTTCGTCGGCGACGGCGGGGACAACGTGATCCACCTGCTCGCCCTCTACCTGGTCTTCACCCGCTGCGCCGAGGTCTGGTCGCTGGACGCCCGCCGCACCGCCCGGGCCGGCCGGCGGCGGGGCGCGCCCTGGCTCTGGGCGCTGCTCGGCGTGCCGCTGCTGCTCGGGCCCGGTCCGTGGCCGTGGCCGCGCTGGCTGCTGCTCCTCCTCTGGCTGACCGCCGCCCTCTGGTGGGCCGTCGACCGCCGCGCCCCGGAGGGCGAGCCGCGGGCGGTGCTGGACGCGCTGGCGAACATGACCCACCACTGCGCCCTGGTGGTGATCGGTGCCCAGGTGGTGCTGGTGTACGCCACGGCCGGCTGGTACAAGGTGCAGGGTTCGCGCTGGCAGGACGGCACCGCCCTGCACTACCCGCTCCACCTGGACTACTTCACCCCCTGGCCCGCCCTCTCGGCCCTGGCCGGGGGCTCCCTGGTGCTGGTCTTCCTGCTCACCTACGGCACGGTGATCCTCCAGGTGGCCTTCCCCTTCACCCTGCTGAACCGCCGTCTGAAGAACGTCATGCTGGTCCTGTTGGCGGCCGAGCACCTGGGCATCGCGGTCCTGCTGGGCCTGCCCTTCTTCTCCCTCACGATGATCGCGGCGGACGCGGTCTTCCTGCCCACCGCCGCGCTCCTGTGGTGCGAGCGGAGAATCCGGGGCCGGAGGCCGGCCCAGGTCTAAGCTGTGCCCTATGTCCTGGTTTGCGGCCCTGCGCGACAGCGTGCGCGCCGGGCTGAAGGTGGACCGGAGCCTCAGCAGTCCCCGCCGGGCGCTGCGCGGAGCGGTGGCCGCGGCCCTGGTGGTCTTCCCGACCCTGGCCCTGCTCGGCCCGGGCTCCGCCACCTCGGCCGCGATGGGCGCCTTCATCGCCGGGACGGCCACCTTCCAGCGCAGCTTCCGCCCCCGGGTCTCGCTGGCCGTGGCGGCCGGGATCGGACTGGGCGTCAGCACCTTCCTCGGGTACCTGGCGGTCGGCATCCCCGGGGCCTTCCCGGTGCTGCTGGCGCTCTGGGCCTTCGGCGCCGGGCTGGCCTGGTCGATCGGGCCGAGTGCCGGGGTGGTGGCCGCGACCACCGTCTCGGTGATGCTGGTCGTCGTCCAACTGCCCGTCAGCGTCCCCACGGCGCTGGGCCACGGGCTGCTCTGCGCGCTGGGCGGCGCCAGCCAGGCCCTGGTGGTGACGCTCTGGCCGATCGACTCCTGGCGGGCCCAGCGGGACGCGCTGGCCGACGCGTACGCCGAACTCGCCCACTACGCCCGCCGGCTGCGCCAGGACCCGGTGGCCCACGTGGACCCGGCCCCGTTCATCACCGCCCGGCACGCCGCCACCCTGACGCCCTGGCAGGCCCGGCACCGCCCGCCCGAACTGCGCGGCCTGCGCGGCATCGCGGAGCGGATCCGCCCCACCCTGGCCGCGCTGGCCGACCCCAAGGTGGGCGCCGCCGCCGAGGGGCCGGAGCGGGACCGGGCGCTGGAACTGCTGGCCGCCGCCGCCGAGACCATGGACGCGCTGGCCAGGGCGGTCCGCAGCGGCGAGCCGTACCGCTCCCCAAAGTCCTCCCCCGCGCTGACCCTCACCGCCCGCGACCGCCGGACCGCCGACCAGGACCACCCGGTGCTCACCGGCGCGGCCGCCCGCTCCTCCCGGCGGCTCACCTCGCTGCTGCGCAAGGCCGTGGACACCCTGGACCGCGAGGACAAGGAGACGATCTCCAGCGCGACCGCCGGGCCCGGGCTGCGCCGGCCCCCGCTGTTCCGGCTGGCCCCGGCCGCCCTGCTGGCGGTCCGGCGCCAGCTCGACCCGCACTCGGCGGTGTTCCAGCACGCCGTCCGGCTCTCCGCCGTGGTCACCCTCTCCTACCTGGCCGCCAAGGTGCTCGACCTGCACCACGGCTACTGGGCGCCGCTCACCGCCGCCATGGTGATGCGGCCGGACTTCGCCCAGACCTTCAGCCGGGGCGTGGCCCGGCTGGCCGGGACGGTGGTCGGGGTCGCGGTCTCCACCACCGTGGTGCAGCTCTTCCACCCCGGGCAGTGGCTCTCCGCCCTGCTCGCGGTGGTCTTCATGGGCGGCGCCTACCTGACGCTCCGTACGGGCTACGCGGTGATGACCGCCTGCGTCTCCTCCTACGTGGTCTTCCTGCTCGGCCTGCAGCCCGGCGACCCGGTGCGCACCGCCACCGACCGGATCCTGCTCACCCTGATCGGCGGCGGCATCGCACTGCTCGCCTACGCGCTCTTCCCCACCTGGCAGACCGCCCGGCTGGCCGAGCGCCTCGCCGAGTGGCTGGCGGCGGCCGGACGGTACGGGGCCTCGGTGCTCACCGTCTTCGGTGAGCCGGCCCGGGGCGGCGAGGACGTCCGCTCGGCCCTGCTGGACTCCCGGGAGGCCCGCTCCGAGCTGCTCCAGGCGATGGAGCGGGCCGACGCGGAGCCAGTCCGCCACGAGGGCCAGCTGCCCGAGCTGACCCGCAAGCAGATCGACAAGGCCCGGGCCGCGGTCGGCATGCTCGGCCGCTCCACCGTCCTGATGGAGGCTCACCTGCCGCCCGCCGACGCCGATCCGGTGCCCGGCGCGGCCGAGTTCGCCGAGGAGCTGCGGGACGCCACCGCCATCGCGGCCGGGGCGCTGCTGGTCGGAGACCAGGTGGAGTTCGCCGCCCTGCGCGCCCTGCACCGCCGTTGGGACGCCGAACTCGCCGGCCTCCCGCCCGCCGACCGGATCGAGGTGGCCCGGGCCGGCAGCCGGATGGTGCTCGCCGCCCTGACCGACCTGGAGAAGGCCACCAAGGCCCGGCGCGTACCCTCGGGGGCGTGAGCAGCACGGGTAGCCCGCACACGGGCGAGCAGTACGACGACGCCTTCGCCCCCTCCGACGACCGCGAGATCGGGGTCGGCCCGCACCCGGAGCCCTGGCCCGTCGGCCCGCACTACGACCCCGAGCTGCTCGCCCACGGGGACCGCCGCAACGTCACCGACCGGTACCGGTACTGGACCCGGGAGGCGATCGTCGCCGACCTGGACACCCGGCGGCACGGCTTCCACGTCGCGGTGGAGAACTGGCAGCACGACTTCAACATCGGCTCGGTGGTCCGCACCGCCAACGCCTTCCTGGCCGGCGAGGTCCACATCGTCGGCCGCCGCCGCTGGAACCGCCGCGGCGCCATGGTCACCGACCGGTACCAGCACGTCCGCCACCACGACTCGGTGGCCACCCTGGCCGCCTACGCCGCGGAGCAGGGCCTGGCCGTGATCGGCATCGACAACCTGCCGGGTGCCGTCCCGATCGAGACCTTCGAGATGCCCGAGCGCTGCGTGCTGCTGTTCGGCCAGGAGGGCCCCGGCCTGACCCCCGAGGCCTGGGAGCACGCGACGGCGGTCTGCTCGATCGCCCAGTACGGCTCCACCCGCTCCATCAACGCGGGCGCCGCAGCGGCGATCGCCATGCACACCTGGATCCGCCGGCACGCCTCGGGGGCCTGAGGGCCCGTCAGCCGAAGAGCAGCTTCCAGGTGTGCGGGCCCGGGTAGCCGTCCGCCTCGCTGCCGCTCCAGCCCTGGGCGCGCTGGAAGTCGGCGACGTTGAGCCGGTCGGCCTCGCCCCACTCCGGGCCGGGGCCCTCGGTGTAGTGGCGGCCGTAGCCCTTCCTGACCAGCTGTTCGCCGAGCTGCCGGACGGACTCGTTGGACTGCCCGGGGCCGAACCTCTCCGCGCCCGGGTACGGCGGTGCGGCCGGGGACGGGGCCGGCTGCGCGGGCGGCGGGGCCGGTTGGCCGGTGGCGGGCGGGATGTCCTTGCCCTGGTGACGGACCAGCAGCTCCCAGGTGTCCTTGCCGGGGTAGCCGTCGGCCTCGGAACCGCGCCAGCCCTGGGCGAGTTGGAAGGCCTCGGTGGCCCGCCGGTCGGCCTCGCCCCAGCTCGGGTCGGGGCCCTCGGCGTAGAACCGGGTGCCGCCGCGCTGCACCAGCATCTCGCCCAGCCGCTTCACGTACGGGTTGGACTGCCCGGGCCCGAACTTCTCCGCCCCGGGGAAGGCGTCCGGGGACGGGTCGGGCGCCGGGGCCGGGCCGTCCAGGCCGAGGTAGCGGTAGGCCACGTAGGAGGAGGCGTTGTTCCAGTACGCGTACGGGGTGGTCCGCTTCCGGGTGGCCGGCCTGGTCTGCTCGTAGGCCAGGTACTTGGTGCGGGCGGAGTCGGCCCAGCCGCCGAAGACGACGGTGTGCGAGCCGCCGGCCGGGTCGGCCGCGTTGTTGTAGACCAGGATGTCGCCCGGCTGGAGGTCGGCCCGCGCTATTCGGGTCGCGTAGTCCGGCAGGGTCCAGGTGGTCTGGCTGCTGCCGAGGCCCCAGGCCATCGAGACGTAGCCGGAGCAGTCCTGCCGGTACCCGTCGGACCAGTAGCTGCCCATGCTGTACGGCACCTGCTGGTCGATCCAGCGCTGCGCCCGGGCCATGATCTCGGCCCGGGTGGTGGCGCGCACCGCGCGGAGCGACCGGGTCTGGGCGGCGGCGCCGCCGCGCAGCGGGGCGACCGAGCCCTGCGGGGTGGAGCCGCTCTCCGTCCCGGCGGGGGCGGGGGAGGGGGACGGCGCGGCGGCGGCGACGGAGCCGCCGCCGAGCACGGAGCCGACGGCCGCGAACAGCAGGGCCGCCCGGCGGGCCCCGTGGGCGGAGCGGTGGCCGCCCTCGGCGACCGGGGCGGCGTGCAGCCTGGCCAGCCGGCGGGCCGAGCAGCCGCCGCAGCGGCAGTCCCGGTCCGGTTCTATCTCGGTGAACTCGATCAGCACGGTCGGAGCCTTCCTCTCCTCGGGTGTACCGGAGGGGATGTGTTCCACCGTCAGATTGCGACATATCACCTGAAAAGCTGTGAATTTGGTGAGAGCGGGCCGGAGGTGGGGTGTGAGGCGGGATGAGGGGGTGGAGCCGGAGAGCGGGTGGGGGGACGCCCGGAGGCCGGCCCCGGGGTGGGGCCAGCCTCCGTGGTGGGGGTGGTGGGGTCAGGCGGCGAGCTCGGGCTCGGCGGCCGGGGCGGGGGCGTCCTTCTTCCTGTCCCGCATCACCAGCCCGGCCAGCAGGGCGGCGGCCAGCACGCCGACCGCGCTGATGGTGAGGGTGGTGGACATCGAGGCGGTGAAGGCCTCCCGGGCGGTCCGGACCAGACTCGCGTCGCCCCCGGCGGCGGCCAGCGCCCCGGAGATCGAGCCCTTCGCCAGGTCCGAGGAGCCGGCCGGCATCTCGGCGGCGAACCGGCTGGTCAGCAGCGAGCCGAGGATGGCGATGCCGAGCGCGGTGCCGGACTGCTGGATGGTGTCGTTCAGGGCGGAGCCGACGCCGGCCTGCTCCTCGGGGATGGTGCCCATCAGGGCGTTGATCGCCGCGGGCATCGCCAGCCCGGCGCCGAGGCCGAGCAGGCCGAGCGCCACGGCCGGGACGGTGAAGCCGCTGTCGGCGTCGACGGTGGTGAAGAGGAGGAAGGAGGAGGCCATCACCAGCAGGCCGGTCACCACCACCGGGCGGTTGCCGAGCTTGGCGGCCAGGCCGGCGCCGGCGCCGTTGCCGATCAGCGCGGCCACGGCCAGCGGGAGGAAGGCCAGACCGGCCTCGACCGGCGAGTAGTCCAGCACGAACTGCAGGTACTGGGTGAGCACCAGCAGCAGGCCGCCGTTGCCGATCTGAACCAGCGTCAGGGAAAGCGAGCCACCGCTGAAGTTGCGCTGCTTGAACAGCACCAGCGGGACCATCGGCTCCGGGTGGACGTTCTCCCAGACCACGAACCCGGCCAGGGCGGCGACCGCGACCAGCAGGGTGACCAGACCGCGGCCATCGAACGCGCCGTGCTGCGGGATCTCGATGATCCACCAGATCAGCGCCGTCATGCCGACCGCCGAGAGCACCGCACCGATCGGGTCGGGCTTGCGCCAGGGGCCCTTGGACTCGGGCATCAGCAGCAGGGCGGCGGCGATCGCCACGGCCACCACCGGGACGTTCACGAAGAAGATCGAGTGCCAGGAGAAGTGGTCGATCAGGAAACCGCCCAGCACCGGGCTGCCGACCAGGCCGAGCATCGAGACCGAACCCCAGGCCGCCATCGCCTTGCCGCGCTCGTCCTCGTCGAAGACGGTGATCAGGATGGAGAGCGTGGACGGCATGATCAGCGCACCGCCGACGCCCATCGCGATCCGGGCCGCGATCACCTCTCCGGGGTTGGTGCAGACCGTCGCGGCCAGTGAGGCCAGGCCGAAGAGCAGCAGACCGGTGATCATCACCTTGCGGCGCCCGAAGCGGTCACCCAGGCTGCCCGAGGTGAGCAGCAGGCCCGCGAAGACCAGCACGTAGGAGTCCAGGATCCACTGGATGTCCTGGGCGCTCGCCCCGATCTCGGCGGTCATCGCCGGCACCGCCACGGTCAGCGCCATGCTGTCGACCACCAGCACCAGGGTCGCCAGGCAGAGCACGACCAGGATCCACCAGCGGTGGGGATTGCGGGATTCCATCACTCTGCCCTCTCGGCTGCGCACACTGTTCCTTCGGTGAGAACACTGTACGCAGCTGCGTACAGTGTTCGCAAGAGGCGAGCTGTGTACGCTGGAGCGAACGCCGTACGCACGGAGAAGACGGAGGAGGACGCATGGCAGCCAAGGCCGCACCCGTCGCATCGGTCTGGGCCCGGGAGCAGCGCGAACCCGACCAGCCGGGCCTGAGCCGGGCCGGGATCGTCCGGGAGGCGATCGCGATGCTCGACGCGGAGGGCGTGGAGGCGCTCAGCATGCGCAAGCTCGGCGCCCGGCTGAACGCCGGGGCCACCTCGCTCTACCGGCACGTCGCCACCAAGGACGAGCTGATGGAGCTCGCGGTGGACGAGGTCGCGGCCGAGATCTCGGTGCCGCCGCCCGGCGGGGCGGACTGGCGGGCCGACGTGACGGCCGCCGCGCGGTCCTTCCGGGACGCCTCGCTCCGGCACCCGTGGCTGTCCTCGCAGCTCGGCCAGGCCGGGCTGGCCTACCTGGGGCCGAACCTGATGGCCTATTCGGAGAAGCTCGCCGCGCTGGTCACCGTGGTCGGCTTCGAGGAGCCCTCACGGGCCATCGACGTGGTCTTCGCCTATGTCATCGGCATGACCACCACCGAGTCGGCCTGGCTGGCGACCATCGCCCGCTCGGGCGAGACCGAGGCGGAGTTCATCGCCAACCGGATGCCGGCCGCCCTCGTGGCGGCCTCCGACCACGCACACCTGACGGCGGCCTACGGGACGGTCGCCCCCGACCCGGTCGCCATCCGCGAGGACAAGTTCACCGACGGCCTGGAGATCATCCTGGACGGCCTCGAAGGCAGGCTGAACGCAAGGCGTTAGTGGCTACGCCGCCGGGGGCGCGAGGAACTGCGCGAGTCGGAAGGCGGCTCACCTGCAACTGAGGCTCCGTCAGCCAGTTGCAGGTGCTGCCGTTCCCCCGCGCGCAGTTCCTCGCGCCCCTGGGCGCTGCATGGTGCCGCGCCTGCGGGAACCACCGCGTCGCTCAGCCCTCGGGCCCGAGCAGCGCGGCGAGCGCGCGGCGGATCTCGGCGCGGCTGGGGTCGACCCCGGCCCAGGCGGCGTGGCCGTCGGGGCGGACCAGCAGGGTGGTGTCGCGGAGCTTGCCGTGCGGGGAGGCGGGGGCGGCGGCCACCGCGCGGTCGGCCCAGGGTTCGAGGACGGTGCTGAGGTCGTCGTTGGAGACCAGGACGGCCTTGCCGCCGCGCAGCGCCTCGTAGAGCCGGGTGGGGGCGCCGGGGGCGTCGACGGCGAGGCGCAGGTCGGGGATCCGACGGCCGGTCAGGTGGTGGGTGCCGCTGGGGGCGGGGTAGTCGATGCCGATGCCGGAGATCCGCTTGACCCCGGCCTCGCCGACCGGGCCGAGCCGGTCGCCGAGGACGCCGACCGCGCCGCGCAGCAGCCGGGCCGGGGCCGAGCCGCCGAGGGCGACCCGGACCAGGGCGCCGGAGCTGAGCACGGCGGCCCGGCCGACCGGCCAGCGTTCGGTCTGGTAGCTGTCCAACAGGGCGTCAGGGGCCCAGCCACGGACGGCTCCGGCCAGCTTCCAGCCGAGGTTGGCGGCGTCCTGGAGGCCGGTGTTCATGCCCATGCCGCCGGCCGGGGAGTGGCAGTGGGCGGCGTCGCCGGCCAGCAGGACCCGGCCGGAGCGGTAGTTGGGGGCCTGGCGTTCGTCGCTGTGGAAGCGGGAGAGCCAGCGGGCGTCGTGCAGGCCGTGGTCCTCGCCGAAGGCCTCCCGGGTGATGGCGGCGATCTCGTCGAGCTCGACCGGTGCGTCGTCCGGGAGTTGGTGGTTGCGGTCCCAGGCGATCACCCGGTACCAGCCGTCGCCGAACGGGACCAGGAAGGCGAAGCCGTTCTCCCCCGCGCCGACGTTCAGGGTGTCGGCCGGCGGCCGCTCCAGCCGGACGTCGGCGAGCAGTACGGAGTTGACCACGGACTGGCCGGGGAAGGGGATGCCCAGCAGGTCGCGGACGGCGGAGCGGACCCCGTCGGTGCCGACCGCGTAGGCGGCGGTGTAGGTCCGGCCGTCGCGGGTGTCCAGCTCGACCCGCTGTCCGTCCTGCCGCAGGTCGGAGACCTCGGCGCCCCGGACGATCACCGCCCCGGCCTTCACCGCCCGCTCCTGGAGCAGCCGTTCGACGTTGTACTGCGGGGTGATCAGGACGAACGGGAAGCGGGAGTGCAGCCGGTCCAGCCGGGCCTCCAGGCCGCCGAACAGCCGCAGGTGGTCCAGGGTGGTGCCGGTGGTGATCAGCTCGTCGGCCAGGCCGCGGGCGTCCAGCTGTTCCAGGGTGCGGGCGTGCACGGCGAAGGCCCGGGTGAGGTTGGACTCGGTGGTCCGCTTCTCCAACACCGTCACCCGCAGCCCGGCGGTGGCCAGGTCCCCGGCCAGCAGGAGCCCGGTCGGGCCCGCGCCGACCACCACCACATCGGATGCCAGCTGCTTCTCGGACATGCCCATCTCCCGTTGATCGGACCAGCGTTCGAGCCGGGCCCGCACACTGCCCGGGCCTTCTAAGCTTCCTCTCAGCCTTCCATCATCGCGGGCCCATCAGTCCCTGTGAATCTCACTGACATGACTGAGCCCGCAGCTCGGGGCACGACCGTGGTCGGCCCCGCTCCCGCCAGCGCCACCCCGACCCGGACCAAGCTGGTCGAGGTGGTCGTCCCGGTCTACAACGAGCAGCACACGGTGGAGAAGTGCGTCCGTACGCTGCACGACTACCTCTCCGAGACCTTCCCCTACCCGTTCCTGATCACCGTGGCGGACAACGCCAGCACGGACGGCACCTGGGAGGCGGCCACCGGGCTGGCCGCCGAGCTGCCCGGGGTGCGCGCGGTGCACCTGGACCTCAAGGGCCGGGGCCGGGCGCTCCGTCAGGTCTGGGGCGCCAGCGAGGCCGACGTGGTGGCCTACATGGACGTGGACCTCTCCACCGGTCTGGAGGCCTTCCTCCCGCTGGTCGCCCCGCTGCTCTCCGGCCACAGCGACCTGGCCATCGGCAGCCGGCTGCACCGCGGTTCGGCGGTGGTGCGGGGCGCCAAGCGGGAGTTCATCTCGCGCACCTACAACGTGCTGCTGCGGGCCACCATGGCGGCCAAGTTCTCGGACGCCCAGTGCGGCTTCAAGGCGGCCAGGACCGAGGTGGTGCAGCGGCTGCTGGGCTCGGTCGAGGACAACGCCTGGTTCTTCGACACCGAACTGCTGCTGCTGGCGGAGCGGTCCGGGCTGCGCATCCACGAGGTGCCGGTGGACTGGGTGGACGACCCGGACAGCCGGGTGGACATCGTCCGCACCGCGCTGGACGACCTGCGGGGCATGGTCCGGGTGGCGCGCCGTTCGCTGAGCGGCGCCGAGCGGGCGGAGCAGCTGCCGACCAGGGTCCGGCAGGCCCGGATGCCGGCCGCCCTCGGCTGGCAGCTGGCCAGCTTCGCGGTGGTCGGCACCCTGTCCACCCTGGCCTATCTGCTGCTCTACCTGCTGACCCGTCAACTCGCGCCCGCCTTCTGGGCGAACGCCTTCGCGCTGGCCGTCACGGCGGTCGGCAACACCGCGCTCAACCGCCGCTTCACCTTCGGCGTGACGGGCAGTCAGGACGCCCTGAAGCACCAGGTCGAGGGCGGTGCCGCCTTCCTGATCGGCCTGGCGCTGAGCAGCGGCGCCATCGCCCTGCTGCCGGACGGCGCGTCCCACCCGGCCGAACTGGCCGCCCTGGTGGGGGCCAACGCGCTGGCCACCCTGGTGCGCTTCGTGCTGCTGCGGGTCTGGGTCTTCAACCCCCGCCGTCGCCAGGGGAGGTGAGGGCGCCGGCTCCGGAGCCGTGCAGGGCTCCGGGGCCGGCGGACCGGTCAGTTGTGGCGACGGACCTCGACGGTGCGGAAGCGCGAGGCCACGAAGGCGCCGTCGCAGTAGGCCGCGTTGGCCGCCGGGTTGGCGCCGGTGCCGTGCAGGTCGGAGAAGGCGGCGGTCTGGTTCGGGTAGACGCCCCCGGTGAGGTTGAGCGAGAGCGAGACCCCGGAGTCCAGGGCGGCGGCGACCAGGGCGGCCTCCACCTCGGCGTCCACCGTGTACGCGGAGGCGGTCATCGCGCCCTGCTCGCGCACGGTGCGGGCCAGCAGCTCCACCGCGGCCTCGGCGGACTCGACCGCGACCAGGAAGGAGACCGGGCCGAAGCACTCGCCGGCGAAGGCGGTCCGGTCGTCCGGCTTGTCCGCGTCCACCTTGACCAGCGCGGGGGTCCGGATGGTCGCGCCGGGGAACTCCTCGGAGGCCACCGCCCGCGGGGCCAGGGCCAGTTCGCCGTACTCGCCGTCGGCGGCCCGGGTGCTGCGACCCAGCACGCCGGGGTTGACCACGGCGCCCAGGATGGCGGCGGCCCGGGCGTCGTCGCCGAGCAGCTTCTCGATCGCGTGGGCCAGGTCGGCGGCCACCTCGTCGTAGGACTTGCCGCCCTCGTCGGTGCGCACGCCGGTGCGCGGGATCAGCACGTTCTGCGGGGTGGTGCACATCTGGCCGCTGTAGAGCGAGAGCGCGAAGGCCAGGTTGGCGAGCATGCCGCGGTAGTTGTCGGTGGACTCGACGACCACCGAGTTGACGCCGGCCTTCTCGGTGTAGACCAGCGCCTGCTTGGCGTTCTCCTCCAGCCAGTCGCCGAACTGGGTGGAGCCGGTGTAGTCGATGAGCTTGATCTCCGGGCGCACGGCCAGGGTGGCGGCCAGCGTGCCGCCCTCGTCCTCGGCGGCCAGGGTGACCAGGTTCGGGTCGAAGCCGGCCTCGGCCAGCACCTCGCGGGCGATCTGCACGGTGAGCGCCAGCGGCAGGACGGCCCGGGGGTGCGGCTTGACCAGCACCGGGTTCCCGGTGGCCAGCGAGGCGAACAGGCCGGGGTAGCCGTTCCAGGTCGGGAAGGTGTTGCAGCCGACCAGCAGCGCGAGGCCGCGCGGCACCGGCACGAAGTCCTTCACCATCGAGAGCGGGTCCCGCTTGCCCTGCGGCTTGGTCCACTGGGCCTGGGCGGGCAGCCGGGTCTGCTCGATGTAGGCGTAGGCCACCGCCTCCAGACCGCGGTCCTGCGCGTGCGGGCCGCCGGCCTGGAAGGCCATCCCGTACGCCTGGCCGGTGGTGTGCATCACGGCGTGGGCGAACTCGTGCGAGCGCGCGTTGATCCGGGCCAGGATCTCCAGGCTGACGGCCGCCCGGGCCTCGGGCCCGGCCGCCGCCCAGGCCGGACGGGCCAGCTCCATGGCGCCGATCAGTGCCTCGGCCTCGGCCTTCGGGTAGCGAACGCCCAGCTCCGGGCCGTACGGGGAGGTCTCGCCGCCGACCGTGGAGCCGTCGCCGGGCTGCCCCTCCAGGGTCAGCGAGGTGCCGAGCAGCGCCTCGAAGGCGGCCTGCCCGTCGGCCTGCCCGGTCTCGCCGTACGCCTTGGGGAACTCCGGGTACGGCGACCAGTAGTCGCGGGACCTGGTGGCCTCCACCGCACTGGTGAGGGTGGCCTGGTGACGTTCGATCAGCTCGGCGACGACGGGGTGGCTGGCCGCTGCGGTCATGACGCGCTCCTTTTGGGGCGGACTGGTCACCCCTCAGGGTAACCGAACGATCGGTCGGGTCAATGGGGCGGTGGAGTGACCCGGGGGCGCACGGGTGATACTCGTTCACATGGCCGAGAACACCACCCGCACCGCCTACACCGTCGACTCGCTGCTCGCCGTCACGGTCGGGGTCTTCAACGAGCGCGGGTACGACGGCACCTCGATGGAGGACCTGTCCCGGGCCGCCGGGATCTCCAAGTCCTCGATCTACCACCACGTGCGCGGCAAGGAGGAGCTGCTGAAGCTCGCCGTCGGCCGCGCGCTGGACGCGCTGTTCGGCATCCTGGCCGAGCCGGAGGCGCTGACGGGCCGTGCGGTGGACCGGCTGGAGCACGTGGTGCGCCGCACCGCCGAGGTGCTGATCACCGAACTCCCGTACGTCACGCTGCTGCTGAGGGTCCGGGGGAACACCGCGACCGAGCAGTGGGCACTGGAGCGGCGGCGCGAGTTCGACCACCAGGTGGCCGAGCTGGTCCGCGAGGCGGTGGCCGCGGGGGAGCTGCGCTCGGACGTGGAGCCCCGGCTGGCCACCCGGCTGCTGTTCGGGATGATCAACTCGATCGTGGAGTGGTACCGGCCCGGCGGCAAGCACACCGACGGGGTGGCCGAGGCACTGGTCCACCTGGCCTTCGACGGGCTCCGCGGCTGACGGTGGGGGGTGGCAGGCTGCGGGCATGACCGAGATGCCCGCACACCTCGCCCCGCCGCTCGCCGACGACCCGCGCGAGCCGCTGCCGCTCACCGGCTCCGAGCGCGAGCTGCTCACCGCGTTCCTGGACTGGCACCGGGAGACCTTCCTGCTCAAGTGCGCCGGCCTGACCGACGCCGAGCTCTCCACCCTGCCGGTCGAGCCCTCCACCCTGAGCCTGCACGGTCTGCTGCGCCACCTCACCGGCGTCGAACGCTGGTGGTTCCGGATCCAGTTCGCCGGGGAGGAGCTGCCGCTCCTGTACTACTCCGACGAGGACCCGGACCAGGACTTCGAGCACCTGGACGGCAGTGTGGCCGAGGCCGTCGAGGCCTGGCGCGCCGAGGTCGCGGAGTCCCGCCGGATCACCGCCGAGGCCGCCTCGCTCGACGTCACCGGCACCCACCGCGCCTCCGGGCAGCCGATCTCGCTGCGCCGCATCCTGATCCACACCCTCGCCGAGTACGCCCGCCACAACGGCCACGCCGATCTCCTCCGCGAACGCCTGGACGGCACCACCGGCTACTGACGAACGCGCCGCGGCCACCCCAGGGGCGCGAGGAACTGCGCGAACCGGAAGGCGGACCAGCGTGAGATCGGGGCACGCGAGCCAGTTGCACGTGTTGCCGTTCCCCTGCGCGCAGTTCCCCGCGCCCCTGCGGGGCGCAAGCGGTGTCCTAGACCGGCGGTACCTGGTCGGTCTCCTCGAAGACCAGCAGGGTCTGGGTGGCGAGTACCTGCGGGATGTTCTGGATCTGGCCGAGGACCAGCTCCCGCAGGGCCCGGTTGTCGGCGGTGTGGACCAGCAGCAGCACGTCGAACTCGCCGCCCACCAGGGCGATGTGCGCCACGCCGGGGAGGGCGAGCAGCTGCTCGCGGACGGTCCGCCAGGAGTTCTGCACGATCTTCAGGGTGATGTACGCGGAGGCGCCCTGCCCGGCCCGCTCGTGGTCGACCCTGGCGGCGAAGCCGCGGATCACGCCGTCCTCGACCATCCGGGAGATCCGCGCGTAGGCGTTGGCCCGGGAGACGTGCACCCGCTCGGCCACCGAGCGTATCGAGGCCCGTCCGTCCTGCTGGAGCAGCCGCAGGATGGACCGGTCGATCCGGTCCAGGTTGGACGTCTGTTCAGTGGACACGGCCCCCGACCCTCCCGCTGTGGACATGCTGTCACCAGAAGACTGCTGTTCGGGCCGATTGTCCACCACTACGGCACAGCTGTGGCCAGATTGAACGGACAACCGAACAATCGGTAGGGAGAGGGCGCTCCGGCGACCAGCCCTGCCACCCCTCGTGCACCACCGGCATGACCCCGCCCCTGCCGCACCCTCCCCCACCCTCTGGAGGTGCCCGAGATGACCGTTCTCGACCACCGACACCTGGCCGGCGACGTGCCCGGCTGGCGCCCCGGCGCCTCCGGCCCGCGGATCGACCCGGCTCCGCTGCTGCCGGACCACGAGCCCTACCGGATGCTGGGCACCCCGGCCGCCGAGAAGGCCGAGCCGCTGCTGCTCACCGAGCTCTACCGCCGCCTGGTCGCGGGCCGCCGCTACAACCAGCAGGCCACCACGCTGACCAAGCAGGGCCGGCTCGCGGTCTACCCGGCCTCCACCGGCCAGGAGGCCTGCCAGGTGGCCGCCGCGCTGGCGCTCCGTCAGGACGACTGGCTCTTCCCCAGCTACCGGGACACCCTGGCCGTGGTCAGCCGGGGCGTCGACCCGCTGGAGGCGCTCACCCTGCTGCGCGGCAACGCGCACACCGGCTACGACCCCCGGGCCACCCGCACCGCCCCGCTCTCCACCCCGCTCGCCACCCAGGCCCCGCACGCGGTCGGCCTGGCGCACGCGGCCCGGCTGCGCGGCGACGACACCGTCGCGCTGGCCATGCTCGGCGACGGCGGCACCAGCGAGGGCGACTTCCACGAGGCGCTGAACTTCGCCGCCGTGCTGAACGCCCCGGTGGTCTTCCTGGTGCAGAACAACGGCTACGCCATCTCCGTCCCGCTCACCCGGCAGTCCGCCGCGCCCAGCCTGGCCCACAAGGCCGTCGGCTACGGCCTGCCCGGCCGGCTGGTGGACGGCAACGACGCGCTGGCCATGCACACCGTGCTCACCGAGGCGGTCGAGCGGGCCCGCTCCGGCGGCGGCCCGACCCTGGTCGAGGCGGTCACCTACCGGATCGAGGCGCACACCAACGCCGACGACGCCACCCGGTACCGCGAGGAGGAGGAGATCGCCGCCTGGCGGGACCACGATCCGATCCTGCTGATCGAGCGTCAGCTCCGCGAGGCCGGCCTGATGGAGGACGCGCTGGCCCGGGACGCCGCCGAGGCCGCCGAGGCGCTGGCCGCCCGGATGCGCAGCGAGTTCCACGCCGACGCGACGCTCGACCCGATGTCGCTGTTCGCCCACGTCTACGCCGAGCCCACCCAGCAACTGCGGGAGCAGGCCGATCAGTTGGCCGCCGAGCTGGCCGCCGAGGAGCACTCTCGATGACCACCGCCACCACCACCGGTGCCCAGACCCGCACCATGGCCCAGGCGCTCAACACCGCACTGCGGGACGCCATGCGCGAGGACCCGACGGTGCACGTGCTGGGCGAGGACGTCGGTCAGCTCGGCGGCGTCTTCCGGATCACCGACGGCCTGACCGCCGAGTTCGGCCCGGACCGCTGCCTGGACACCCCGCTGGCCGAGGCCGGCATCCTGGGCACCGCCGTCGGCATGGCGATGTACGGGCTGCGCCCGGTGGTCGAGATGCAGTTCGACGCCTTCGCCTACCCGGCGATGGAGCAGCTGTTCTCGCACGTCGCCAAGATGCGCAACCGCACCGCCGGGAAGCTCCCGCTGCCGATCACCATCCGCATCCCGTACGGCGGCGGCATCGGCGGGGTCGAGCACCACAGCGACTCCTCCGAGGCGTACTACGCCCACACCCCCGGCCTGCACGTGGTCACCCCGGCCACCGTGGCCGACTCCTACGGGCTGCTCCGCGAGGCCATCGCCTCCGACGATCCGGTGGTCTTCCTGGAGCCCAAGCGGCTCTACTGGGGCAAGGACCGGCTGGACACCGCCGCCGCGGTGGAGCCGATCGGCCGCGCGGTGCTGCGCCGCCCCGGCACCTCGGCGGTGCTGGTGACCTACGGGCCCTCGCTGCCGGTCTGCCTGGAGGCGGCCGAGGCGGCGAAGGCCGAGGGCTGGGACCTGGCGGTGCTGGACCTGCGTTCGCTGGTGCCCTTCGACGAGGCGACGGCCTGTCAGGTGGTGCGCTCGCTCGGGCGGGCGGTCGTGGTGCACGAGGCCTCCGGCTTCGGCGGCGCCGGGGCGGAGATCGCCGCGCGGCTGACCGAGAAGTGCTTCCACCACCTGGCGGCCCCGGTGCTCCGGGTGACCGGCTTCGACATCCCGTACCCGCCGCCGATGCTGGAGCACCACCACCTGCCGGGTGTGGACCGCATCCTCGACGCGGTGGCGCGGCTGCAGTGGGAGGACTGACCAGATGATGCCGGTGGTGCGCGAGTTCACCCTGCCCGACCTGGGCGAGGGGCTGACCGGGGCCGAGGTGGTCCGCTGGCTGGTGGAGGTCGGCGAGGTGATCGCCGTGGACCAGCCCGTGGTGGAGGTGGAGACCGCCAAGGCGGTGGTCGAGGTGCCCTGCCCGTACGGCGGGGTGGTGACGGCCCGGTTCGGTGCCGAGGGCGAGGAGATTCCGGTCGGGGCCCCGCTGGTGACGGTCGCGGTGGCGCCGGGCGAGGGCCCGCAGCCGCTGGCCGAGCAGGAGCCGGCGGTGGAGCGGCCGTTGGTCGGGTACGGGGTGGCCGAGCGGCCGGCCGGTGCGCGGCGGGCCCGGATCGGTGCGGGCGCGCGGAGCGCGGCTCCGGCCGCTCCGGTGGTGCCCGCCGCTCCGGTGGCTCCCGTGGCTCCCGTGGTGCCCGTGGCTCCCGTGGTCCCCGTGGCGCCCGCCGTCGTGGCGGTGATCTCGCCGCTGGTGCGGAGGATCGCCCGCGAGCACGACCTGGACCTGCGGACGGTGGCCGGCTCCGGCCCGGACGGGCTGATCCTGCGGCGGGACGTGGAGCGGTTGCTGACCGCTCCCGCCGCGCCGGTGGCGGCCCCGGTGGCCGAGGGCGTCGTCCCGCTGCGCGGGCTGCGCAAGGCGGTGGCCGAGAAGCTGACCCGCAGTCACCGGGAGATCCCCGCCGCGACCTGCTGGGTGGACGCCGACGCCACCGCCCTGATGGAGCTGCGGGCCGAGCTCAACCGGGCGGCCGGGCCGAAGATCAGCGTGCTGGCCCTGCTCGCCCGGATCTCCACCGCCGCGCTGGCCCGCTTCCCCGAGCTCAACTCCAGCGTGACGCCCGACGGTTCCGGCATCGTCCGGCACACCGCCGTGCACCTGGGCTTCGCCGCGCAGAGCGAGCGCGGTCTGGTGGTGCCGGTGGTGAGGGACGCGCACGCGCTCGGGACGGAGCACCTCGGTGCGGAGCTCGCACGGTTGACCGAGGCGGCCCGGGAGGGCCGGATCACCCCGGCGGAGCTGACCGGGGGCACCTTCACCCTCAACAACTACGGGGTCTTCGGAGTGGACGGCTCCACGCCGATCCTCAACCACCCGGAGGCGGCGATGCTCGGCGTCGGCCGCATCACGCCCAAACCCTGGGTCCACCAAGGGGAGTTGGCGGTCCGTCAGGTCACCCAGCTCTCCTTCACCTTCGACCACCGGGTCTGCGACGGCGGTACGGCGGGCGGCTTCCTGCGGTTCGTCGCGGACTGCGTGGAGCAGCCCGGGACGCTGCTGCGGCAGCTCTGACGGCCGCTGTGGGCGCGGGAGGGTAGCGCTTCGGGGGCCTTGTGTCCGGGCTTCCGAGGATTTGTCGGATGAGCTTCACGGTCGTGCCACGCTGCTGAGCCTCAGCAACTGGCACGACCGGAAGCGAAACGATTCTCTTGGGCACTCGTCAAATCGCGGTGAAGACAGCCCCGTTGAGGGTCCGGGCGGGGCGCGGCTCGGTCGCGGTGGCCGCCGTACCGGGCATGCCGGAGACGGAACCGGAGCCACCCGCACGGGTGGTGGAGCCGGTCGTTCCGGTGGAGCCGGAACCCCTGGCCGTGGTGGAGCCGGTCGTCCCGGTGGAGCCGGAAGCCCCCGTCGTGGTGGAGCCGGCGGCCCTGGTGATCCCGCCGCGGCCGGTGCACCCGCCGGCGGTGCCGGCCGTGGCGCCCTCCCCGGTGGAGCCGCTGTTCCCGCAGGCCCCGGGCCTCAACTGGGCCGGGCCGGGCGACCACTGGAGCCGGGCCTGGGCGATGGACACCCTGGGCGGCGTCGCCCCGCAGGCGCCGGCCGCCGAGCCCCCGGCCGGTGCGGGGGACCCGCCGACCGCGCGGGACGTCGAACTGATCCGGGCCAGCCTGGCGGTGGTGGAGCCGCTCGCCGACCGGGCCACCGCGCACTTCTACGCGCTGATCTTCGTACACCACCCCGAGGTCCGGGCGCTCTTCCCGGCCGCCATGGACGTCCAGCGGGACCGGCTGTTCCGCTCGCTGCTGATGGCCGCCCGGAGTGCGGACGACCTGCCGGGCCTGACCGCCTACCTGACCCGGCTGGGCCAGGGGCACCGCAAGTACGGCACCCTGACGGGCCACTACGCCCCGGTCGGTGAGTGCCTGGTGGCGGCGCTGGCCAAGTACTGCGGCCCGAAGTGGGACGCGGAGACCGAGCTGGCCTGGCGCCGGGTCTACGGCCTGGTCGCCACCGTGATGTCGGAGGCGGCCGAGGCGGCGGCCCGCACCTCCCCGCCGTGGTGGCAGGCCGAGGTGGTGGGCCACCGGATGCGCACGCCGGACGTGGCGGAGCTGACGCTCCGTCCGGACCAGGCGTACCCGTACCGGGCCGGGCAGTACACCACCCTGGAGACGCCCTGGTGGCCCCGGGTCTGGCGGCCGTTCTCCTTCGCCACCGCGCCCCGGCCGGACGGGCTGCTGACCCTGCACGTCAAGGCGGTGCAGGCGGGCTGGGTGAGCAACGCGCTGGTGCACCGGGCCGCGCCGGGCGACGTGCTGCGGCTCGGCCCGGCGGCCGGGTCGATGCTGCTGGACCAGGGGGACGGGGCCGACCTGGTCTGCCTGGGCGGCGGCACCGGGATCGCCCCGGTCACCGCGCTGGTGGAGGAGCTGGTCGAGCGCGGCGGGGGCCGGCGGACGGTGGACGTCTTCTACGGCGCCCGCCGGCAGGACGGCCTGTACGAGCTGGACCGGCTGCGCGAACTGGCCGCCGGGAACCCGTGGCTGACGGTGCATCCGGTGGTCTCCGAGGAGCAGGCCGTCGGTCTGCTGGCGGGGGAGCTGCCGGACGCGGTCTCCCGCTACGGCAGCTGGGCCGGCCGGGACGCGTACCTGAGCGGCCCGGCGGCCATGGTCCGCCGGGGCGCGCGGGCGCTGGCCCGGGCCGGGGTGGCGCCGGGCCGGGTCTTCCACGACCTGGGCGAGGAGGCCTGAGGTGGCCGGCCGCCCGTCAGTGCCGTTCGGCGGCGCCCAGGTCCGGGGCGAGCAGGGCCCGGACGCCCTCCACGTTGGCCGCCAGGTAGGCGCGCAGGCTGGGCGGGACGACGTTCACCGAGGTGACGCCCTCGCGGGTGAAGGGCAGCCGGACGATCTCGTACTCGCCCCGGGGTTCGTCCACCTCGGGGCCGTGGCGGCGGGACGGGTCCATCGCGGTGAGCCGGCAGACGAAGAAGTGCTGGACCTTGACGCCGTGGGGGTGGGCCGGTGAGCCGTCCTCGTGGTGGGAGTGGGCGACCGTGTCCACGAAGGCGGGCACCACGCCCTCGACCTTGCCCCCGAGCTCCTCGTCCACCTCCCGGTGCAGGGCGGCCACCACGGTGCGGTCGGTGTCCTCCACCCCTCCGCCCGGCGTGATCCAGTACGGCCGGGCGCCGGGCCTGGTCCGCTTGATCAGCACGATCGAGGCCGGGCGGTGCGGATCGTCCGGGTCCAGCTCCAGCAGGATCGCCCGCGCGGTGCGCTTCACCACGGGACGGACGGGGCCGGTCATGACCACCTCCGGGAGGGGAGCGTTGTGGCTGAGTCTCCCGCCACCGACCACCGGTGAAACTCGTACGGACGGACGAACGGGACGGCCCGGTTCCGCCGAACGGTTGATTCGGCGTGCCCGGGCGCTTCGGGGCCGCAGCGGGCAGTCAGGCCCTTTGGATCTTCGATAGCAAGGCGGGCGCCGGAGATGCTCCTACCGGAGAGTCACATTCCGCTGGGGGTGCCTTGGATTCGAAGGTCAAAAGCCGACATTGCTCACCGGAATGATTGCAGGCATGGGCGCCCTGTGCTGCAATGAGCGCCATTCGGGCACAACTGCACTGAAACCGGGCAGGGGGCAGGGCATGACAGTGGATCAGATCACGGACGCCGCACGGAGCATACGGGGCGCCGGGTCAGCGACCGGGGGCACCCGGGAGCCGACCCTGATCGCCTCCGTCCAGCGGGCGCTGCGGCTGCTGGAGGCCGTCGGCGAGTACCGCGAGGGCGCCACCGCCAAGCAGCTGGCCCGCGCCGCCGGGCTGCCGCTGGGCACCACGTACCACCTGCTCCGCACCCTGACCCACGAGGGCTACCTGTGCCGGGTGGCCGGCCGGTTCTTCTACGGCGCCTCGGCGGACGGCATCGGCCGGGACGGCGTCCGGCGGGCCGACCGGGCCGACCTGCGCGGCCGGATGGAACAGATCGGCCAGGAGCTGGACACCGCCGTCTACTACGCCGTCTACGAGGACGGCGAGGTCAGGGTGGTCGACGTGGTCGACGCCCCGGCCCGGCCCGCGGTCGAGGAGGTGGCCGACTTCAAGGTCAGCGCCAACGCCCACGCGGTCGGCCAGTGCCTGCTCTCCCAGCTCGGCGAGGAGGACCGCCAGGACCACTTCAGCCGCCACCCGCCGGTCGGGCTCACCCCGTCCACCCTCACCGACCGCACCCTGCTGCTCCGCCGCCTGGCCGCGGCCGAGCCCAGCAGGCCGGTGCTGGAGCGTCAGCAGTACGCGCTCGGCACGGTCTGCGCCGCCGTCCCGATCACCGTCGGCTCGGCCGTCGCCACCATGGCGATCTCCCTCCCGGCGGCCCGCGCCGGGGAGTTGGCCGCGAAGGCCGAGCGGCTCCGTTCGCTGGTCGGGGCGATGTCCCCCTCGTTCGTCCACTGACCCCCTCGGGTGTGTCCGCTCACCATTTGAAAAAGCGCGTCTTGTCCAATTCGTCCCCAAAGCACCACGATGGACCCGGATGGGGACCTTGAGGACCACGACATCGAATCGCATGCCCGGCCAACCGGCGGTCCCCCTCAGCCACCGGACACCGGGCAGAACGAGAGGTACTGGCGCATGCACAGCACGGTCCAGGGCCACGTGGTGATGAACCTCGTGGTCTCGCACGAGCTCTCCTTCCGCATCGTGGTCGACCTCGACTACGACCCCGTGGACCCCTTCGCGGTCCGGTTCACCTTCCACCTCCCCGGTGACGCCCCGGTCACCTGGTACTTCGCCCGCGAGCTGCTGCTGGACGGCATCAGCCGCCCGACCGGCGAGGGGGACGTGCACATCCACCCCGTGGGCGAGGAGCTCTCCGAGGTCTGCATCGTGCTGCACTCCCCGGACGGCGACGCCCGTCTGGTCGCCTCGGCCCCGCCGCTGATCGCCTTCCTGGCCCGGACCGACCGGCTGGTGCCGATGGGCCAGGAGCCGACCGGCAGCGAGCTGGACGAGGAGCTGGCCGCGATCCTGGCCAAGGGCTGCGAGAACCTCGGCTGACGCCGCTGCTCCCGACAGCACGAAGGGCCCACCGCCTCGCCGACGGTGGGCCCTCGTGCGTCCGGCGGCGCGTCAGTCGTCGTCGCCGAAGGCCAGGTTGAGGCCCCAGGAGACCAGGCTGATGATCAGCGAGCCGAGCAGCGCGGCCCAGAACCCGTCCACGTGGAAGTCCAGGCTCAGCTTGTCCGAGGCCCAGGAGGTCAGCCAGAGCATCAGGGCGTTGATCACGAAGGTGATCAGCCCCAGGGTGAGGATGAACAGCGGCAGCGAGAACAGCTTGACCAGCGGCTTGATCAGGAAGTTCACCACCCCGAAGACCAGGGCGACCAGGATCACCGTCACGGTCTTGCTCTGCCAGTCGTCCCCGGACAGCGTGATGCCGGACACGATCCAGGCGGCCACCCAGATGGCGGCCGCGTTGATCAGCGTCTTGATGACGAAGTTCTTCATGGTCCCGAGCCTGGCAGGCCGCCGGGCCGGGCGGAAGCTCTCCGGCCGCATGTTGTTCAATGTGGCCATCACAACAGGAGGGTGGCCCCGTGAAGGTCTTCCGGCTGGACCGGCTCGACACCGAGCGCACCGAGGGCGGCGGCGCCTACCTGCGCTTCCTGAAGGAGCGTCACATGTCCGCCGGGCTCTACGCGCTCTCCCCCGGCGAGACCGACACCCAGACCGCGCACGCCCAGGACGAGCTCTACCAGGTGATCAGCGGCCGGGCCGAGCTCACCGTCGGCGGCGAGACCACCACCGTCGGCCGGGGCAGCGTGGTCTACGTCCCGGCCGGGACGCCGCACCGCTTCCACCACGTCACCGAGGAGCTCCGGGTGCTGGTGGTGTTCTCCCCGCCGGAGGACTGACGGGCCGTCCGGAACGCTCCGGGTAGGGTCGGCCGAGGCCCGACCCCGTACGGCAGGAGCAGCAGCGATGACCTTCACCGAGGACCTCTGGTCGGCGATCGAGCCGATCCACGCCGAGATCCTGGCGCACCCCTTCATCTCCGGACTGACCGACGGCACCCTGCCGCGGGACGCCTTCCGCCACTTCGTGGTCCAGGACTCGCACTACCTGCGGGACTACGCCCGGGCGCTGGCCGTCTGCGCCGCCAAGGCCCCCGACGAGGAGGGCGTGCGGGCCTTCGCCGCCGACGCGGTCGGCGCCATCGCCGCCGAGCAGGAGATGCACGCCGACTTCCTCTCCGCCTTCGGCGAGCGCGCCGAGGAGGCCGCCGCCGAGCCGGTCCTGCCCACCACCCGGGCCTACACCAGCTACCTGCTGGCCACCGTCTACGGCGGCTCCTTCGCCGAGGCGGTCGGCGCGGTGCTCCCCTGCTACTGGATCTACGCCCGGGTCGGCGAGCAGCTGCTCGCCTCCTCCTCCCCCGACCCGCTCTACGCCAAGTGGATCGCCACCTACGGGGACGAGGCCTTCCAGTCCGTGGTCCGCCGGGTGCTGGAGCTGACGGACCGTCTGGGCGAGCAGCTCGCCCCGGCCGAGCGGGCCCGGGTGGTGGAGCACTTCGTGACCACCTCGCGCTACGAGTGGATGTTCTGGGACGCCGCCTGGCGTCGGGAGACCTGGCCGGTCTGAGCCCTCCCCGGGTAGGGGGTCGTCCCTCCCGGACCTAGGGGGCATCTCCGGGTTCTCTCCGGGCTCGAACCCCTCGGAAGCCGTGCTCCGGCCCGGTACGTTCTAAGTATCGAAGCAACGGGACGCGACGGACCAGCCGTCACCGGCCCGAGGGGAGAGAAGGAACGGACATGGCTGAGCTCTGGAAGTCGCTGCCCTCGTGGGTGCGCAACATCGTCGTCCCGATCGTCGCGGTGATCCTCGCCTGGAACCTGATCTTGTTCGTCGTCGGTGCGGTGACCTCGCTGCTCGCCTTCCTGTTCAAGGCACTGGTGGTGGTCGGCGTCGCGGCCGGCGTGGTGATCCTGGTGAAGAAGGCCGCCAAGAGCTGACGGCGGCGCGAACCCGGAACGGCCCGGCCCCTCACGGGGGCCGGGCCGTTCGCCGTGCGGGGCGGAAGTGACGGAAGGCGTCCGGGGAGACGCCGTGACGCCCCTGACCTGTCCGCATGCCGAACAGACCGTCAGGTCCGCTCTGGACCATCCGGGACCTGACCGCTACGGTGATGGACGTCTTGTTGCAGGCAAACCGCCTGTGGACACGGGAGCTCGGAGCACCGGGCTGAGAGGGCGCTGAAAGGTACGTGCGAGCCGCGTACCGACCGCTGCGTCGACCGCAGGAACCTGACCGGGTAATGCCGGCGTAGGGAGATAGAGGTCTCATGACCACGTTCGACGCACAGCAGAAGTCTGCCCCGGCCCAGGTGGAGAGCGCGGTCACCAGCGCCACCACCGGCTACCCGACCCCGGCATGGCGCAAGGCCTACCGCGACGGATCCCGCCCCGACCTGCGGGTGCCGTTCAAGGAGGTCGTCCTCACCAACGGCAAGTCCGTTCCGCTGTACGACACCTCGGGTCCGTACACCGACCCCTCCTACCAGCCCGACGTGCGCCGGGGCCTGCCCGCGCTGCGCGACGCCTGGATCCGCCAGCGCGGCGACGTCGAGGAGTACGAGGGCCGCGAGGCCCGCCCGGAGGACGACGGCATCAAGCACACCTCGCCGCGCGGCGGGAACCTGCGCAACCTGGACGCGGTCTTCCCCGGCCGCCCGCGCCGCCCGCTGCGCGGGCGCGAGGGCGTCGCGGTGACCCAACTCGCCTACGCGAAGCGGGGGATCGTCACCCCGGAGATGGAGTTCGTGGCGCTGCGGGAGGGCATGGACCCGGAGTACGTCCGCTCCGAGGTGGCCCGCGGCCGCGCGGTCATCCCGCTGAACGTGAACCACCCCGAGGTGGAGCCGTCGATCATCGGCACCAACTTCCTGGTGAAGATCAACGCCAACATCGGCAACTCCGCCGTCACCTCCTCGATCGAGGAGGAGGTGGAGAAGATGACCTGGGCCACCCGCTGGGGCGCCGACACCGTCATGGACCTCTCCACCGGGCGGAACATCCACACCACCCGCGAGTGGATCCTGCGCAACTCGCCGGTGCCGATCGGCACCGTGCCGCTGTACCAGGCGCTGGAGAAGGTGGACGGCAAGGCCGAGGAGCTGAACTGGGAGGTCTACCGGGACACGATCATCGAGCAGTGCGAGCAGGGCGTGGACTACATGACGGTGCACGCCGGCGTGCTGCTCCGCTACGTCCCCCTGACGGCCCGTCGGAAGACCGGCATCGTCTCGCGCGGCGGCTCGATCATGGCGGCCTGGTGCCTGGCGCACCACCAGGAGAACTTCCTCTACACCAACTTCGAGGAGCTCTGCGACATCCTGGCCCGCTACGACGTCACCTTCTCGCTGGGTGACGGCCTGCGGCCGGGCTCCACCGCGGACGCCAACGACGAGGCGCAGTTCGCCGAGCTGCAGACCCTCGGCGAGCTGGGCCGGATCGCCCGCGAGCGGGACGTCCAGGTGATGATCGAGGGCCCCGGCCACGTCGCGATGAACAAGATCAAGGAGAACATGGATCTCCAGAAGGAGATCTGCGACGAGGCGCCGTTCTACACCCTCGGCCCGCTCACCACGGACGTGGCCCCCGGCTACGACCACATCACCTCGGGCATCGGCGCGGCCATGATCGCCTGGTGGGGCACCGCGATGCTCTGCTACGTCACGCCCAAGGAGCACCTGGGCCTGCCCAACCGGGACGACGTCAAGACCGGCGTGATCACCTACAAGATCGCCGCCCACGCCGCCGACCTGGCCAAGGGCCACCCCGGCGCCTCCGCCTGGGACGACGCGCTCTCCGACGCCCGCTTCGAGTTCCGCTGGGAGGACCAGTTCAACCTGGCCCTCGACCCGGAGACGGCCCGCGCCTTCCACGACGAGACGCTGCCCGCCGAGCCGGCCAAGACCGCGCACTTCTGCTCCATGTGCGGCCCGAAGTTCTGCTCGATGAAGATCTCGCAGAAGATCCGCGACGAGCACGGCGACGGCTCCAGTGCCGTGGCCACCGACTTCGACGCCGAGGCGCTGGCCGGCATGCAGGCCAAGTCCGAGGAGTTCGCCGCCGCCGGCAACCGGGTCTACCTCCCGCTGGCCGACTGACCCGTCGTCACCCGAACCGCGCTGCTCCGGGGGGAGGAGGGGACTCCCCGGGGCGGCGCTCCGGCCGGTGGGGCCACCGGCCCCCGGCCGGGCCGCCGGGGGCCGGTCAGGCGGGGATGCTCTCGTAGTGCACCGGGCGGCACGGGTCGGCGAGCAGGTAGCCGTCGGGGGAGACGTTCAGCGGGCCGTCCTCGATCAGGCCGCGCTGGAGCGCGCGGTAGCCGGCCTGGAAGCGGCTGGTGGCGTCGAGCTCCTGCATGATCTCGGCGATGTGCTTGCGGCAGGTGCGCACCGACATGCCGAGCGAGCGGGCGATCACCTCGTCCTTGAGGCCGTCGGCCATCAGCCGGAGCACGGTGCGCTTGGCGCTGCTCAGGCCGGAGTCGGCCGGCCGGTGCGGGCGGTGCGGGGTGAGGAAGGGATTGCTCCAGCGCCAGACCCGTTCGAAGTCGTCGGCGAGCAGCCCGACCAGGGTGGGTTCGCGGATCAGCAGTGCCCGTTCGGGGTGCTCCCGGTCGCCGACGAAGGCCGTCTCCCGGTCGAAGATGATCATTCGGGTGAAGTCCTCCCCGAAGATCCGGACCTCCGCGCCCTTGCGGGTGACCTCGTGGACGTAGTCCCTGGTCGGCCCGGAGAAGGCGGCGGTGTGCTGGTAGATCGTCCGCATCCGCAGGCCGCGCTGGAGCATCGCGAGCGCGCGAGGGGTGGCCTCGACCAGCATCTCGCGCTGGCGCCCGCCGCCGGGCTGGGCGGTCAGGATCTCCTGCCGGCACCGGGCGCTCGCCGCGTCCAGCGCGGTGCGCACCGCGCCCAGGTCCTCCAGCACCTCGATCGAGGTGGTCGACGGCTCGGGTGCGGTGCTGTGCTCCTCGTACACCGGGAGCAGCGCGGTGAGCTCCTCGCGGACCCGGGTGATGTCCAACTTCTGTAGCAGGATGGACATTTCGACCGGGGCGATCAGGTTGGTGAGGGCGGTGGAGGGGTGCACCGCGGCCCAGCCGTCGGCCTGGGGCTGGAGCAGGTGCATGGCCACCAGTCCGTCCACCAGGGTGCCGGCCTCGGACTCGGTGACCCCGGCGACCTCGGCGGCCGAGGAGAGGGTGAGGGTGCCGGTCTCCAGGGCCAGCCGGTAGATGGCCACGCTGGTGGAGCTGAGCGATGGCAGGAGCGGGGCGGGTCCGGCGTTCGGCAAGATCACGATGTCAACCTCGTGTGGTGGGGGCGACTCGGTTGCTGGTCGAGGCAGTTCGCATGCTGGTGGGCGAGCTGCGGATTACTGCAACTATCCGTGAGATGGCCGGAGTTGTGTCACCTCCAGGGGAAGCCTTAACACGGCCTTCATACTCCGTGGACGAATCGCAGAGAAATCACCGACTTGAGGTAGTCCGGGGCATGGTGTCCGAGGTCTCCCCTCACCTTGCTGCAGTTCAGGTTCATGCGACCCCGAAGTACTCCCGGATCGGCCCGGGGTTCGCCCAAGCTGATGTTCCAAGCGTTCCCCAACCCGGCGAAAGCGAGGCAGAACATGCGCCCATTCCGTCACTTCCTCCTGCGGCTCGCGGCCCTGGCCGTCGTCGCGGCGGGCACCGTCTCCCTCCTTCCCGGGGACCCGGGCTGGGGCTGACCGGTCGTCAGCCCGGCTGCCCGAACCGTCCGCACACCGAGTCCGGCAAGAGGAGAGAGCACGAGATGACCGACGTGACGGAGCACCAGCCGCATGTGGTGGCAGGCCTGCCGCCCGCAGCCCGGCTGGGGCTCGACTTCGACGTCGACCGACTGGCCGCCGACGTCGCGGAGCTGCGCCGGCGGGCCTGGAGCCTGCAGCGCACCTACGGCGCCGACGGCGTGATCGGTGAGGCGCCGATCGACTGGCGGGTGCTGCCGCTGCGCAGCCCCGGCGGCGACCCGGACCGCACCGACCCGGGTGGCCCCGGGCTGGTGGACTTCGCCCCGACCGAGTGGCTGGCCCAGGCCCCGTACCTGGCCGAGGTGTTGGAGACCATCCCGGCGGAGATCCGCAGCGCCCGCCTGATGGCGCTCGGCCCCGGCGCGGCCTCGGCCGAGCACTACGACAACAAGTACGGCGTCGCCTGGGGCACCGCCCGGGTGCACGTCCCGATCCTCACCCACTCCGAGGCCCGGATGTACATCGCGGGCGAACTCCAGCAGTGGCAGCCGGGCACCTTCTGGTTCGGCGACTTCAGCCGCACCCACAAGGTGGAGAACTCCGGCACCGAGACCCGGGTCCACCTGGTGATCGACACCCTGCCGAGCAAGGAGCTGTTCGCGCTCTTCCCGGACGCGGTGCGAGAGGCGGTCGACCCGGCCGACATCGTCTTCGACCGGGGCCGCAAGCCGCTCACCGAGGCCGAGTCCGAGGCCGTGCTGGTCAGCTTCGACCTGCCCGCCTCGTTCGCCAACTGGGAGGAGGAGGAAGGCGAGTTCCTGCGTCCGCAGGAGCAGCTGGCGGCCGCCGTCGAGCGGGACGGCGAGCACCTGGTGCTGACCCTGGCGGGCAAGCCGGAGTTCCGGCTGGTGCACCTGGACGGCCTGGAGTTCCGCTTCGCGGGCTGGACCGAGGAGCGCACCGTGCAGGTCGTCCCGGACGGCGACACCCCGCGGGTGGTGCTGCGCACCCGCAAGGGCGCCGAGGTGCAGCAGACGGAGCTGGCTGCCCGTCGCGGCTGACCCGCCGTCACGCACGGCTGGGCCACGGGCCGGCCGCCCTCAGAGACAGGACCCCACCGGTATGACACTCACCTCGGCCTTCGCCGACTTCCGGGGCGGAATCCCCGCCGACGACTGGAACACCCTGGCCGCCGACCGGCTCTACTCCTCCGCGGACTGGCTCCGGTTCTGCGCGACCGACATCGGCGGGACCACCACCACCGGCGGGCTGCACGTGGCCGTGGGGGAGGAGGGCACCGCGGCGGTGCCGGTCACCGCCGTCGAGCACGAGCCCAACTCCTTCTACCAGTGGGAGTCCCACCTGGAGCCGCTCGGACTCTCCGGCGGCGGGGCGGCCGGCCTGCTGCTCGGCCAGCGCCGCGGCTACCAGACCCACCTGTTGGCCTCCTCCGGCCTCGGGCGGGACCGGGCCGCCGCGGCGCTGTACGAGCAGATCCAGAAGCTCCGGTCGGACCTGGCCGGATCGGAGCTGCTGCCCTCCTCCGCCGGGGACCGGCCGGTGCCGGCCTTCGGCCTCTTCCTGACCACCGAGGACGTGCTGGCGCTGCGGGCCGCGGGGGCCGCCGGGCCGCCGCTGCTGCTGGCGGCGGACGCCTGGATCCCGATCCCCGAGGGCAGTTGGACGGAGTGGCTGCACGGCCTGCCGTCCAAGCGCCGCACCGACATGGTCCGACGGGACGTCAAGCGCTTCGAGGAGGCGGGCTACCGGATCACCGACTCCACCCTGGGCGAGTCCGCCCGGGTGGCGGCCGAACTGCTGGTCGGCACCCAGGCCCGGTACGGGCACGGCGCCGATCCGGAGGTGCTCACCGAGTCGTTCCGCCGGCAGGCGGCCGCGATGGGTGACGCCGCCCGGGTGGCGTTCTGCGGCCGGGAGGGCGAACCGCCGGTCGGCTTCTGCCTCTACTACGTCTGGGGCGACACCACCTACCTGCGGGCGGCCGGCTTCGACTACGGACGGCTGCAGGACGCCTGCGAGTACTTCAACACCGTCTACTACGCGCCGATCCGGGCCGCGGCGGCGGCCGGCTGCCGCTGGGTGCACGCCGGGATCGAGGCGGCCGACGCCAAGGCCCTGCGCGGTGCCGAGCTGCGGCCGCTCTGGCTGCTCGACCTGGCCGGGGACAGCCCGCTGGCCGCGCACGACGCGACGTTCCGGGCGCACAACGCGGCCGAGCTGGCCAAGCTCACCGGAGCCTCCGGGGCGGTTGCCAAGGCGCTGGTGGGCGAGAGCTTCGCCCCGTTCTGCTGACCTGCGGTCACCCTTCCACCTCCGTTTCCGAACTCGCCCGATGGGATCGTCATGCCCTCCGAACTCCCGCGCCGGACCCAGGCGTTGGTCATCTCGCCGGACTTCGGCCGATTCTGGCTCGGCCAGGCGCTGGCCAATCTGGCGGGCAAGGGCATCACCCTGCTGATCCCGCTGGTGGCCGTGGTCGCCCTGGACGCCGGCCCGGCCGAGGTCGGCCTCCTGAACGCGGCGCAGTTCCTGCCGCTGCTGGTGTTCACCCTGTTCGCCGGGGCCTGGCTGAGCGGCCGTCCGCACCGCCCGGTGCTGATCGCCGCGCACACCGCCAACGCGGTGCTGCTGGCCCTCGTCCCCCTGGTCACCGCGCTCGGCGGCCTCGACATCCGGCTGCTCTACGCGGTGGTCTTCGCGATCGGCGCGATCACCTGCTTCGCCGACGTCTGCGCCCTCGCCTACGCCCCGGCGCTGGTGGACGGCGAGCGGCTGGTGGTGGCCAACAGCAGGCTGGAGACCACCTACGCACTGGCCACCGTGGCCGCGCCCGGGCTGGGCGGCATCCTGCTGGGCGCGCTCGGCGGCTCGCTCTCGCTCTCCCTCGGGGTGGCGGCCTACCTGCTGGCGGTGGTCTCCTTCACGCTGATCCGGCACCGGGCGGCCCCGGCCGCCGCGGCGGGGGCGGCGGCCCCCCGGGCCGGGATCGTCCGGCTCGTCCGGGAGGGCCTGGCGTTCTCCTGGCGGGTGCCGCTGCTGCGCCGGCTCACCCTCCAGGCGGCCTGGTTCAACCTCTTCGAGCAGGCCGTGCTCACCCTCTACCTGGTCTACGCCGTCAAGGAGTTGGGCTTCTCCCCCGGCCTGCTCGGGATCACGATGATGATCGGCGGGGCGGGCTCGGTGCTCGGCTCGATGGCCGCCTCCCGGATCGGCCGCAGGCTCGGCGCGGCCCGCACCCTGATCGCCGGGATCGGCCTGGCCTCGGCCGGACCGCTGGTCTTCCCGCTGGTCTCCGGCCCGGTCTGGCTGACCGCCGCGCTCTGCACCGCCTCCTTCGTGGTCTACGGCTTCGGCCTGACCGTCTTCAACATCTTCAGTCTGACGGCCCGTCAGCGCACCACCACCGAGGAGTTGCTGGCCCCGGCCTCGGCCACCAACCGCTTCGTGGCCTTCGGCACCATCGGCATCGGCGCCGCCCTCGGCGGCGCGGCCGGCAGCGGGCTGGGCCTGCGGCCCGCCCTGTGGGTGGCGGCGGTGGCCCTGCTGCTCGGCTGGCTGGTCTTCGCGGTCACCCTGCTCCGCTCCGGCTCGGACGGCGAGGGCGGGCGGCACGAGGACCCGGCCGCCGCCCGGGACGCCGTCCCGGCCGCCGCCTGACGGGACCCGCCGCCCGACGAGACCCGCACCCGTACCGAGGCCGGCGGCGGACCCCACCCGCCCCGGCCCCCCTCTGACCCACGGAGTGACGAATCATCATGCCTTCCGACCACCGGACCGAACCGCCCGAGAACCGTCCCGACGCCCTGCTGCTGATGGGCGACCTGGTGGTGCTGGCCCGTCAGGGCCGCCTGATCACCGACGCCGTCCGGCGTGGCCTGGCACCGATCGCGGTGGTCAGCCCGGACACCGACCAGGACCGGCTGGCCGCGCTGCGGGCCGATCCGGCCAGTCCGCTGGCCGGGCTGGCCGAGGTGGTGCGGGTGGCCGACGCCAAGCCGTCCACCGTGGCCCCGGCGGTGGCGCCGCTGCTGCACCGCTACCGGGTGCGCGGGGTGATCTCGGTCGGCGAGGTCTTCGTCGAGCCGGTCGGGGTGCTGGCCGACGCGCTCGGCCTGCCCGGCACGGGCTCGGCCGCCGCACTGATCTGCCGGGACAAGCTGCTCCAGCGGATCGCCGCCCCGGCTTACGCCCCGGCCTGGCGGACCGTCCCGGCCGAGGACCGGGCCACCTTCACCCTGCCGGCCGGCGAGTTCCCGGTCGTGGTCAAGCCGGCCGGCCGGTTCTACAGCTCGGGGGTGCGGATGGTGCACACCCAGGCGGAGCTGACCGAGGCGCTGGGCGCACTGGCCGGGCACGAGACGGCGCTGGTGGAGGCCCGGGTGAGCGGGCCCGAGTACTCCGTCGAGGCGCTGGTGCAGGGCGGCGAGGTGATCTGGTCCGGCGTCACCGGGAAGGAGAGCAACGAGGCCGGCGGCCGCTACTTCACCGAGGTCGAGCACACCTCGCCGGCCGAGCTGGACGAGGAGGCCCGGGAGGCGCTGGTCGCGGCCAACCGCGAGGTGCTCCGGCTGGTCGGCCTGCGGGACGGCATCACGCACGCCGAGTACCGGTACACCGAGCGCGGCGTGGTGCTGATGGAGGTGGCCGCCCGGCTGCCCGGCGACGGCATCACCTTCCTCTGGGAGCTGGCCACCGGCCAGGGCGTCGAGCCGGTGATGCTCGACCTGGCGCTCGGTCTCCCGGCCTCGTACCCGCAGCCCCGGCGGCGGGCCCGGCAGCACTTCCTGGAGCACGGGCACGGCGTGCTGGCGGACGTCACCGCCGAGGGCGCCGAGGTGTACTGGACCGCCCGGGACGACCGCTGGCCGTCCTTCGCCCCGCTCGCCGCCGACGCCCCGGCCGCGCTGCACGCGGTGCTGACCGGCCGCCGACCCGGTGACCTGCTCGGCCCGCAGGTGGACTCCGGCCACCGCTCCGCCTCGCTGATCCTGGACGCCCCGCTGGGCGAGCCGATCGCCCAGGCCACCAAGACCTTCGCCGAGCAGGTCCGGGTCGTCGTCGACCCGGCACCGGCCGGCTGACCCCCGGTCGGAACCGGACCGGTCGACACCCGGTCCGCCCGAACCACCACTACCCGACGAACACAGAGGAGAGGAACCATGTCAGCCACCACAACCGCCCCCGCCTGCCTGGTCTGTGACAGCCCGATCGAGGTCCAGCCCGGCTGGGAGGTCGGCGAGATCCTGGAGTGCGGGGCCTGCGGCCAGGAGCACGAAGTGGTCGAGAAGACCGACGCCACCGTGAAGGTCGAGCTGGCCCCCGAGGTCGAAGAGGACTGGGGCGAGTGAGCCGGGAGGCGGCCGACATCCTGCTCTCGCTCACCATGCTGCGGCCGGAGGAGCGGCTGCTGCTGGACGCCCTGCGGTCCCGCGGCGTGACCGTGCGCACCGCGCTCCCGCCGGACTTGGCGGGCGTGCTGTCCGGGCGGGAGGCGGCGCCCCGGCTGGTGGTGCTGCGCAATCTCTCGCACCGGGAGGCGATCGGCACCGCGCGCCGGCTGGAGCAGGCCGGTGTGCCCACCTTCAACTCGGCCGCCGCCATCGAGGTCTGCAACGACAAGGGCCTGCAGGCCCTGATGCTGGCCCGGCACGGCATCGCGCACCCGCGCTCGCTGCACGCCTTCACCCACGACCAGGTCCGGGAGGCGGTCGAGGAGCTGGGCTGGCCCTCGGTGGTCAAGCCGGTGAGCGGCTCCTGGGGCCGGGGCGTGGTCCGGCTGGTGGACGAGGAGTGCCTGGACGTCTGGACCGGGGCCCGCGAGTCGGTGGACGCGACCGGGAAGCTCTTCCCGGTGCTGGTCCAGCAGTACGTCGAGAAGCCGGGCCACGACCTGCGGGTGGTGGTGGTCGGCCGGGAGCCGGTGGTCGCCTTCCGCCGGGTCTCCGAGGACTGGCGGACCAACACCCACCTCGGCGCCCAGGTCGAACGGGCCGAGCTGACCGAGGAGATGGCCAAGCTCTGCCTGGCCGTGGTGGACCAGCTCGGCGAGGGGTTCTACGGGGTCGACCTGATCGAGGACCGGGAGACCGGTGAGACCGCCGTGCTGGAGGTCAACGCCAACCCGGAGTTCGCCAAGTCCTCGGCCCTGCACGGCGTGGACGTGGCCGGCCGGCTGGCCGACCACCTCGCCGCTTCGCTGCCCGGCTGACCGGCCGGCCCCACCGCCAGGCGGGGCCGGCCGGTCCGGCCAACTGCCCTGCCACACCGACGAAGAGGGTTCGATGGAACTGTTCGACACGGCGGTCGTCCTGACCCGGGTACTGACCTCGGGGACCGTGATGAGCATCGAGAAGAGTGACCGGGAACTGCCGGGACTGGAACGGCAGTTGACGAAGATCACCGGCCGCCGGAAGGCGGTCCTGGTGAACACCAGGACCGCAGCCGTGCACGCCGCGCTGACCGGCCAGGAGATCGGCTACGGCGACACCGCCGTGCTGCCCGGCCTGGACGGGCCGACCGCCGCCTTCGTCTCCTGGCTGGGCGTCACGGTGCGGGAGGCCGGGGAGACCCCGTCCTTCGTACAGATCTCGCTGGACGGCCACAACGCCCACCGGCTGGGCGAGTTGGCCCGCACCGGCGCGGCCGCCGGGGCCCCCGCCCTGGTGGTCGACCTCACCGGTCTCGGCTTCGGCCCGGCCGCGGCCGTGCTGACCGACGACCCGCGGATCTGGGCCCGGGCCGAGCGGCTCAAGATCTTCGGCGCCTTCGACCTGCGCACCATGTGGACCCAGGAGGAGGAGAGCACCGAGCTCGTTCCCGGAGTCCAGTTCAACTACCGCCTCAGCCCGCTGGTGGCCGCCTGCGCCCGGCTGGCCCTCCTTCAGGCCGCGACCGCCGTCCCGGCCACGTCAGGAGCAACGACGTGATCACCGACTTCCCAGCCGCCCCGCTCCCGCTCCCCGACCCGGCCGAACTGGACGCCCAGCTGGCCGAGTTCGGCGGAGACCCGATCATCGCCAAGGAGTTGCGCCGGACGATCTTCCCGGTCATCACCAAGGAGGACGTCTTCGGGATGCTGCTCGCCCAGCGCGCCGAGCCGCAGAAGGCCGTCGACGACTTCACCGAGGCGTACCGGGCCTACGTCGGCGCGCACCGCGCGCTGCCGACCGCCAGCGGCACCTCCAGCCTGCACCTGGCCCTGGTCGGTGCCGGGGTGCGGCCCGGCGACGAGGTGATCGTGCCGGCCTTCACCTTCATCGCCACCGCCCAGGCGGTGGTGGCGGCCGGGGCGGTCCCGGTCTTCGCCGACATCGACCCGGTCACCTACTGCCTGGACCCGGCCGCCGCCGAGGCCCTGGTCACGGAGCGGACCCGGGCCCTGATGCCGGTCCACGTGCACGGCCTGCCGGCCGACCTGCCGGCCCTGCGCGCGGTGGCCGACCGGCACGGACTGGCCCTGGTGGAGGACGCCTCGCACGCCCACTCCGCCACCCAGGACGGCCGGGTGGCCGGATCGATCGGCGACGCGGCCGGCCAGAGCCTGATGGCCGACAAGAACTTCCCGCTCGGCGGCGAGGGCGGCATCGCCTTCTTCGCCACCGACGAGGCCCACCAGCGGGCCGTGGACTACCTGGAGCGGCACGGCATCGACTACCGGATGTCCTGGATCGCCGCCGCCTTCGGCAGCAGCCAGCTGCGCCGGCTGCCGTTCTACGACGCCGTCCGGGCCCGGAACGCCGCGCTGCTCGGCGAGGCGCTGGCCGGGACCGGTCTGTTCCGCGCCCCGCACGTGCCCGAGGGCAGCACCCACGCCTACAACATGTACCGGATCACCCTCACCCCCGAGGGCGTCGGCCTGGACGACCTGCCGGTGCACGCGGTGAAGGAAGCGGTGCACCGCCTCCTGGTGGCCGAGGGCGTGCCCGCCCGGGAGTGGCAGAACACCCCGATCCCCTGCCACCTGCCGTTCCGGCACCGGGGCGGCTTCGGCAACGGCTACCCGTTCACCCTCAACCCCGGCGCCGTCCGGGACCACCGCCCGGAGGACTTCCCGAACGTGGTGGCGATGCTGGAGAGCACGCTGGTGCTCTGCCGCGAGCTGCGCTCCCCGGTCGAGTACGAGCGCGCGCTGCGCTACGCGGACGCCTTCCGCAAGGTGGCCCGCCGCCCGGACGCCATCCGCAAGATCGCCACCGAGCAGGAGCACCTCCGCCCGCAGCAGAAGGCGGCCCGCCTTGGCTGAGCGACTCGCCCCCCAGGAGCGGCGGTTCACCGTCGCGGTGCTCGGCGCCACCGGGTACACCGGCTCCGAGCTGATCCGGCTGCTGCTCGACCACCCCGCGGCCGAGCTGGTCTTCGTCTCCTCCGAGCGCTCGGCCGGCAAGGCCGTCGGCTCGGTGCTGCCCTGGCTGCGCAACCACCCCGCCGCCGCCAAGCTGACGTACCGTCCGTTGGACGAGCTGCCCGAGGTGGACGTCGCCTTCGGCTGTCTGCCCGGCGGCGAACTCCCCGGCCGGATGGGCCTGGTGGCCGAGCGGGCCCAGCGCGTGCTGAACCTTGCCGGGGACTTCCGGCTGCGCGACCCGAAGCAGGCCGCCGCGCACTACCCGGCCTCGGCCCAGTGGACCGAGCCGTTCGCCTACTACGTCCCGGAGTTCGGCGAGCTGCCGACCGGACGCTTCGTCAACCTGCCCGGCTGCATGGCCGCCACCACCCTCTACGCCCTCCAGCCGCTGCTGGCGGCTGGGCTGATCGAGGACGACGTGGTGGTGGACGTGAAGACCGGATCCACCGGCTCCGGCCGCAGGATCTCCGAGCACCCGGCCGAGCGCAGCGGCAACTTCCGGGTGCACAAGCCCTTCGGGCACCGGCACGGCCCCGAGGTGGCGCAGGCGCTGGCCGACCACGCCGGTGCCGTCCCCGACCTCCAGTTCTCCACCTACAGCCTGGACACCGCGCGCGGCATCGTGGCCACCGCCTACAGCCGACTGCGGGACGGGGCGGGCTCGTTGGAGGTCCGCCGGGCCTACGCCGCCGCGTACGGCGGCACGCCGTTCGTCCGGTTCCGGCCCGCGCCCAAGTCGCCGCAGGACTTCCCGATGCTCAAGTCGGTGGTCGGCTCCAACGTGGCCGAGGTGGCCGTCGCGGTGCGCGGCACCCGGGTGGTCACGGTGGCCGCCCTGGACAACCTCCTCAAGGGCGCGGCCGGTCAGGCCGTGCAGGCCTTCAACCGGCTGCACGGGCTGCCCGAGGTGACCGGTCTGCCGTTCACGGCGGTGGCCCCGTGACCCGGCCGCTGTACGTGGTGAAGCTCGGCAGCAGCACGCTCGACCGTGCGGAGGTCTTCGCCGAGGTGGCGGAGCTGTCCCGCCGGGGCGCCCGGGTGCTGCTGGTCTCCGGCGGCGCGGCCGGGATCGAGCGGCACTACGAGGCGACCGGCCGGGCCATCCGCTGGCTGGAGCTGGCCAACGGCGACAAGGTCCGCTACCTGCCGCCGGACGAGGTGCCGCACGTGGTGGCGGCCTACGAGGAGCTGACCCTGCCGCTGGTGGCGGACGGGCTGACGGCGCACGGGCTGAACGTCTTCACCGGCGTCGCGTCGCGCACCGGGCTGGTCTCGGGGAGGGCGAACCGGCCGCTGAAGGTGTCGGTGGACGGCAGGTCACGGGTCGTCAGGGACCACCGGGCCGGGACGGTGGCGGCGGTGGACACGGCGCGGCTGAGCGCGCTGCTGGACACCCACGACGTGGTCTGCGTCAGCCCGCCGGTGCTCGACCTGGACGGCGGCGCCGCGATCAACGTGGACGCCGACGTGCTGGCCGCCGAGCTGGCCAACGCCACCGGCGCCGACCACCTGCGGCTGGTCACCGGCACCGCGGGACTGCTCACCGACCCGGCCGACCCGTCGGCCACCCTGCGCGACGCCCATCCGGGCGAGGCCGGGCGGTACGCGGGCGGCCGGATGAAGCAGAAGGTCCGGGCGGCCGAGCTGGCGCTGGCCGGCGGCGTCGCGGACGTGGCGATCACCGGTCCGCACGCGCTGGCCCGTCCGGCCGGGCGGACCAGGTTCTGGCGGGCCCCGGCCCCCGCGCCCGATCTCGAACTGCTGGGCCGCGCGGTGCAGGTCCCGTCCGTCTCCGAGGACGAGCGGGAGCTCGCCGAGTACCTGGCCGAGTGGGCCGCCGAGCACGGTCTGACCGCCCGGATCGACGAGGCCGGGAACCTGGTCGCGGCCAAGGGAGCGGGCCCGCGCCGGCTGCTGCTGCTCGGCCACCTGGACACCGTGCCGCACCACTGGCCGGTCCGCTGGGAGGGCGAGACCCTGCACGGCCGGGGCAGCGTGGACGCCAAGGCCGCGCTGGCCGCCTTCCTGGAGGTCGCGGCAGAGGCCGAAGTGCCGGACGGTGCCCAGCTGTTGGTGGTCGGTGCGGTGGAGGAGGAGATCTCCTCCTCGCGCGGCGCCTTCCACGTCCGCGACCACTACCCGGCCGAGGCCGTGGTCGTCGGCGAGCCGAGCGGCTCGGGGGCGCTCACCCTCGGGTACTTCGGTCTGTTCAAGCTGCGGATCACCACGACGGTGCTCAGCGGCCACTCGGCCGGCTACGACGCGCTGTCCGCACCGGACGCGCTGCTCGGCGCGCTGGAGCGGATCCGGGCCGCGGTGCTCAAGGAGGCCCCTGAGGCCCTGGACGCGCTGATCTCGCTCGGCTCCGGCACCGAGCGGGAGGTCCAACGGGCCACCGCCGTCCTGAACTTCCGGGTACCGCCGGGCGCCGACCTGGCGGCGGTGCGGAAGGCGGCGGCGGACCAGGCCGGCGACGGCGTCGAGGTGACCGAGCTGCGGGCCACCCCCGGCCACAGCGGCGGCCGGACCAGCACGCCGGCCCGGGCCTTCGCCCGGGCCTTCGCCAAGGCCGGCATCCGGCCCAGGTACCTGGTGAAGAAGGGGACGTCGGACATGAACACCTTGGCCACCGGCTGGCACGGCGTGCCGATGGTCGCCTACGGCGGCGGCGACGCGGCGCTGGACCACACCGACCGCGAGCACGTGACGGCCGAGGAGTACCGGACCGCGCGGGCGGTGCTGGCCGGCGCGGTGGCCGAGTGGTTCGCGGCGGCCCCCGCCCGGACGGAGGGGGCGTCATGAGCGTGCTGCAGGCCGAACTCGCCGACGCCGAGCGGATGGTGGACGTCCTGGCCGACCGGGCCCGGGAGGCCAGGAAGCTGGTCATCGACATGGCCGCCACCCCCCGGGGCTGCCACCTCGGCGGCAGCCTCTCGGTCACCGACCTGCTGATCGCCGCGCTGCACCGGGCCGGGCAGGACGAGGGCGGGCACGTGGTGCTCAGCAAGGGGCACGCGGCGGCCGGCTTCTACGCCGCCCTGCACGTCAGCGGCATCCTCGCGGAGAACCCGGCCCCGCTCTACGCCGACCCGGCCCACCACTACACCGGGCACCCCAACCACGCCGTCCCCGGCGTGCTGTTCCCCACCGGCAGCCTGGGCCACGGGCTGCCGTACGCGGCCGGCTGGGCGCTCGGCCTCCGGCTCTCCGGCCGGGCCGGGCTGACCTTCGCGGTGCTCGGGGACGGCGAGCTCCAGGAGGGCCTGGTCTGGGAGAGCTGCCAGGTCGCGGCGGCCCGGCGACTGGGCAGGCTGGTGGTGCTGGTGGACCGCAACGGCGGACAGAACGACGGGCTGGTGGCGGACATCTCGCCGCTGCCGAACCTCGCCGCGCGGTTCGCCGCCTTCGGCTTCGAGACCGCCGAGGTGGACGGCCACGACCTGGGCGCGCTGCACGCGCTGCTCGCCCCCGACCGCGACCCCGACGGCCCGCCGCTCGCGGTGGTCGCCACCACCGTCAAGGCCAAGGGCGTCCCGGCCCTGGAGGGCAAGGCGGCCTCGCACTACGTCAGCGTCGACGCCGCCCGGGCGGCCAAGTGGAAGCGGTTCGTCCGATGACTGCCACGCAACTCCTGGACGATCCGGTGGTGTTGTCCGGCCGGGACGCCTACCGGGCCGAGCTCGCCGTACTGGCCAGGACCGACCCGAGGATCCTCTGCCTGGAGGCCGATCTCGGCGGGCGCAAGCACCCCTTCGCCGAGGAGCACCCCGACCGGTTCTTCAACGTCGGGATCGCCGAGGGCGCGATGATCGACATGGCGGCCGGGCTGGCGCTGGCCGGATTCCGCCCGTTCGTCTCCACCTTCGCGCCGTTCGCCGCGCTGCGGGCCGCCGAGAGCCTCAAGCTGGCGCTCGGCTACCTGGGCGCCGGCATCAGCGTGGTGGCTCCGTACGCGGGCGTCTCGGGCGCCTGGTTCGGTACCACCCACCACTGCCTGGAGGACCTCGCGGTGCTCGGCGCCGTCCCCGGCGTGGTGATCGCCGCGCCGTACGGGGAGGCCGAGATGCGGGCGGTGATCCGGTCCGCCGCCGCCTCCGGGCGTCCGCACTGGATCCGCACCGGGCGCGGCGCCAATCCGGTCGGCCTGCACCGGGACGGCGAGGAGCTGGGCGCGCTGCGCTGGGACGCCGCACCGGAGGCGGCCGAGGTCTGCCTGGTCTCGGTCGGCGAGGTCGGCACCGAGCTCAGCCTGGCCGCCCGCCGGGAGCGGCCGGAGCTGGCGCACGCCCACCTCTGCTACCTGGACCACGGTCACCTCGCCGAGGCCGCTGCCCAACTGGCCGGCCGGTACCGGCGGTTCGTGGTGGTCGAGGAGCACCGGGCGGCCGGCGGGGTGGCCTCGGCGCTGGCCCTGCTGCTCCGGCAGGCCACCGTCCACGGGGTCAACGCGGGCCAGGGCTGGCCCTCGCACGGCGGTGACCACGACCACGTGCTGGCCGAACTCGGCCTCGACCTCCCGGCCGTGCTGGCCGCCGCCGAGGCCGCCGCCCACGACTGAGCGGGCCCCTGGGCCCGCCTGGCCGACGTACCGGCCGACCTGCCCGCAGGGCAGGAGATCCCACCCGACCACAACACACCCGCAGCACACCCGCAGCACACATGAGGAGCGACACGGATGGATCTCGGACTCGCCGGCAAGGTGGCGCTGGTCGCCGCGGGCACCAGCGGACTGGGCCTGGCGGTGGCCACCGCCTTCGCCCGGGAAGGGGCCACCGTCTCGGTGGCCGGGCGCGACCCCGAGCGGCTGGCCCGGGCGGTGGCGGCGCTGGAGAAGGAGTCCGCCGGTGGCTCGGTGAGCGGCTTCCCGCTCGATGTCCGGGACGAGGAGGCGGTGGCCGACTGGGTGGCCCGGGCCGCCGAACTGCACGGCGGGGTCGACATCGTGGTGACCAACGCGGGCGGCCCCGGTCCCGGCCACGCCACCGAGCACAGCGTGCAGACGTACCGGGACGCGGTGGAGCTGAACCTGCTCTCGGCGGTCTCGCTGGTCTCGGCCGCCGTGCCGCACATGCGCCGCGCCGGCTGGGGCAGGGTGCTGTTCATCACCTCCCTGGCCGCCAAGCAGCCGATCTCCGGCATGGCGCTCTCCAACACCGTCCGGCCCGGCCTGCTCGGCTACGCCAAGTCGCTGGTGCACGAGCTTAGTCCGGACGGCATCACGGTCAACGTGCTCGCCCCGGGGATGACCAGGACCCCGGAGCTGGAGCACTGGGCGAAGGGTCTGCCCGGCGGCATCCCCGGCCTGACCGCCGACATCCCGGCGGGCCGGCTGGCCGAGCCCGAGGAGCTCGGCGCGGCTGCCGCCTTCCTGGCCTCCACCCGGGCCGCCTTCGTCACCGGCACCGTGCTGCCGGTGGACGGCGGCGCCACCCGCAGCCTGCTCTGACCCACCGCCGTTCACCCGACCACCCGCCGGCGGCAGCCCGCCGGCCCGGACCGAAGGAGTCCAGCATCATGACCGATCGGCGTGGCCCCCAGGACGACACCACCCTCGACCCGACCACCCTCGACCCGACCGCCCACCCGGGCGGCCAGCGACTGGTGATCGACCATCAGGGAGTGGTGACCGCCCCGGCGCCCGAGGTGCCCGGTGCCCGGCCCGGCGGTACCGTCACCCTCCTCGCCGACGCCCCGCCGGAGCACATGGACCCGGCCCAGACCTACATCGGCACCACCCTCGCGGTGGCCACCGCCCTGTTCCACCGCTCGCTGACCGGGTACGTGGAGGATCCGGAGGGCGGGGTGCTCACCCTGGTCGGCGACCTGGCCACCAACGCCGGCCGGACCGACGACGGCGGCCTGACCTGGACCTACACCCTGCGCGAGGGCCTGGCCTTCTCGGACGGCACCCCGATCGGCTCGGCCGACGTGGCGCACGCCGTGGCCCGGTCCTTCTCCGAACTCGGCGACTACGGACCGCAGTTCATCCAGCGCGCGCTGGACCCGGAGCGCACCTACCGCGGCCCCGGCCCGGACGGTCGCCCCGCCCCCGGGGTCACCACCCCGGACGACCGCACCATCGTCTTCCGGCTCGCCGAGCCGTACCCGGACTTCCCGTTCTTCGCCGCCACCACCACGACCACCCCCGTCCCGGCCGACCGCGCCCCCGGCGCCGAGTACGAGACCGAGTGGCTCTCCACCGGCCCGTACCGGCGTGGGGAGAGCGTGCCGGGCGAGTACTTCGTGCTGGAGCGCAACCCGCACTGGAGCCCGGCCACCGACCCGATCCGCCGTCAGTACGTGGACCGGATCCGCTGGGAGTTCGGGGTGGACCGGACCGCGCAGACCCGGCGGCTGGCCGAGCCCGACGCGGACGACGCCACCTCGATCGCCACCACCGACGTGGCACCCGCCGACATCCTCTCGGTGCAGATCGACCCGGAGAAGCTCTCCCGGGTGCTGGACGGGCCGACCCCGTACGCCCAGTACGTCTACATCAACACGCAGCGGGTCACCGACCTCGACGTCCGCCGCGCGCTGATCTACGCCTTCGACCGCGAGTCCTACGTCGAGGCGGCCGGCGGCTCGGCCGCCGCGGAGCCGGCCACCACCGTGCTGGCCCCGATGATGCCCGGTCACCAGCCGTACGACGCCTACCCGGCCGGGCCCAACGGCGACGTGGAGCGGGCCAAGCGGCTGATCGAGGGCAAGGAGGTGCCGGTGCTCCGGTACGCCTTCCAGGACATCGCCCCGCTGCGCAAGCTGGCCCCGGTGGTGAAGACCGCGCTGGAGCGGGCCGGCTTCCGGATCGAACTGGTCCCGGTGGACCGGGCCGCGTACTACAGCACGGTCGGACGCCGGGACACCGACGTGGACCTGATCTGGGGCGTCTGGGGGCCGGACTTCCCGGACCCGGCCGGCGTGATGGACGTGCTGTTCCGCGGCGACCGGATCACCGCGACCGGCAACATGAACCTCTCGTACTTCGACGTGCCGGACATCAGCCGGCGCCTCGCCGAGCTCGGCAAGGAGACCGACCGGGCCGCGGCGGCGGCCGGGTACGCCGAGATCGACCGGGAGATCATGACCGACCACGCGCCGCTGATCCCGGTCTTCTACAAGCGGCAGTTCTCGCTGGTCGGGCCGGAGGTGGGCGGGCTGTTCGTCAGCGCGCTGTACTCCTTCCCCAACCTCACCCGCGTGCACGTACTGAGCTGACGGAACGCCGGCAAGTCGGTCCTGCAAGGCCGTTGCCGATCCGATCGTGAACAGAGGAGGATGACCGGGTGTCGACCGAACCGCTCCGCAGGAGCTCCGTGACGTCCCGACTGCGCGCCGGCCTGGGGGGTCTGGGCGGTCTGCCGAGTTCCTTCTGGGTGCTCTGGGCGGGCACCCTGGTCAACCGGATCGGCACCATGGTCCAGCCCTTCTTCGCGCTCTACCTGACCACCAGCCGGGGCTTCTCGGTGGCCTCGGCCGGTGGTCTGCTGGCGCTGTTCGCGGTCGGCCAGGTGTTCTCCCAGCTGATCGCGGGCGCGCTGGCCGACCGGTTCGGCCGGCGTACCACGCTGCTCGGCGGAATGCTGGCCAGCGCGGCCCTGATGGTCGCGCTGGCCGGCAGTGAGAGCATCGGCGCCTTCGCGGTGGAGCTGTTCCTGCTGGGGGTGGCGATCGACGTCTACCGGCCCGCCTCCACCGCCCTGGTGGCCGACCTGATCCCTGGTCAGGACCGCACCAGGGCCTACAGCCTGCTGTTCTGGGCGGTGAACCTCGGCTACACCGCCGGCGTGCTGATCGGTGGCGTGCTGGTCAAGTTCGGCTTCCAGTGGCTGTTCTGGGTCGACGCGGCCAGCTGCGCCGCGTTCGGCCTGATGGTCTGGTTCGCGGTGAGCGAGACCGCGCCGGCCAGGGCCGCCGCGGCGGTGGCGGCCGCCGGGAAGCGGGCGGAGGGCCTGGGCACGGTGCTCCGGGACAAGGTGATGACCGCCTTCGTCCTCACCACCAGCGGCTACGCCTTCGTCTACATGCAGACCATGTCCACCCTGCCACTGGCGATGCGGGCGGAGGGCCTGTCGCCCGCCGCGTTCGGTGTCGCGATGGCGGTCAACGGCGTGGTGATCAGCGTCGTCCAGCCGCTCGCGGCGAGCCGGCTCAGCCGGGCCGACCTCAACAAGGTGCTGGTGGCCGGCATGGTCCTGGTCGGCGTCGGCTTCGGCCTCAACTCCCTGGCCTCCTCCCCGTTCGGCTTCTCCGCCACCACCGTGATCTGGTCCCTCGGCGAGATCGCCTTCACCGGCGCCAGTGCCGCCACCGCCGTCGCCCTGGCCCCGCCCCACCTGCGCGGTCGCTACAGCGGCGTCTACGGCTTCGCCTGGTCCCTCGGCGGCCTCCCCGCCCCCCTGGTCGGCGCTTGGCTGCTCGGCCACGGCTCCGCCACCCTCTGGCTCGCCTGCGCCGCCATCGGCCTCGGCGCCGCCCTCGCCCAGTACCTCCTCGGCCCGGCGGTCGCCCGCCGCACCACGGCCGTCGCCGCCGCCGAGGCCGCCGCCGCCGGTACGGCGGAGTCCCAGGTCGCCGCCGGCCCGGCGCGGTCGGACGACCGCTGACGCGGTGCCCGGCGTGCGTGGTCCGGGCCTTCCGCGAGGGCGGGCCGCCGCGGTGGTGACCTGGGGTCAGACCTCGTCGGGGCCGGTGAAGTCGGGGGAGGCGAAGTCGGGCGAGGTGTAGCCCGGGCCGGTGAAGTCGGCCGGGCGCTGGGTGCGGCCGTCCGGGGTCGTGACGCCCTCGACGCCGGGGCTGGTGAAGCCGGGGCTGGAGTAGCCGGGGGAGCCGGGGCGCGGGCCCGGTCTCGGGACGGCGGCCGGCGCCGGCGCCGGATCGGTGTAGAGGTTGGCCACCAGCCAGGGCAGCAGGGCGCGTTGGTGCAGGGCGGTCAGCCAGGCCTGCCGGGCCCCGGCCAGCTCGGCGTCCTGGGCCGGGGCGGCGCCGTCCCGCAGGGCGGTGAGCAGCAGGCCGACGATGCCGACCACCAGGGCGGTGACGGCCACCGCCAGGGAGACCCAGCCGGCCGTCACCACCGCCCGGGCCAGCGCCAGCCCGGGCGAGGCGCCGCGCAGCGCGTAGCCGATCACCAGCAGCAGCAGCCCGGCGAGGCCGGCCAGGATCGGGGTGAGCACGGTGAGCACCGGGAAGAGCCCGGCGCCCTCCTCGCTGCGCAGCCGGTCGGTCAGGCCGAGCGGTGCGGGCGGCCCGGCCGCCCGCAGGGCGGTGTAGCGCTGGTACTCGTCGGCCGCCGGGGCGGCCACCGCGTCGGCCGACTGCGCGGCCTTGGTGCGGAGTTGGGCCGGGTTCAGGTGCGGCCCGGGGGCGGCGAAGGCGGCGCCCAGCGCGGGGTCGCGCAGGGCCTCGTCCAGGGCCCGGTCGAAGTCCGGCCGGTCCTCGGGGAGTAAGCGTGCGGTGTGCTGCGGGGCCTGGTCCACGGAGGAACCCCCGTTCCGTCGTCGCGCTGCGAGAGGTGCGGGTGTGCGAGATCGACTCGATGGTAGGGGCCGGAGGCGCCCGGAACACAGTCGCTTTCCGGTTTTCCGTACGTTCCGGTGCGCGCCGGGGACGTGAACGTGACCTTTCAGGACGCTTCCTGACGGTGGTTCAGTCCAGCGGCAGCCGGGCGACCAGCAGCCGGCCCTCCATGGTGACCCCGCCGTCCATCGCCACGGCCAGCTCGTCCGCGTAGATGTACGGCCCCGGCACGTGCGGCGGCACGCCGTCCTCGGCGTGCGTGGAGCCGGTCAGGTACGGGATCGGGCTGTGCCCGTGCACCACCCGGTGGCCGCCGTAGGCGCCGAGCAGCTCGTGCACCGCCTGCGCCCCGGCCGGGCCGCGGAAGGCGAAGCGCTTGGTGAAGCGGCGGAAGGCGTCCCACCACTCGTCGGCGCCCTCGTCGGCGAGCAGCCGGTGCACCGCCTCGTTGACGTCGTCCAGGCTGGCGCCGTACTCGAGGTAGGCGGTGGTGTCGGAGTGCAGCAGCAGGTGGCCGTCCTCCAGGGCGATGGCGGGCAGCCGGGAGAGCCAGCTGACGTGGTGCGACTCCAGCCGCTCCAGGTCGCTCTGCTGACCGCCGTTCAGCCGCCAGGCGGCCAGGAAGGAGGCCGTCCCGGCGGTGGACTGCACCGGCTCGTCGCCGTAGCGGGCGGCGCCCAGGAAGAGCAGTTCGTGATTGCCCATCAGGGCCCGGCAGTACCCGCCGGCCGCGGCCGCCTCGGCGGCCAGCTGCATCACCAGGTCGATCACGCCGATGCCGTCCGGGCCCCGGTCGGTGAAGTCCCCGAGGAACCAGAGCCGGGAGCGGCCGGCCGACCAGTGGCCCTCGGCGTCGATCAGGCCCTGCTGGTGCAGTGCGGCCAGCAGCTCGTCGAGGTAGCCGTGCACGTCGCCGACCACGTACAGCGGGCCGGGCGCCTCGCCGGGCTCCGGCTGCGGGTACGGGTAGTGGACCTCCTCCGGCGGGACCGGCTGGGCCAGCTCCATGGTCGGCGGGTCGTCGGACCCCGCCGCCTCGTGCCCGTACTCGTGGACGGGCTCCTGGACCGCCTCCGGGCCGTAGCCGGAAGCGGTCTGACTGACCGTCGGCCAGTGCTGCTCCAGGAACCGGGCACCGCCGTAGCCGCTGTACGTGGCGTCGTAGCCGTAGCCGCCGGGCGGCTCGGGAGGCTCGTAGTAGGAGCCGTACGGGAGCACGTCGAGGTCCTGCGGCTGGCGGGGGCCTGACTCGGGGAGCTCAGGCCCGGGGAGGCGGTCCTCGGGTGTCATTCGCCCATCATAGGAAGACCGCTCTCCCCTAGTCCCCACCTGGTGCCCACCAATCGTCCGTCGGCCGGGTCCGGTCCGTGGCCTGCGTTACATCTCCCCCGGTGGCCGGGGCGGGCTCACCGTGGTGCGCGGGCTCCGGCGTTGGGAGGAGGCGCGGACGATGAGCTCGGTCGGCATCAGGGTGCCGGGCGGTGGTCCGGCCGAGGCGGTCCGGTAGCGCGGCGGGAAGAGCCGGGTGCCCTTGACCGGATCGGAGGAGGCCCCGGGGGAGGAGTCGACCCCCTCGATGGCGTCGATCAGCAGGTTGACCACGGTGGTGCCGATCCGACGGGGCTTCAGGGAGAGCGTGGTGATGGGCGGCTCGGTGCCGGCGTACACGTCGCTCTCGCTGCAGCAGACCAGCAGCAGGTCCTCCGGCACCCGCAGCCCGTACCGGCGGGCGGCGGCCAGCAGGTCGGTGCCGTTGGGGTCGAAGAGGCCGTAGACCGCGTCCGGCCGGTCGGGCCGGGCCAGCAGCCGGTCGGCGGCCAGCGCCCCGGCGGCCGGGTCGTGGGCCGGGTAGGCCTCGTAGACCGGCTCCTGCCCGACCCGCTCGCACCAGCCGAGGTAGGCGTCGGTGGAGAGCCGGGTGTAGGTGTCGGTGGAGGTCCCGGTGAGCAGGCCGATCCGGCGGGCGCCCGCCTCGCTCAGGTGGTCCAGGATGCCGAGCACGGCGGCCTCGTGGTCGTTGTCGACCCAGGCGGTGACCGGGCAGTTGCCCGGTTTGCCGTCGCTCACCACCGGGACGCCGGACCGGTAGAGCTCGCTCACCAGCGGGTCCTGGTCGGGCGGGTCGATCACCACGGTGCCGTCCAGCGCGATGTTCCCCCAGACGTCGTGCCGGGAGGAGGCGGGCAGCACGACCAGCGCGTAGCCGCGGCTGAGCGCGGCACTGGTGGCGGCCCGCGCCATCTCGGCGAAGTAGGCGAACTCGGTGAAGGTGAACGGCTCTTCGCCGTAGGTGGTGACGGTCAGTCCGATCAGGCCGGAGCGTCCGGTGCGCAGGGTGCGGGCGGCGGCCGATGGGCGGTAGCCGAGGCGCTCGGCCACCTCGCGCACTCGGCTTCTGGTCTCGTCGGGAAGGCGGCCCTTACCGTTGAGGGCGTCCGAGACCGTGGTGATCGACACTCCGGCGGCTGCTGCCACATCCCGGATGCCGGCCCGCTCCAGTCGCCGCGAGGTGGTGGGTCGCCGACCGCTCTGGTTGGCTGCTGCTGTCATGGCGGACCGATCGTATGGCGCGTGACCGCGCTGTGTGACCGGTACCGACAGAGAGTCAGAAGAACCGTTTCTCCATGAACCTTCGGCCGTGCATCCCTTCGATACCGGTCGCAATCCAGGCCTCTTACCTCTGACATGTGCCATGGGAACCCGGCAGAATGGCTGATCGGTACCCGTACCCCGAACGAGCAACTCACCCGCACGGGTGAGTGCGACCACCATCGTCCGGGGCACCCGACCGGGGTGGGACGGGTACGCACCACGGGGCCTGGCGCGCGTACGGCGATCCCGGCCGCGTACGGCACCACGATTTCGACAAGGAGCGCACCGTGACCGGTACGGCAGCACAGGGCCCCCGCCTGAGGCCGACGCTGGACGGCATCCCGACCTACAAGCCCGGCAAGCCGGCCGGCGCCGACTCGTACAAGCTGTCCTCCAACGAGAACCCCTTCGAGCCGCTCCCCGGCGTGCTGGACGCCGCCGTGGCGGCCGCCGGCTCCTTCCACCGCTACCCCGACATGGCCGCCACCGAGCTGGTCGAGGAGCTCGCCGCCCGCTTCGGCGTGCCGGCCGAGCACGTGGCCGTCGGCACCGGCTCGGTCTCGGTCGCGCAGTCCCTGGTGCTCTCCACCGCGGGCCCGGGCGACGAGGTGCTGTTCGCCTGGCGCTCCTTCGAGGCCTACCCGATCATCACCCAGGTCGCCGGGGCCACCCCCGTGCCCGTCCCGCTGACCGCGGGCGAGGAGCACGACCTGGACGCGATGCTGGCCGCGATCACCGAGCGGACCCGCCTGGTCTTCGTCTGCAACCCGAACAACCCCACCGGCACCGTGATCCACCGGGCCGAGCTGGAGCGCTTCCTGGACGCCGTCCCGAGCGACGTCCTGGTCGTGGTCGACGAGGCCTACATCGAGTTCATCCGGGACGAGCGGGTGCCCAACGGCATCGACCTCTACCGCGACCGCCCGAACGTCTGCGTGCTGCGCACCTTCTCCAAGGCCTACGGCCTGGCCGGCCTGCGGGTCGGCTTCGCCGTCGCCCACGAGCCGGTGGCCACCGCGCTGCGCAAGACCGCGGTCCCGTTCGGCGTCTCGCAGCTGGCCCAGGACGCGGCCGTCGCCTCGCTCCGCGCCGAGGACGCCCTGCTGGTCCGGGTCGAGCACCTGGTCGCCGAGCGCGGCCGGGTGACCGCCGCCCTGGCCGCCCAGGGCTGGCAGCTGGCCGACACCCAGGCCAACTTCGTCTGGATCCGCCTCGGCGAGCGCACCCTCGACTTCGCCGCGGCCTGCGCCGCCGCCGGAGTCGTGGTCCGCCCCTTCCCGGGCGAGGGCGTCCGCGTCACCATCGGCGAGCCCGAGGGCAACGACATCTTCCTCGCCACCGCCGAGGCCTTCCGCAAGTCCCTCTGAGCGGTTGAACCCCGAAGGGCCCGCAGCTCGGTGGCTGCGGGCCCTTCGGGGTTGACCGGTCGTCAGCTGCCGGACAGCCCGGCGGCCGGGGAGCCGAGCCCGGCGGCCGACCAGCGCTGCGGGTTGGTCCCGTTGCAGTCGTACAGGGTCACCCGGGTGCCGTTGCCGATGTTCCCGTTCGGCAGGTCGAGGCAGCGCCCGGACTGCGGGTTGAGCAGCGCGCCGTTGGCCTGGGGCAGCCACTGCTGGTTGCCCGCGTCGGTGCCGCCGGGGTCCTTGCAGTCCCACAGCGCGGTCGGGGTGCCGTTGGCGGTGCCGTTGTCGTGCACGTCCAGGCACTTGCCCATGATCCGGAGGGTGCCGTCGCCCCGGAGCTCGAACTGCTGGGCCGTCGAGGTGTTGCAGTCCCAGATCTGGATCGCGGTGCCGTTGTCGGTGCCGGCGGCGTTGTCGTCCAGGCACTTGGCCTCGCTCACCCCGGAGACCAGGGAGGTCCTCGCCGCGGTGGGCACGGACGACCGGTCGAGGACCGAGAGGTTGCTGACCGCCCCGTCGAAGGTGGAGCTCGGCTTCGACTGGTACTTGTACCGGCCGACCACCAGCGGGCCGGTGGCGTTCCAGGCGTTCGCCCGGGCGTGGTGGCCGGTCCCGGCCAGCGTCCCGTTGACGTAGAGCGCGATCTGCCCGGTGGGCTGGTCGTAGGTCGCGGTCAGCTGCGTCCAGGTGCCGAGGCGGACGCCGGCCGCGGCGTTCATGGTGGTGGTCTGGTCGTAGGCCCAGTCGTCGTTGTCGCGCTGCGACATGGCGAACCGCCAGGTGCTGTCGCCGCCCTCGGCCCAGAGGATGAACCCGGAGGCGTGGGCGCCGTCCTGACTGAGCACCACCCCGCCGGTGGCGTCGGCCCGGGCCCAGGTGGAGAGGGTGAAGCTGCGGCTGGTGTCGACCGCCGGGGCGGAGGTGGTGGCGACACCGGTCCGGCCGTCCAGGTCGAGCACCTTGGTGGAACGGCCCGCGACGGTGGCGTCGGCCCAGCCGGCGCCGGTGCCGCTCAGGGTGGCGTTGGTCCGGCCGCGCAGGTCCGCGGCGGTGCTGCCGGTGCCCTCGTCGAACTTCCAGTGCGAGCGGGAGATCCGGGCGTCGCCGACCGTGTTGGCGGCACCGAAGCCGGTGACCACCTTGTTGGCGGCGGTGCCGTTCAGGGTGACCAGCCGCTGCCGGCCGTCCAGTGCCCAGAGGTCGGCCACCGCGTCGGCGCTGGTGTCGCCCGAGGAGCTGAGCACCGGGTAGTCGGTGGCGTTGAGCTGCTGGGCGATCCGGGTCCGCTTGCCGTGGTCGGCGAGCGCGGCGACATCGGCGCCGTTGGCGTACTGGTACACCTCACCGTTGCCGTCGTTCCGGGCCCAGAGGTCCGGCAGGCCGTCGCCGGTGGCGTCGCCCGGGGCGATCAGCGAGAGGCCGTCCCAGCCGCCGGAGCCGAGCACGATCGGGTCGCGCAGGGTGCCGGTGCCGCCGCTGCCCTGGAACAGGATCAGCTGGGTGCCGCCCTTGCCGTCGCCCTCCACGGTGATCAGGTCGTTGCGCGGGTCGCCGGCCTCCTTCTTGGCGTCGCCGACCGCGAGGATCTGCCTGACCCGGCTCCAGTCCGCCGCGTACTCGTCGCCGCAGGGGTTGCCGGTGGCCTGCACCAGGCAGTCCTGCGGGTCGGGGCGGCCGACCGGGAGCTGCTTGGCGGCGGCGAAGTACAGGTTGCCGTTGGCGGCCAGGCCGCCCTGGGTGAGCGAGTTCCGGTAGTAGTACAGGGCGTTGTCGCGGTACGCGAACAGGTCGTCGTACCGGATGCCGTTGCCGCCCCGGTGGGTGACCTGGGTGCCGTTCCAGCCCTTGCCGCCCGGGCTGTTGGCCTTGTCGGAGGCGACCACGCCGGCGGCGGGGTCGGTGGCGGTCGGGTAGACCACCAGGTCGCCGCCCGGGGTCGGGGCCAGCAGGTCCACCCGCTCGTCGCCGGTGATGTCGCCGAGCACGGTCTTGGCCGCCGGGTTGTCCGGCGCGTAGAAGGTGTAGGTCTGCTGCTGCGAGCGGTTGCCCGCCCGGTCGACGGCCTGCACCCGGAGGGTGTTGGTGCCCCAGGTGGTGGGCGTCAGGTCGATCGCGGCACTGCCGTCACCGGTGGCGTCCACCCGCTTGGCGCTGCCGACCGGGATGTTCCCGTTGAACGCGTACTCGTAGAACAGCACGCCGCTGGAGCTGTCGGCGGAGCGGACGGTGAAGGTGCCGGGCTGACCGACGTACTTGGCCGAGCCGGGCAGGGTGCCGGCCGGCGGGTACTCGGCCGAGGTCACCACCGGCACCGAGGGCGGGGTGGTGTCGAGGCTGAACGTGCAGCCGGTGGTCCAGTTGGAGGTGCGGTCGCCGTCGCCGCCCTGGGCCCTCCAGTAGTAGCGGTGCCCGTCCTGCAGGCCGGTGGTGACGGCCGAGGCCCAGTGCGTGCCGGTGCCGGCCGAGATCCAGCCGCTGTCCCAGGCCACCGGCTCGCCGGCGGTGGTGTCGTGCACGAGGAAGTGCACGTCGTTGTTCTGGTTGTCGGGATCGCCGATCCAGGCCCCGAACCGGATGCCGGACGCGGAGTTGGTGGCGCCGATCCAGCCGCAGCCGTTGCCGTTGGCGTTCTGCGGCGCGGGGTCGATCGCCAGGCTCCACGGCTCGTACGGTGCCCGGTTGTACTCGATGTACAGGAACGGCAGGTTGTTGCGGTCCCGGGTGAAGCGCTTGAACGAGTAGTTGCCGCTGGTCTTCGACTCGTCGGCGGAGAACAGCGCGAAGGTCAGGTTGCCGCGCCACTCGTTGTCGGCCAGGTGCTGGCGGACGTCCCACTCACCGCGGGTGGTGGTGCCCGGGCAGCCGTTGCCGCCGGAGCTGTTCAGCCAGGAGGTGCCGATCGCACCCCAGTCCCAGGGCTGGGAGTTCCAGGTGGTGCCGGAGCCGAGCGGGTCGGTGGCGTGCAGCACCACGCCGCGGTTGTTGCTGCAGGTGTTGTCCGCCGCGTAGGACTGGGTGGCGTACAGCGACGCCTTCTTGATGCTCTTGTCCCGCAGGTCGCTGGTGTCCAGCTGGACGTAGTACCGCTCCAGGCCCTTGGCGGTCTGCCACTGCTGGTACCCCACGCCAGGGTCGTAACCGGCGGCGTAGGAGTCGTAGTTGACGGTGTTCGGGTAGCCCTCCTGGACCCAGGCCCAGTGCTGGGTGCCCCGGTTGGTGGGCTGCCAGGGCGGGTCGATGAAGACCGGGTAGGTGGTCTTCGGGTCGCTGAGGAAGGCGGGGTCGGGGGTGAGCGCGACGCTGTCCGCGCCGAGGTCGGTCTTCAGCCGGCTGACCTTGGCCTGGCCGCCGGGGCCGTCCTCGTCGGAGCCGGGCTTGGCGGCGGCCGGGGCCGGTGCGGTGGCCGGTGCGGCCGACAGCGGTGCCGACCTGAGCATCCGGGGGGCCGGGGCCGGGGCCGGGGTGGCGGCGGTGCTGGAGTCCCACATGACGGGGGAGGGCGCGTGGAAGACCACCCGGCCGGAGTCGTCGGTGGCCTTGAGGTTGCCGTGCTCGTCGGCGGTGACGCTCACGCCCCGGCTCTTCAGGCCCATGGTGAGCTTGGCGAGCTTCGGGTTGCGGGCCGCCTCGGCCGACTTGACCACCAGGACCTGGGAGATGCCGCCGGCCTGATCGGCGGTCAGCTTGAGGTCGGTACCGGGCGCGACGTCCCGGTAGGTGGCAGTGTCACCCTCCAGGGTCGGTGCGGGGAGCGCCTCCGGCCAGCTCAGCGTGATCGCCTTGCCGCCCTGCTCCAGGGTGGCGAGCGGTGCGGTGCCACCACCGGAGAGGGCCAGTGCGCCGACGGTGGCCTTGGGCCGGAGCAGTCCGTCGGCCGACCGGGACAGCGTCGCGTCCAGCTCGGCCCAGCGGTCGCCCTGCTTGGTGCGCACCGGGGCGACGCTCCGGGAGAGGGCGAACGAGCCGTCCGGGTTGGCCACCACGGTGTCGGTCTCGGTGGTCAACGCCGGTACGGGGACCGGCTTTCCGGTGCGCTTGGCCTCGGCCTGCGCGGCGGACTCGGCACGCTCGCGTTCGCTGACCGGTCGGTCCGGCGCGGTGGTGCGGTCAGCCGCCCGCTGCGGGTCGGCCGCGAGCGCGGCGGGAGCCGCTCCCAGCAGACCGACCGAGAGGGACAGGCTGACCAGACCCGTGAGCGCGGCGGACCGGTGACCCGGCCGCCTCCGAGGCATGGCCCCCATTGGAGTACTCCCAGTATTCATGGTGCGTAGACGATGGATCGCGACGCTAGCACTCGCGGGAATGAATCTGACGCGCCGTCATGGAGGGGGTCGGGTGACGCAGATCATACGTGTACTGAGCGTTGTTGATCCACTCTCTCGGGTAATTCTCATCGTTTCTTTAGGTGAGGATGATATGTCGCCATAACAGTCCAAACTGGACAGTCCCTCGCCGTCGATGTGACGGTGCGTTGGACGCCCTGAGCCGGCGTCACGAATTGATGACCTTTATGACGGGCCGTCATTCCGGGATTGATGATTGACCATCACTTTGCCGCAGGTAGGCTCCCGCCGAAATTGATCATTACTGAAATTGGGGGGCGTGCCGTGCCGGCCGTGCCTGAACTTCCCGTGCCCAGACGGCGGTCAGCCGCCTTCCGGCGCACCAGCACCACCGCCGTGCTGGTGCTCTCCCTACTGGCCGGAGTCGGTCCGGCCCAGGCCGCCGAGTGGAAGCCGAAGGATCCCCGGCGCTGGTCGCCGGGCAAGCTGACGGTGTCCCAGTCGGTGCCTGGCAAGGACGCCGACTCCGGCGCCGGCCCGGCCGCGACGGGTGACCGCGCGCCCAAGTGGCGGCCCACCGAGGTGAACTGGCCGGCCGCCACCGATGCCGAGGTGAACCTCGCGGCCACCGCCCCGGCCGTCCGCGGCTCGCTGTTCGCCGCCTCCGGCGCGTCCTCCTCCGGGCAGGCCGGGAACGCCCCGGTCTGGCTCGAATCACCGGCCGCGGTGGTCGCCCCCGGCGCGCAGCGCCGGTCGGCCGGACCCAAGGCCGGCAAGGCCGAGGTCCGGCTCGCCGACCGGGCGAGCGCCGAGAAGCTCGGTGTCAACGGCCTGCTGCTGACGGTCGGAGCGGGCGAGGGCACCGAGGCCGGTGCCCCGGTCAAGGTCTCGGTGGACGTCTCCCGGATCGCCGGCGCGTACGGCGGTGACTGGATCTCCCGGGCCCGGCTGGTGGCGCTGCCCGAGTGCGCGCTGACCACGCCCGACCGGGCCGAGTGCCGGACCCAGTCGCCGGTCGTGACCGCGGCCGACCCGGGCCGTCCCGGCCTGCTGAGCACCGAGCTCGCGATGCCGGCCGGCGGCCCGGCGACCGCTCCGGCCGGTTCCATGCGGCTGAGCGCGGCGTCCGGCGGCGGTGCCGTGGTGCTGGCGGCCACCGCCGCCCCCGGTGGTGGCGCGGGCAACTACGGCGTCAGCAGCCTGGCTCCGTCGGGCACTTGGAGCGCCGGTGGCAACACCGGTGGCTTCACCTGGTCCTACCCGATCGACGTGCCCGAGGGCCTCGGCGGCTCCAAGCCGAACGTCGGGCTCTCCTACAGCTCCCAGGCGGTCGACGGCCGCACCGCCGCGACCAACAACCAGGCCTCCTGGATCGGCGAGGGCTGGGACTACACCCCGGGCTTCGTCGAGCGCCGGTTCAAGCCCTGCGCCAAGGACGGCCAGACCGGCTCGGGCGAGCAGTGCATCTCCGGCTACAACGCCACCATCTCGCTGAACGGCCGCTCCTCCGTCCTGGTCAAGGACGACAGCACCGGCACCTGGCGGCTGGAGGGTGACGACGCGTCCAAGGTCGAGCTGCTGACCGGCGCCGACAACGGCGACAACAACGGCGAGCACTGGCGGGTCACCACCACCGACGGCACCCAGTACTGGTTCGGGGCCGGCCGCAAGCCGGGCACCCCCACCGCACCGGCCACCAACTCCGCCTGGACCACGCCGGTCTACGGCAACAACGCGGGTGAGGAGTGCAACAAGGCCGCCTTCGCGGACTCGTTCTGCAACCAGGCCTGGCGCTGGAACCTGGACTTCGTGGTCGACGCCAAGGGCGGCGTGATCACCCACTGGTACGACACCGAGACCAACAACTACCGGCGCGGTCTCTCGGCCGCCAACCCGACCGGCACGCTCACCTCGTACGTCCGCGGTGGCACCCTGAACCGGATCACCTACGGCTCCAAGCTGTCCGACCCGGACACCGTGAAGCCGACCGCCCAGGTGCTGTTCGGCACCGCCGAGCGCTGCCTGCCCGACGCCGGCTTCGACTGCGCCCCGGCCAAGCTGACCAAGGCCGACGCGGCCAAGTGGCCCGACGTCCCGTTCGACCAGAACTGCGCCGCCACCGGCACCTGCGAGAACTACTCCGCCACCTTCTGGTCCACCAAGCGGCTCACGAAGATCACCACCCAGGTGCTCAGCGGCGGCTCCTACCTGGACGTGGACTCGTACGACCTCACCCACGAGTTCCCGGACCCGCAGGACCACACCGCCCCGGCGCTCTGGCTGGCCTCCATCACCCACAACGGCCACGACGGCGCCGCCAGGCTCAGCACCCCGCCGGTCACCTTCACCGGCCAGCTGAAGAACAACCGGGTCGACTCCAGCGGCGACAACCGCCCGCCGCTGAACCGCCGCCGGATCGTCGCGATCACCGCCGAGACCGGCCAGGTCACCGACGTCACGTACGCCGAGCCGGACTGCGCGCCGGGCGCCCTGCCCACCGCCCAGGACGGCAACACCAAGCGCTGCTACCCCGTCTACTGGAACCCGGACGAGAAGAGCCCGGTCGACCCGACGCTCGACTGGTTCCACAAGTACGTGGTCTCGGCGGTCACCGAGCGGGACCCGTTCGGCACCTCGCCCGACCAGCTGGTCCGGTACGAGTACGTCGGTGACGCCGCCTGGCACCGCGACGACGACGAGCTGACCGAGGACAAGCGCCGCACCTGGAACCAGTTCCGCGGCTACGAGCAGGTCATCACCCGGACCGGCGCGGCGCCCGACGTGGTCGGCAAGTCCGCCTCCTTCTACCTGCGCGGCATGGACGGCGACGTCAAGGCCGACGGCAGCAAGCGCTCGGTCACCTTCACCGACAGCACCGGAGCCACCGTCAAGGACGGCAACCCGCTGGCCGGTTCGGTCCGGGAGACCCAGGCCTTCGCCGGCGACGGCGGCGCGCTGACCGTCTCCTCGCAGTCCGACCCGTGGCTCTCCCCGGTCACCGCCAGCCACGGCCGGGGCGGCGGCCTGCCGCCGCTGACCGCGCAGATGCTGCGCGGCGGCTCGGCCCGGGACCGCGCGCTGCGCAGTGACGGCGGCTGGCAGACCACCTCCAAGACCGCGACCTTCGACCCCGTCTACGGCATGCCGGTCAGCGTGGTCGACAAGGCCGACGGCCTGTCCGACATCTGCACCACCACCACCTACGCCCGCAACACGGCGGCCTGGATGGTCGACCGGGTGGCCGAGACCGTCCAGATCCAGGGCGGCTGCACCACCCCGACCGAGGCCAACACCCTCGGCCGCAACCGCACCTTCTACGACGGCCAGTCGCACGGCGTGCTGACCGGCCCCGGCCTGGTCACCGGCACCGAGGAACTGGACCGCTTCGAGGGCGGCCAGCCCAAGTACTCGACCGCCTCCACGGTCGGCTACGACGCCTACGGACGGGTCGTCACCAGCACGGACCCGGCCGGTGCCACCACCACGACCGCCTACACCCCGGCCGGGCCCGCCCTGCCGGACACCGTGAAGGTCACCAACGCCAAGGGCTGGGCGACCACCTCGACCTTCCACCCGACCCGGGAGACCGCGGTCAAGACCGTCGATCACAACGGCCGGACCAGCGAGCAGACCCTGGACGCCCTCGGCCGGGTCACCGCGACCTGGCAGCCGGGGCGGGCCAAGGCCACCCAGAGCGCGAACACGGTGCTCGAGTACCAGCTCCGCAACACCGGCACCAGCTCGGTCACCACCAAGACCCTGCGGGCGGACCAGTCCTACCGGGTCGGGATCGAGATCCTGGACGCGTTCGGCCAGACCGTCCAGCAGCAGAGCGACACCGCGAACGGCTCGGCCGGACGCCTCGTCAGCGACACCTTCTACGACACCCTCGGGCGTCCGAAGAAGACCAACAAGGCGTACGGCAACACCGCTTCGGGCCCGACCACCACCCGGTTCGTCGCCGACGACAACATGGTGCCCGGCCAGAGCGCGGTGTTCTACGACGGCCAGGGCCGCCCGGTCACCCAGACCTTCTCCTCGAAGGCGATCGAGCAGTGGCGCGGCACCACGTCCTACCCGGGCGTGGAACGCACCGACACCACCCCGCCCAAGGGGGACATCGCGACCAGCGTCATCACCGACGCCCGCGGCCGCTCGGTCGAGAGGCGCCAGTACAAGACCGGCGCGCCCAACGGCGAGTACGACGCCACCCGGTACGGCTACGACACCGAAGGCAAGCTGACCCAGGTCAAGGACGCCGCAGGCAACGCCTGGACGTACGGCTACGACCTGCACGGCCGGCAGACCAGGGCGGAGGACCCGGACAAGGGCACCACCACCACGACGTACGACGCGGCCGACCGGCCGGTGGCCACCACGGACGCCCGAGGGGTCACCACCTACGTCAGCTACGACATCCTGGGCCGCCCGACCTCCCGCAACCTCGGCGCGGTGGACGGCACCAAGCTGGCCACGTACGACTACGACACCCTGCTCCCGGGCCTGCCCACCGCCAGCACCAGCTGGGTCAACGGCAAGGGCTTCCGGCAGGAGGTCACCGGTTACGACACGCTCTACAACCCGCTCGGCAGCAAGCTCACCGTCCCGGACGGCGAGGGCGCGCTGTCCGGCACCTACACGGCCAGCACCCAGTACGACGCGGTGACCGGCCTGCCCCGCCGGACCACCCTGCCCGCGGCAGGTGGCCTCCCCTCCGAGCGGCTCTCGGTCGGACGGAACGTCAACGGCCTTCCGGTGTCCATGGGTTCGGACAGCGTCGACTACGTCAACTTCACCGACTACGACGAGTTCGGCCGGGTCCAGCGGACCACCTTCGGTGACGTGCCCAAGCAGGTCGCCTTCACCTCCAGCTACGACCCGGCCACCGACCGGGTGCTGCAGACCCAGCTGCAGAAGCAGGACGCGGCGAACCCGGTCGACATCACCGACTACACCTACACCGAGGCCGGCGACGTCACCTCGGTCAGCACCCAGCAGGGCGCCGTCCGTGACACCCAGTGCTTCACGTACGACCACCTGCGCCGACTGACCCAGGCCTGGACCGACACCGGCACCACCACCAGCAAGCCCGGCCCGTCCGTGCCCGGCATCGGCGGCTGCACCAACGCGGCGCCGCAGACCGGCAAGATCGGCGGACCGGCTCCGTACCGGCAGTCCTTCAGCTACGACGTGACGGGCAACCGCACCTCGTTCACCGACCACGACCCGGCCGGTGACCCGCTCAAGGACACCACCACCACCTTCGGCTACCCGGCGCCCGGCCAGCCGAAGCCGCACGCCCCGACCAGCACCACCACGAAGACCGGCAACGGACCCACCGTCACCACCGGCTTCACGTACGACCAGACCGGCAACACCCTCACCAAGCCCGACGCCGCCGGCAACACCCAGACGATGACCTGGACCCCGGACGGCAACCTGGAGAGCGCCAAGACCAGTACGGGAACGTCCACCTACGTCTACGACACGGAGGGCAACCGCCTGCTGCGCCGCGACCCGGGCAGCACCACGCTCTACCTGGGCAGCACCGAGCTGACCCTGAACACCATCGGCAACACGGTCAGCGGCACCCGCTACTACAGCACCGCCGGCGGCCCGACCATCGTCCGCAGCTCGGACGGCCGGCTCGCCTACACCGCCGCCGACCACCACAACACCGGCACCACCTCGGTCGACGCGGCCACCCTCCAGGTGCAGCGCCGGGCCACCAAGCCGTTCGGCGAGGAGCGCGGCGCCCAGCCGACGCCCGGCAGTTGGCTCGGCGAGAAGGGCTTCGTCGGCGGCGCCCAGGACAAGGCCACCGGCCTCACCCACCTCGGCGCCCGCGAGTACGACCCCCGGCTCGGGACCTTCCTGTCGGTCGACCCGGTCATCGACCCGTCCGACCCGCAGCAGCTCCAGGGCTACCTGTACGCCAACAACAGCCCGCTCACCTTCACCGACCCCGACGGCCTGTTCTGGGGCAGCCTCAAGAAGGCCGTCAGCAAGGCCGTCAACACCGTCAAGGACAACTACAAGGCCATCTCCAACATCGGCCACACCGTCCTCGACGTGGCCGGCATGATCCCGGTGATCGGCGAGATCGCCGACGTCGCCAACGGCGTCTGGTACGCCGCCGAGGGCGACTGGAAGAACGCCGCGATGTCCTTCGCGGCCGTCGTCCCGGTGGTCGGCAGCGCCGTCACCGGAGCCCGGGTCGCGGCCAAGGCCGCCAAGTACGTCTCCAAGGCGACCAGCCGCACCAGCAAGGCGACTTCCGCCGCCCGCCGCGGCACCAGCTGGAGCGCGAAGGCCGGCCCGCCGCCGGGCAAGACCAAGGCGAGCGGCGCCAAGTCGGGCTCCTCGGGCGGCAAGTCCGGTGGCAGTAAGGCGAGTGGCAGCAAGGCGAGTGGCGGCAAGTCCGGTTCCAGCGGCAAGGGTTCGTCCGGTGCCGGCGGTCGCTCCGCCAACTCGGGCAGCCGCCAGGCCCCGGGGTGCAAGAACAACAGCTTCACCCCGGACACCGAGGTCCTGATGGCCGACGGCACCCGCAAGCCGATCGACCAGGTGACCAACGGCGACCAGGTGCTCGCGTCCGACCCGGCCACCGGCCGGATCGAGGCCAAGGACGTCACCGCCGTCATCACCGGCGAGGGCGACAAGAACCTGGTCGAGATCACCGTGCTCCCGGCCGGGGCCGCGGAACAGCCCGCAGCCGCTGCCCCCCAGGTCGTCACGGCGACCGACAAGCACCCCTTCTGGCTCCCCGAGCAGAAGACCTGGACCGAGGCCGAGCAGCTCCAGCCCGGTCAGTGGCTGGAGACCTCCTCCGGCACCAAGGTTCAGATCGGCAGCATCCGCCGCTTCACCCAGCAGCAGCGTGTTCGGAACCTCACGGTCAGTGACCTGCACACGTACTATGTGCTGGCGGGTGACAGTCCGCTTCTCGTTCACAACTGCAACGTCGGGCTCGGGTACCAGAAGGCGAAGGCCAAGGAGTGGGCCAACAACGAGGGCCTCACCCACTTCATGGACCTGCGCTTCATCGACACCTGGAGCACCGAGGTGAAGAAGGCCATCGACAACCCCAACACGACGATCCACGTGTTCACGGAGCAGTTCGAAGGAGGCTTCGAGGGGATGGCGACCCGGGGCCTCGCGGGCGGATCGGGTGTTCACGCGACCGCGCAGGAGATGTCCTGGCTCGCTCGGGCCGTGATCGGTGAGCGGCGGTCCTGGGATTCGATCCAGTTCTACGACAAGAGTGGAAAGATCGACGTGCCCGAGCCCCTGTGGCACGAAAGCAAGTGGTACACCGCCTGGACCCTGGAGTGGGCCTGATGACGAACCAGGTGAATCCTCCGGGATCGTCCGCGGAGGATCTCCGTCTCCGCCACTACCCGGATCTTGTGCAGAGCGGAGGGCTTCGGCCGGCGATCCTCGTGGTCGCGGGTGCGCACCGGACCGAGCCGGGAGTCCTCGCGGAGGGCCCGATGCCGTCGGCCTCCCAGTGGAGCGTGGCGGAGTTCGCGTCACCACGGGGAGCCATGCGGGTCAACCTCGGCCATGGCGTCCGCAGGTTCGCCGTCACCCTGGACGGCCACGGGCATGTCTGGGCGAGCGGTAGCACGTCCGACCTGTCCGAGGTGGTCGAGGTGCTGGTGTCGTGGCAGCACGGGGTCAAGCTGAGGGAACTCGCAGCGAGGTTCCCCTTCATGGAGTTCGACCGGCTGAGCCAGGCCTACGAGGACGGCAACGTCGTCGAGGTGCAGTGGGACATCGTCATCGGCGACGACGATTTCCTCCTGTACCGGGAACTGCTTCTGGCCCTGCGGGAGAATGCCGGGCTGCGCGAGTTCTTCCCGTACTTCTCGCACTGGACCTTGAGACTGTCGAAGGACCAGGCGGACGCGGGGGCGGCGGAGATCCTGATCCAGCGGGCTGCCGAGGGGGAGGGCTTCGTCCTCTGGTCGTCATCGGCGCTCGACCACAAGCGCGAGTTCCACGGCGTGGGTGAGGTGCTGCGCGCGGCCGCGTCCCTGGCCGACGAACTGTAGAAACCGCCGAGGGACGCTCGGGCGAGCCGCCACCGACATTCGTGTCGGTGGCGGCTCGCGTCGAGGCGTCGGAAGGGTTCCACATCGGTTGGCTCGAGCGGAGGAGAGGAAGCCGTGCTTCAGCAGGTTCCCGTGGTGCTCGACGACTACCGGGACATCGAGGGGTTCGACCCGGAGGGTTTCCCGGAGGCCGGGAACTTCGAGGTCGAGCTGTTCGACGACCCTGAGGTCGACGGCCTCTCGCTCCGATTCGTGGACCGCCTGCTGGGCGTCGGTGTGGCGTTTCCCTGGTGGGACCGGTTGGAGGAGTGGAGTGAGGCTGATGTTCCTACTGGAACGATCAGTGAACCCTTCGCCGATCTGGAGCAGGGGTGGCGAATTCTGATCTGGGAGCACCAGGGGTTCGTCTTCGTCATGGAAGGTGACGACGGCGTCTTCCACACCTGGATTCGGATTCCCGTGGCGGTCTGGTCCGCGGCATGGCGATCCCGGCTGGGCCGTCCCTGACGTTCCGCCGAAGCCGGGTCTGCGCGAAGTTCCCGCGTCGTCGTCCGCCTCTTCCCGGGCGCGGGCATCCGCGTCACCACCGGCGGGCCACCAGGCGGGCCGGGACCATGAGTGTTCTGGGCGGAGCCTGGGAGGCGGCTGGGAGTGCGGCGGGGTGCCACCAGGGGAGCGGGAGGTGGGGGCGTGTAGGAGGTGGGGAGCCCTTGGTGAATCTCCCAGCCAGTTCCCAGGTGGGCCACAGGGGTTGGAAAGCGCCGGGGGGCAGGGTGAGGTGCCATGAAGGTGCTTCCTCGACGGCGGGCCGCCGTCCTCGTGAACTCCGCGCTGGTGGTGGCTCTGGCGGCGGGCATGGCGGTGGCGTACTCCACCGTCGGTAGTGACAGCGGGGTGGCGGCGAGCAAGCCGCAGACCCGTACGGCCACCGTCACCAAGGGGACGGTGCTGGCCACCGTGTCCGGATCGGGCACCCTGTCGTCGCCCAGTGACGCGGGCCAGGACTTCGTCACCGGCGGGAAGGTGACGGCCGTGAAGGTGGCCGTCGGTGACGTGGTGAAGAAGGGCGACGTGCTGGCCACGGTGGCGACCACCGACGCCCAGCAGCAGGTGGACGCGGCCCAGCGCGCGCTCACCACCGCCAACGCCAACCTCACCAAGGCGGAGGCGGGCCAGAAGGTCACCACCACCACGCCGGGCAAGACCGACGAGCGCGGTCAGCAGTCCCAGCCGACCACCACGACCACCACGACGGTGGACGACGCCCAGGTGGCCCAGGCCGAGCAGCAGGTGGAGACGGCGCAGACCCAACTGACCAACGCCAAGGCCGCGTTGGCCGGGACCACGCTGACCGCCTCGACCGACGGCACGGTGGCCTCGGTGGCCGGCAAGGTCGGCGACACCGTCTCCGGCACGGGCGGCAGCGGCGGCAGCGGCGGCAGCTCCGGCAGCGGCAGCAGCGGCACCAAGAGCACCGGGACGGGCACCAGCACCAGCAGCTCGCTCAGCGGGTTCGTGGTGCTGACCAACCCGGCCGGCATGCGGGTCACCGCGAACTTCTCCGAGCTGGACTCGCTCAAGGTGCGGAAGGACGCGGCCGCCACCGTCACGCTGAACGCGCAGTCCGACACCAAGCTCAACGCCAAGGTGCTGAGCGTGAGTTCGCTGCCGAACGGCAGCAGCGGGACCGGCCAGGGCAGCAGCGCGGTGCAGTACGCGGCCGTGCTGGAGATCACCGGCGACACCAGCAAGCTGCGCACCGGCCTCAGCGCCACCATCTCGGTGGTCACCGGTGAGGCGCAGAACGCCCTCTCGGTGCCGAGCGCCGCGCTCTCCGGCACCGGCTCGTCCCGGACCGCGACGGTGGTGAAGGACGACGGCTCGACCGAGCGGGTCCAGGTCACCGTCGGCGTCGAGGGCGACTCCACCGTGCAGGTGACGGAGGGTCTGACCGAGGGCGAGAAGGTGCAGTTGGTGAGCACCACGGTCAGCGGCGGCAACGGCTTCCCGAGCGGACAGTTCCCCGGCCTCAGTGGCGGTGGCGGCGCCGCAGGTGGCTTCGGCGGTGGCACCCGCAACGGCGGTACGGGCGGCGGGCGTTGATCGTGGCAGGCCGGAGCGTGACGGCCCGTCCGGTGATCCAGCTCCGGAACGTGGTGAAGCGGTACGGCAGCGGCGACGCCACGGTGTACGCGCTGCGCGGCCCGGACGGCCCCGACGGGCAGCCGCTCGGGGTGAGCCTGGACATCGCGGAGGGCGACTTCGTCGCGGTGATGGGCAGTTCGGGCTCCGGCAAGTCGACCCTGATGAACATCCTGGGCTGCCTGGACGTGCCCACGTCCGGCCGCTACCTGCTGGATGGCACCGACGTGGGCCACCTGGACGAGGGTCAGCTCTCGCTGGTGCGCAACCGCCGGATCGGCTTCGTCTTCCAGTCCTTCAACCTGGTGCCGCGCACCACCGCGCTGGCCCAGGTGGAGCTTCCGCTGGCCTACGCGGGGGTGCGCAAGGCGGAGCGCCGCAGCCGCGCGCTGGCCGCGCTGGAGCGGGTCGGTCTGGCCGACCGGGCCGGGCACAAGCCGAACGAGCTCTCCGGCGGTCAGCAGCAACGCGTCGCGGTGGCGCGGGCGTTGGTGACGGCCCCGGCCATGCTGCTGGCCGACGAGCCGACCGGGAACCTGGACAGCCGCTCCACCGAGGAGGTGCTCGGCATCATCGAGGGCCTCAACCGGGCCGGCCGCACGGTGGTGCTGATCACCCACGAGGACGAGGTGGCGGCCCGGGCCGGCCGGGTGATCCGGCTGGTGGACGGGGCGGTCGTCTCGGACGTCCGGCAGCACGAGGAGGTGGCGGTGTGATCGTCTGGCAGATGGTGCGGTTCGCGTTCGGCGGGCTGGCGGCCAACAAGGTGCGCTCGGCGCTCACCATGCTCGGGGTGCTGATCGGCGTCGCGGCGGTGATCCTGCTGCTCGCGGTGGGCAACGGCTCCTCGGTCGCCGTGAAGAACTCGATCACGGCACTGGGCACCAACTCGCTGACCGTGAGCGCCTCCAACCTGCGCGGCTCCACCACGGCGGCCAAGCCGCTCACGGTGAACGACGCCAAGGCGATCGCCCAGGACGGGGCGGCCTCGGTGAAGTCGGTCGCCCCGGTGGTGACCACCTCGGCCGCCGCGAGCTACGGGGACGTCTCGCACACCCCGGGTTCGGTGGTCGGGACCTACCCGGCGTACTTCGAGACCGCCAACCAGAAGGTGGAGAAGGGCGACTACTTCTCCAACGACGACGTGCTCAACTCCCGCAAGGTGGTGGTGATCGGCTCCACCACGGCCAGCCAGCTGTTCGCGCAGGAGGACCCGGTCGGCAAGCGGATCGTGATCGGCGGGACCCCGTTCACGGTGACCGGCGTGCTGAAGACCAAGGGTGCCAGCGGCTTCAACGACCCGGACGACGTGGTGATCGCCCCGCTGCCCACCGTGCAGAACGCCTTCACCGGCTTCGGTTCGGTCAACCAGATCCTGGTGCAGGCGAGTTCGGCCGAGAGCACCACCGAGGCGCAGGCCGAGGTGAGCCGGGTGCTGCTGGCCTCGCACGCCATCGCGGACCCGTCGAAGGCCGACTTCCGGATCTCCAACCAGGCCTCGCTGCTGACCGCCCGGGAGTCCACCACCAAGACCTTCACCGTGCTGCTCGGCGCGGTGGCCGCGATCTCGCTGCTGGTCGGCGGGATCGGGATCACCAACATCATGCTGGTGACCGTCACCGAGCGGACCAGGGAGATCGGCATCCGCAAGGCGCTCGGCGCGCCCCGGGCGGCCATCCTCGGACAGTTCCTCACCGAGTCCACCCTGCTCTCGGTGCTGGGCGCCGGGCTCGGCGTGGTGGCCGGACTGGTCGGTGCCCGCTTCACCATCGTCGGGATCACGCCCGTGGTGATCCCCGAGTCGGTGCTCGGCGCCTTCGGCATCGCGGTCGCGATCGGGCTGTTCTTCGGCAGCTACCCCGCCAACCGGGCCGCCGGGCTGCGCCCGATCGAAGCCCTCCGACACGAATAGGAATCCGATGAGCACTCCACAGAACGGCCCGGCGCAGGAGACCGACCCGCTGGCCTCCCCGCCGGACGCCCGGGACATCGCGGCCGAGCTGGCCGCCCCGCCCCGGCGCAAGCTGCCCTGGCCGACCCTGGTGCTGGCCGCCGCGGTGGTGGCCACCCTGGGCTTCGTCGGCGGGGTCCAGTACCAGAAGGGCGAGGGCGGCGGCGGCAACAGCGCCCAGGGCCCGCGGGCCGGGGCGAACCAGGGCCAGTTCCCGGGCGGGTACGGCGGCGCCAACCGGCGGGCCGGCGGCCAGAACGGTCAGAACGGACAGAACGGGCAGGGCCTGCCCAACGGCCAGGGCCTCCCCAACGGCCAGGGCGGTTTCACCCGCGGCACCGTGAAGCAGGTGGACGGCAACACCGTCTACCTCACCGACGCCAACGGGAACACCGTGAAGGTCACCACCACCGACGCCACCAAGGTGCAGCTCGCCAAGCAGGGCAAGGCCTCCGACCTGACCCCCGGTCAGTCGGTGACCGTGGTCGGCACCCCGGACGGCTCCGGCGGCTACGCCGCCACCCAGCTCACCGAGGGCGCGGCCGGAGGTTTCCCGGGCGGCTTCGGCGGTGGCCGCGCGGGTGGGCAGACCGCTGGGCAGACGGGTGGGCAGACGGGTGGACAGGCCGGGGCCCAGCCGGGTCAGGGCACTCCCTGACGGGCCGGGGCAGGCCCTCGGAGCGGGGATGGGACGAAGCTCATCCCCGCTTCATGGAACGCGCGTAGCCTCGCCGGGCTATCGTCCTTCGGAGGACAACCGGGGGACAGGCAGACCGGGAGGCGGATCTACGGTGCAAGGGACAGCGACCAGGACGACGGGCCAGCCGGCCGGCACGACCGGCGGCGAGGCGTACCTGCTGGTGGTGGACGACGAGCCGAACATCCGCGAGCTGCTCTCCGCCTCGCTCCGGTTCTCCGGGTTCCGGGTGGAGTCGGCGGCCAGCGGCGAGGAGGCACTGGCCGCGATCGCGGCCGAGCGCCCCGATCTGGTGGTGCTCGACGTGATGCTGCCGGACCTGGACGGGTTCACGGTGGTGGAGCGGCTGCGCGAGCAGGCGCAGTGGCCGCAGCCGGCCGACCACGTGCCGGTGCTGCTGCTGACCGCCAAGGACGGCACCACCGACAAGGTGCACGGTCTGGCGGCGGGGGCCGACGACTACGTCACCAAGCCCTTCAGCCTGGAGGAGCTGATCGCCCGGATCCGGGCGATCCTGCGCCGGGCCGGCGGTCCGACCGAGGACGGCCGGCTGACGGTCGCCGACCTGACGCTGGATCCGACCGCGCACGAGGTGACCCGGGGCGGGGAGGCCGTCGGCCTCTCCCCCACCGAGTTCAAGCTGCTGCACTACCTGATGGCCAACGTGGGCCGGGTGGTCTCCAAGGCGCAGATCCTGGACCACGTCTGGGCCTACGACTTCGGCGGCGACCTCTCCATCGTCGAGTCGTACATCTCCTACCTGCGCCGCAAGCTCGACGCCGGCCCGTCGGTGCACGGCCCCAAGCTGATCCACACCGTCCGCGGCATCGGCTACGCCCTGCGCAGGCCCCCGCAGTAGCCGGAGCCGGACCCGCCGTGTTCTCGAAGACCTCGCTCCGCACCCGTCTGCTGGTGCTCGTCCTGCTGCTGGCCGCCGCCGGACTGGCCGTCAGCGACGTCGTCGTGCTCGGCACCGTCCGGGGCAACCTGGTGGGCCGGGCCGACGACCAGCTGAAGCGCTTCGGCGAGCAGGTCTCCCGCCGGCCGCCGGACAAGGTGCTGGACGGCGGCCGCCCGCTGAACGAGCGCCGGGTCGCCCTGGCGCTGCCCAGCCAGTACGTGCTCCGCTACCTGGAGGCGGACGGGCGGGTGCAGTCCGAGAACCGGGTGCCGATGGGGGAGGAGACCAACGGTCCCCGGGTGAACGGCCTCGGCCCGGAGGTGGGGCGGGCCTTCGACGCGCCCGCCCAGCGCGGACACGGCAGTTGGCGGGTGCTGGTGCTGCCGATCGGCAAGAACGCCCTGGCCGCCGCCACCACCCCGGCCGCCGAGACCCCCCGCTACGTGATGGTCTCCATGTCGCTGGACGACGTGGAGGACACCGTCGACCGCCTGCAGGCGGCCTTCCTGGCGATCGGCGCGGTGGTGCTGGTCGCCCTCGCCGGCGTCGGCACCTTCGCGGTCCGGGCCGGGCTGAAGCCGCTCAGCCGGATCGAGCAGGACGCCGAGCTGATCGCCGAGGGCGGGCTCTCGCACCGGATGGCCCAGCCCCCGGGGCGGACCGAGGCGGCCCGGCTGACCGCCGCGCTCAACAGCATGCTCGCCCAGCTGGAGTCCGCCTCGGCCGCCCGGGCCCGCTCCGAGGCGCGGATGCGCCGCTTCGTGGCGGACGCCTCGCACGAGCTGCGCACCCCGCTGGCCGGCATCCGCGGCTTCGCCGAGCTGCACCGGATGGGCGCGCTGCAGGACGTGGACCGGGCGATGGACCGGATCGAGTCGGAGGCCGTCCGGCTGGGCACCCTGGTCGAGGACCTGCTCACGCTGGCCCGGCTGGACGAGGAGCGCCCGCTCGACCTGGCGCCGATGGACCTGCGCACCCTGGCGGCCGACGCCCTGCACGACCTGACCGCGCTGGACCCGGGCCGCCCGGTCACCCTGACCGGCCCGGGCGGCGGCGCCGTCCCGCGCCCCGCCCCGGTGCTCGGGGACGAGGCCAGGCTGCGCCAGGTGATCACCAACCTGGTCGGCAACGCGGCCAAGCACACCCCTTCGGGCACCCCGGTGCGGATCGGCGTGGGCCGGACGGAGGACGGCTGCGTGCTCGAAGTGGCGGACGCCGGACCGGGCATGACCACCGATCAGGCCGAGCGGATCTTCGACCGCTTCTACCGGGTGGACGCCTCCCGGACCCGGCAGGAGGGCGGGGGAGCCGGGCTGGGCCTGGCCATCGCCTTCGCGCTCACCCAGGCCCACCGCGGCGAGCTGACCGTCAGCTCGGCCCCCGGTGAGGGCGCGGTCTTCCGCCTCTGCCTGCCCGCCGTCTGACCCTTCCTCAGCCCGGTCCGCCGGTGTGACGGCGACCACGCACCCCCGGTGTTCGAACCGTTCTAAGCATGGGGGATACTCCCCTTGTGAACGTGTTCACGTTCACAAGCGGGCAAGCTTTGCCGGTTTTCCTGGGACGACCTGGTAAAAGTTCTTTTTGTCCGTTATGTGAGCATCGGTCAGGAAGAAGGCGAAGTGGACCTAGCAGTCGCTCACGAGACCGTCGCGCGGTGGCAGTTCGGTGTGACCACCGTCTACCACTTCCTCTTCGTGCCGCTGACGATCAGTCTGGCCGCCCTGGTGGCCGGTCTGGAGACCGCCTGGGTGCGGACCGGCAAGGAGAAGTACTTCCACGCCACCAAGTTCTGGGGAAAGCTCTTCCTCATCAACATCGCCATGGGCGTGGTCACCGGCATCGTCCAGGAGTTCCAGTTCGGGATGAACTGGTCGGACTACTCCCGCTTCGTCGGTGACGTGTTCGGCGCCCCGCTGGCGATGGAGGCGCTCATCGCCTTCTTCTTCGAGTCCACCTTCATCGGCCTGTGGATCTTCGGCTGGGACAAGCTGCCCAAGAAGATCCACTGCGCCTGCATGTGGATGGTGGCCCTCGGCACCGTGCTCTCCGCCTACTTCATCCTGGCCGCCAACTCCTGGATGCAGCACCCGGTCGGCTACGCGATCGACCCGGTCACCGGGAAGGCCCAGCTCACCGACATCGCCCGGGTGCTGTTCCAGGACACCACCGTGGTGGTGGTCCTGCACACCCTCACCGCGGCCTTCCTGACCGGCGCCGCCTTCATGGTCGGCATCTCCTCGTACCACCTCTGGAAGGCCAAGCGGTCGGGCGAGAACGACCCCAAGAAGACCGCCGTGATGCGCACCTCGCTGCGGCTCGCCCTGGTGGTCGCCGTGGTCGCGGGCCTCGGCACCGCGCTCAGCGGCGACAGCCTGGCCAAGGTGATGTTCCGTCAGCAGCCGATGAAGATGGCCTCGGCCGAGGCGCTCTGGGACACCGAGGCGCCCGCCCCGTTCTCGATCTTCGCGGTCGGCGACGTCAACGAGGGCCACAACAGCGTCGCGCTGGAGATCCCGGCCATACTGTCCTTCCTCGCCAACAGCGACTTCACCTCGGCCGTCCCCGGCATCAACGAGACCGCCGCGAGCGAGGCCGCCAAGTACGGCGGCCAGCCGCAGGACTACATCCCGAACATCTTCGTCACCTACTGGGGCTTCCGCCTCATGATCGGCTTCGGGATGACCTCCTTCGTGGCCGCGCTGATCGGCCTCTGGACCACCCGGAAGAAGTTCTTCCTGGACCGGGCGTACCGGACCGGGGACGAGGAACCGCCGCGCCTGATGCTCTGGAAGAACAAGGAGCTGGGCCCCTTCCTCACCAAGTGGAGCTGGCGGATCGGCATCTTCACCATGGGCTTCCCGCTGCTGGCCAACAGCTTCGGCTGGATCTTCACCGAGATGGGCCGTCAGCCCTGGGCCGTCTTCGGCCTGATGACCACCGCCGACGCCGTCTCCCCCAACGTCAGCGTCACCATGCAGGTGGTCGCGCTCACCACCTTCACCACCCTCTACGCGATCCTCGCGGTGATCGAGGTGAAGCTGCTGGCCAAGTACGCCAAGGCCGGCCCGGTGACCGGCGAGGAACCGCCGGCCAAGGACCCCACGCTGCGCGGCGGGGACCCCGAGGACGCCGACAAGCCGCTCGCCTTCGCCTACTGATTCGCTGACTGGGGATCTCGGATGCAACTCCACGACGTCTGGTTCGTGCTGATCGCCGTGCTGTGGATCGGCTACTTCTTCCTGGAAGGCTTCGACTTCGGCATCGGCGTCCTGACCAGGCTGCTGGCCAAGGACCGGACCGAGCGCCGGGTCCTGATCAACACCATCGGCCCGGTCTGGGACGGCAACGAGGTCTGGCTGCTCACCGCCGGCGGCGCCACCTTCGCGGCCTTCCCCGACTGGTACGCCACCCTGTTCAGCGGCTTCTACCTGCCGCTGCTGATCATCCTGGTCTGCCTGATCGTGCGCGGCGTGGCCTTCGAGTACCGGGTCAAGCGGGACGGCGAGCGCTGGCAGCGGAACTGGGAGCAGGCCATCTTCTGGACCTCCCTGATCCCGGCCTTCCTCTGGGGCGTGGCCTTCGCCAACATCGTGCAGGGCGTGGACATCGACGCCGAGAAGAACTACGTGGGCGGGTTCTGGGACCTGCTCAACCCGTACGCCGTCCTCGGCGGCCTGGTCACCCTGGTGCTCTTCACCTTCCACGGCGCGGTCTTCGCCTCGCTCAAGACCCTCGGCGACATCCGGGACCGGGCCCGCGGCCTGGCCCTCCAACTCGGGCTGCTCACCGCCGTGCTGGCGCTGGTCTTCCTGATCTGGACCCAGGCCGACGGCGGCAACGGGTGGAGCCTGGGCGCCATGGTGATCGCGGTGGTGGCCCTGGTCGGCTCGCTGGCGGCGATCCGGATCGGGCGCGAGGGCTGGTCGTTCGCGCTCTCCGGCGTCACCATCGCGGCCGCGGTGGCCATGCTCTTCCTGGCGCTCTTCCCGGACGTGATGCCCTCCACCCTGGACCCGGCGTACTCGCTCACCGTGGAGAACGCGGCCTCCTCGCCGTACACCCTGAAGCTGATGACCGTCGTGGCGGCGGTCTTCACCCCGCTGGTGCTGCTCTACCAGGGCTGGACCTACTGGGTGTTCCGCAAGCGGATCGGCACCCAGCACATCCCCACCGCCGCGCACTGACGTACCGCCCCCCAGGAGGGCCGAGCCATGCCGAAGGACCGCCGAGGGCCCGTCGATCCCCGACTGCTCCGGGAGGCCCGGGCCACCCGGGTCTTCCTGGCCGGGTCGGTGCTGCTCGGCGGGGCTGGCGCCCTCCTGACGGTGGCCCAGGCGAGCCTGATCGCCGAGATCGTGGTGCGGGCCTTCCAGCGGGGGGAGTACGGGCTCACCACCCCGCTCCTCCTGCTGGCGGCCACCGCCCTGGGCCGGGCGCTGGTCGCCTGGCTCACCGAGCTGACCGCCCACCGCTCGGTGGCCCGGGTCAAGTCCGAGCTGCGGCGGCGGCTGCTGGAGCACGCCACCGCGCTCGGCCCGGCCCACCTCTCCACCCGGCGCACCGGTGAGCTGGCCACCCTGGCCACCCGGGGGATCGACGCGCTGGACGACTACTTCGCCCGCTACCTCCCGCAGTTGGCGCTGGCCGTGGTGGTGCCGGCCGTGGTGCTGCTGCGGATCCTCGGCGCCGACCTGACCTCGGCCGCGATCATCGCCGGGACCCTGCCGCTGATCCCGCTCTTCATGGTGCTGATCGGGATGGCCACCCAGAGCCGGATGGACCGTCAGTGGGCCTCGCTGGCCCGGCTGGGCCACCACTTCCTGGACGTGGTGGCCGGGCTCCCCACCCTCAAGGTCTTCAACCGGGCCAAGGCCCAGGCCGAGACCGTCCGCCGGATCACCGACGAGCACCGCCGGGCCACCCTGCGGACCCTGCGGATCGCCTTCGTCTCCTCCTTCGCGCTGGAGCTGCTGGCCACCCTCTCGGTCGCGCTGGTCGCGGTCGGCATCGGCTTCCGGCTGGTGAACGGGTCGATGCCGCTGGAGACCGGCCTGCTGGTGCTGGTGCTCGCTCCCGAGGTCTACTTCCCGATCCGCCAGGTCGGCGCGCTCTACCACTCCAGCGTGGAGGGGCTGAGCGCGGCCGACGAGGTCTTCGAGGTGCTGGAGACCCCGCTGCCGGCCGACGGCACCCGGCCCGCCCCCGACCTGCGGACCTCGGTGGTCTCGGTGGACGGACTGACCGTCGGGGACCGGCTGGCACCGGTCTCGCTGGCACTGGAGCCCGGCACCGTGACCGCCCTCACCGGGCCGAGCGGGGCGGGCAAGTCCACCCTGCTGGCCGCGCTGCTCGGCTTCGTGCCGGCCGACGGCGGCACCGTCCGGGTGGACGGCGTGCCGCTGGCCGAGCTGGACCGGGCGAGCTGGCACGCGCAGATCGCCTGGGTGCCGCAGCACCCGTACCTGTTCGCCGGGACGGTCGCCGACAACCTCCGGCTGGCCCGCCCCGACGCCACCGACGCCCAGCTGCGGGCGGCCCTGGCGGCCGCGTACGCCGCCGACTTCGCCACCCCCGAGCTGGTCCTCGGCGAGCAGGGCGCCGGCCTCTCGGCCGGCCAGCGCCAGCGGCTGGCCCTGGCCCGCGCCCTGCTGACGGACCGTCCGCTCCTCCTCCTGGACGAGCCCACCGCCAACCTCGACGGCGCCGGCGAACAGGCCGTGGTCGACGCCCTCGCCGCCCTCCCGGCCACCGGCCGCACCGTCCTCTTCGTCGCCCACCGCCCCGCCCTGCTGGCCATCGCCGACCGTCACCACCACCTGACGGCGGCTCAGCCGGCCGCGGCGGACGTGGCGGCGGCTGTGCCGGGCCCGGGTGCTCGGGCCGAGGGGGCGCCGGGCGTGGCTGCGCGTGCTTCGGCTGCGCCGGGCCTCGCCGCCGCGACGCAGGCCGCGCTGGGCGAGGACGCGGATGGGCTCGTGGGCGAGGCAGCGGAGGCGCCGGCCCGCCCGGGCGGGTCTCCGTCAGTCCCCGTCCAGACCTCCGCCGACGGCGCTGCGTCCGTTCCGGAGCGGGACCGGGCTCGGCCGGGCGGGCCTGCGTCGGTCGCGGCCCCGGCCCCGCCGGCTTGCGCCGGCTCCGCCGTGCCCGCCCCGGCTCCGCCGGGCTCTGCGGCGGCGGCCGGCCCGGGCGTTGTTTCACGTGAAACCGGGACCGGGCCGGAGGCCGACCCACGGCGGACCGCTGCCGTGCGGCCCCGGCTCACCCTGGCCACCGTGCTCGGGAGCCTCGCCCTCGGGTGTGCCGTGGCGCTGATGGCGACCTCGGGGTGGCTGATCTCGTACGCCTCCGAGATGCCGCCGGTGCTCTATCTGATGATGGCCGTCACCTCCGTCCGGGCCTTCGGCATCGGCCGGTCCGTCTTCCGCTACGCCGAGCGGCTGGTCTCGCACGACGCGGTGCTCCGCGCCCTCGGCGCGGTCCGCACCACCGTCTACCGCCGTCTGGAGCGGCTGGCCCCGACCGGCCTGCCGGCCTTCCGCCGGGGCGACCTGCTGTCCCGGCTGGTGGCCGACGTGGACGCCGTCCAGGACCACCACCTCCGTTGGCGCCTGCCCGCCGCCGTCGCCGCCACCGTCTCGGTCCTCGCCTCCGTCGGCCTGGGCCTCTTCCTCCCCGCCGCAGGCCTCCTGCTGGCCGCGGGGCTGCTGCTGGCCGGGGTCGCCGTCCCGGCCCTCGCGGCGCGGCTCTCGGCCCGGACGGAGCGTCAGCAGGCCCCGGCCCGGGGCGAGCTGGCCACCGCCGTGGTGGACACCCTGACCGGGACCGCCGAGCTCACCGTGGCCGGTGCGCTGCCGGCCCGGCTGGCGGTGGCCCGCGAGGCCGACCGGCGGCTGACCGCGCTGGCGGCCGGCTCGGCCGCCGCGCTCGCCCTGGGCAGCGGCCTGATCGCCGCCGTGACCGGCCTGACCGTGGCGGCGGCCGCCGCCCTGGGCGTGCACGCGGTCTCCACCGGTGCGCTGGCGGGCGTCTGCCTGGCCCTGGTGGTGCTCACCCCGCTGGCCGCCTTCGAGGCCGTCTCCGGGATGCCGCTCGCCGTCCTGGCACGGGCCCGCAGCCGGGGCGCCGCCGCCCGGCTGGACGAGCTGCTGGCCGCCGAGCCGCCGGTGGTCGAGCCCGCCGACCCGGTGGCCCCGGCCGAGCCGGGCTCCCGGGTGACGGTCCGCGGCCTGACGGTCCGTTGGCCGGGCCGGACCGAGCCGGCCCTGGAGGGCGTCGACCTGGACCTGGCGCCCGGCCGCCGGGTGGCCGTGGTGGGCCCGTCCGGCTCCGGCAAGACCACCCTGGCGCTGGCGCTGCTGCGCTTCCTGGAGCCGGAGGCCGGGCGGATCGCGCTGCACTGTCCACAGCCTGTGGACACCCGGCGGATGGACTCCGACGACGTCCGCCGCTCGATCGGCCTGTGCGCCCAGGACGCCCACCTCTTCGACAGCTCGCTGCGCGAGAACCTCCGGCTGGCCCGCCCCGGCGCCACCGACGGGGAGCTGCGCGCGGCCCTCGCCGGGGCCCGGCTGCTGGACTGGACCGAGGGCCTCCCGGACGGCCTGGACACCATGGTCGGCGAGCACGGCGCCCGGCTCTCCGGCGGCCAGCGCCAGCGCCTGGCACTTGCCAGGGCGCTGCTCGCCGGGTTCCCGGTGCTGGTGCTGGACGAGCCCGCGGAGCACCTGGACCTCCCCACCGCCGACGCGCTCACCGCCGACCTGCTGGCCGCCACCACCGACCGGGCCACCCTGCTGATCACCCACCGGCTGGCCGGGCTGGACGGGGTCGACGAGATCCTGGTGCTGGAGGGCGGCCGGGTCGTCGAGCGCGGCGGCTGGCGGGAGCTGACGGCCGATCCGGACGGGCGGCTGACCGCCATGTGGCAGCGGGAGCAGCTGGCCGACGGAGCCCTCGCGTCGATTCCCGAGACCCGCCACGAGCCTGCGCACGGCCCCCTGCAAACCGTCACAAACTAGGCTCAACCCATGGAGACTCCGGAGCAGAGCACCGACCCGACCGCGCACCGCGTGCCCGAGATCGCCTCCCTCGGTCTGGACACGCTGGTCACCGAGGTCTCCGAACGCCTCCAGTCGGCGGCCGCCGTCACGGACCGGATGCAGCGCCTGCTGGAGGCGGTGGTCTCGGTCGGCGCCGGCCTCGACCTGCACGCCACCCTGCAGCGGATCGCCGGTGCGGCCGCCGACCTGGTCGACGCCAGGTACGCCGCCCTCGGCGTGGTCTCCCCGCACAACGACGGGCTCTCCGACTTCATCCACGTCGGCATCGACGACGAGGCCGCCGCCGCGATCGGCGAACTCCCCACCGGGCGCGGCATCCTGGGCGCGCTGATCGACCACCCCGAGTCGCTCCGCCTCGCCGACCTCTCGGCCGACCCGCGCTCGGTCGGCTTCCCGCCGCACCACCCGCCGATGAAGTCCTTCATCGGCGAGCCGATCCGGGTCCGCGGCGAGGTCTTCGGCAACCTCTACCTGGCCGAGAAGAAGTCCACCTCCGGCGCCTTCACCCCCGAGGACGCCCAGGTGGTGCACGCCCTGGCGGCGGCCGCCGGGGTGGCGATCGAGAACTCCCGGCTGTACGAGGAGGGCCGGCGCCGGGAGCGCTGGATCGCCGGCGCCTCGGCCGTCACCACCGCGCTGCTCTCCACCGACCGGGCCCAGGTCGCGCTCACCGTGGCCGCCGAGCAGGTCCGCGAACTGGCCGACGCCGCCCTGGGGATGATCCTGCTGCCGACCGGCGACGGTCAGATGCGGGTGGCGCACGCCTCCGGGGAGAAGGCCGAGTTCGTCCAGGGCGAGCTGCTGCCGCCCAGCAGTTTCGCCGCCGAGCTGCTGCGCGGCGAGAGCGTCTACCTGGACGACATGTCCACCGACCCGACCGTGGTGATCCGGCTGGCCCGCTCCTTCGGCGCCTCGATGGCGGTGCCGATGATCGCGGCCGGGCGGGTGCTCGGCGGTCTCTCGGTCTGGCGCAGCGCCGGGGCCCCGCCGTTCACCGAGTCGGAGAAGCAGCTGGCCGAGGCCTTCGCCTCGCAGTCGGCACTGGCCCTGCGGCTGGCCGAGGGGCAGCGCGACCAGCAGCGCCTCGCGGTCTTCCAGGACCGCGACCGGATCGCCCGGGACCTGCACGACCTGGTGATCCAGCGTCTCTTCGCCACCGGGATGATGCTGGAGGGCGCGGCCCGGCGGGCCCTGGTGCCCGAGGTGAAGACCGGCATCGGCAAGGCGGTGGACGAGCTGGACGCCACCATCCAGGAGGTCCGCACCACCATCTACGCGCTCCAGCACGACGACCACGGCGACGAGCCCGACAACCTGCGCACCCGGGTGCTGCGGGAGGGCAGCCAGGCCGCTGCCGCGCTGGGCTTCAAGCCCTCGATGACCTTCACCGGCCCGGTGGAGAGCCTGGTCGGGGAGAAGACGGGCCGTCAGCTGCTGGCCGCCCTGCGCGAGATGCTCTCCAACGCGGCCCGGCACGCCCGGGCCTCCCGGGTCGGCGTGGAGCTCGACGCCACCGTCCACCTGGACGCGGAGGGCCACCCGCTCTCCGGCGACCCGGAGGCGGCGGAGCGGCCCGGCTGGCCCGGCGTCCTGCTCACCGTCACCGACGACGGCGTGGGCATCCCGGACGGCGGGCGGCGCAGCGGGCTGAAGAACCTCACCCGGCGGGCCGAGGTGCTGGGCGGCGACGCCTGGCACGAGCCCGGCCCGGACGGCCGGGGCACCCGGGTCCGCTGGTCGGCCCGGCTCTGACCGCCCCTCAGGACAGTCCGAGCAGCTCCTCCACCACCCGGGCCACGCCGTCCTCCTCGTTGCTGAGGGTGTGCTCGGCGACGGAGGCCAGCACGTCCGGGTGGGCGTTGGCCACCGCGTAGGAGCGCCCGGCCCAGGCCAGCATCTCCAGGTCGTTCGGCATGTCGCCGAAGGCCACCACCTCACTGCGGTCGATGCCCTGCTCGGCGCACCAACCGGCCAGCGTGGTGGCCTTGGTGACCCCGAGCGCGCTGATCTCCAGCAGTGCCACCGGGGCGGAGCGGGTGATCTCGGCGTACCGGCCGGCCACCGCCCGGGCCTTGTCCAGGAAGACGTCCGGGTCCAGCTCCGGGTGCTTGACCAGCACCTTGAACAGCCCGTCGACCCGGCCCTCGGCCAGCAGCCGCTCGGCCGGGGCGACGGGGTGCTCGTTCTGCGAGTCCCACATGAAGAGCGAGTACTCCGGCTCCCGGGCGAAGCCGCCGGGGAACTCGAAGGCGAAGGCGCTGCCCGGCAGTTCGGCCCGGAGCAGTTCGACCACCCGGAGGGTGTCGGCCGGGGCCAGCGGGAAGGTCCGCAGCAGTTCGCCGCGGTGCACGTCCACCACCGCCCCGCCGTTGGAGCAGATGGCCACCCCGTGGCCGCCGATGTGCGGGCTGACCTGCGCCATCCAGCGCGGCGGCCGGCCGGTCACGAACACCACCCGCACGCCGGCCCGCTCGGCCGAGGCCAGTGCGGCGGCGGTCCGCTCCGAGACCACGCCGCCCGAGCAGAGCAGCGTGCCGTCCAGGTCGGTGGCGATCAGCCGGGGCGGGCGGGGCAGCGGGCGGGAGGAGTCGGTCACCGCTCCATCTTCGCTCACCGCGCCCGCCCCGGCCGCTACCGGGACCACCCGCCCCGGCCGCCACCGGGACCAGAGCCTGTCTGACAATTCCCGCCGGGGGCGGCCCGCCCGGCACGCACGCTCGCCGCACGGCCGAAACGCCCAAGTAGCTCCGCTACGAGGGCGTTCCTGCCGCACGCCGATCGCACGCACCGAACGA
>NZ_JBSFGS010000022.1:0-52925 GCF_053596675.1 Kitasatospora sp. NPDC001664
GCGCCGATGGTACTGCAGGGGGGACCCTGTGGGAGAGTAGGACGCCGCCGAACAATCATTCAAGAGAAGCCCCCTGACGATTCGTCAGGGGGCTTTTCTGCGTTAACCTTCGCCAATGCAGAACCTGACCCTTACCTGGCAGACCTCCGGCACTGCCGGCGTCGCGCTGTTCGGTGCGGCGTACGCGGCCAAGCGATGGTGGGGGAAGCCGGGGCTGGGGGTGGCCTGTCGGGAGGCGGGGACGCTGCTGGCGCTGTTCACGCTCTGGCAGCTGGTCGGGCACCTGTCGTTGCTGAGCACGGAGCACGCCCTGGACCGGGCGGAGTGGATCCACCGGACCGAGCTGGACTGGGGGCTGCCGGACGAGGCGGCCTGGCAGCGGGCGGCGCGGGAGCATCCGTGGTTGATCTCGGCGTCCAACTACTACTACGCGACGATGCACTTCGGGGCGATGATCGCGCTGCTGGTCTGGGTGTTCGTGCGGCGCCGCGCGCGGTACGCCTGGGTGCGGAACACGGTGGTGCTGACCACGGCGGCCTGTCTGCTGATCCAGTTCCTGCCGGTGGCGCCGCCGCGGATGCTGCCGGGGAACGGGTTCGTGGACGTCGCGGCCGAGTACGGGCAGTCGGTCTACGGGGGTGCGGTCGGCGGAGTGGTGGAGGCCCAGCTGTCCGCGATGCCCTCGGTGCACGTGGCGTGGTGCGTGATCGTGGCGGTGGCGGTGGTGGTGATCGCGCGCTCGCCCTGGCGGTGGCTGGCGGTGCTGCACCCATTGGCCACGGTGTACGTGGTCGTGGTGACGGCCAATCACTTCTGGGCGGACGGGCTGGTGGCGGTCGGGCTGCTGATGATCGCCTACCTGGTGCTGCACGCGGCCGCGGGGTGGCGGGCGACGGGCGAGGAGCAGCCGGCGGCCGTGCGGTGGGAGCAGGAGAAGGAGACGGCCGCCGGCTGAGGGTGGGTGCCCGGGGGCGGACGGCTCAGGAGCTCAGGCCGGCCTGGGCGGCGAGTAGGGCGGCCTGGACCCGGGTGTCCGAGCCGGTGCGGTCGAGGACGCCGTCGACCAGGGTGCGGACCCGGTCGGGGCCGATGCCGAGGCGCAGCGCGATCTCCAGGTTGGGCATGCCGTCGCCGAGCAGGGCGAGCACTTCCCGCTCGGTGGGGTCGAGGGCGGCGATCCGTCGTTCGGCCTCGGTGGTGGGGTCGGCCGGTTCGGCGGGGCCGCCGTCGAGCATCCGGCGGACCACCAGGCCGGTGACGCCGGGGGAGAGCACCGCGTCACCGGCGGCTGCGGCGCGGACGGCGCTGATGAGCTCCTGCGGGCTGTCGTCCTTGAGGAGGAAGCCGGTGGCGCCGGAGCGCAGGGCGCGGGTGACGTTCTCCTCCTCGCCGAAGGTGGTGAGCATGACGACGGCGGGCTTGGGGTCGAGCCGGACCAACTGGTCGATCGCGGCCAGGCCGTCGAGGACGGGCATCCGGATGTCGAGCAGGACGACGTCCACCGGGGTGCGGGTGGCGTGGGCGACGGCCTCGGCGCCGTCGGAGGCCTCGGCCGTGATCTCGATGTCCTCGGCGTGCCTGAGGACCAGGCGCAGGCCGGCCCGGATGCCGGGTTCGTCGTCGGCGAGCAGGACCCGGATGGGGGCGGTGTGCTCGCCCGGCTGGTCGGTCACCTGATGGTCGGTCATGTGCGGCTCCGGCTCTGGTGGTGGGTCAGGGCGCCAGCGGTGTCGTGAATGTGGTGATTTCGGTGAGAGTGCCGTCCTCGAAACAGTAACGGGTCACGTAGAGCCGGTCGCTGCTCGTCAGCCGACTGGTGTACGGGAAGACGCAGCTGGTGGTGCCCTCGGGGCGGGCGGGCTCGCGCCCCGAGGCGGCGGAGCGGACGGAGGGGCTGTCCGGGCCGACCACCGAGACCACCTGGCCCTCCGTCATGCCGGGGTGGACGGCACTGGTCGGCGGCGGGCCGTCGTAGGGGCGGGTCTGCTGGACCAGGCCGAGGCCGAGCAGCAGGATCACGCCGAGCCCGGCCAGGCCGAGGGCGGCGGAGACGGCGCTGGCCAGCTGGCGGCGGAGCCGGGCGGCGGGGCCGCCGGCCAGGACGGGGACGTCGGTGCCGGGGGCGGTGGGTGCGCTGTCGGTCCGGCGGCCGGTGGAGGGCGGTTCGGTGGGCAGCACCGCGCGGACCTCGTAGCCGTCCGGGACGGGGCCGACGGTGAGGCGGCCGTCGAGCACGGCGACCCGTTCGCGCAGCTGGTCCAGGCCGCGGCCGCTGCCGAGGCCGGTGGTGACGGCGGGCGGGACGGGCGGGCGGCCGTTGTGGACCACCACCTCGACGCTGCCGGGGAGCTGTTCGACCGTCACCTCGACGGCGGAGCCCAGGGCGTAGCGGTGGATGTTGGTGAGCGACTCGCGGACCACGCGGTTGACGGCCCGGCGGACCTGGGGGCGGACCTCGGTGAGGTCCTCGCCCTCCCAGTGGAAGGCGACCGGGACCCCGGCCGCGCGGGACTCCTCGACCAGGGCGAGGACGTCGGCCCGGGTGCCGGTGGCGTCGGTGAGCGCGTCGGTGCCGGTGTCCCGGCCGACCGGGCCGAGCACGCCGAGCACCTGGCGCAGCTCGTCCATGGCGTCCCGGCTGGCCCGGCGGAGCTGCTCGGCCTCGTCGCGGAGTTCGGGGGCCTGTCGGTCGAGGGCCAGTTCCAGGCCGCCGGCGTGCAGGGAGATCAGGCTGAGCCGGTGGCCGACCAGGTCGTGCATCTCGGCGGCGATCCGCGAGCGTTCGTGCAGCCGGGACTCGTTCTCGGCGGAGCGCTTGGCCCGTTCGGCGGCGGCGGTGCGTTCGCGCAGGGCGCCGACCAGTTGGTCCTGCTGGCCGGCGGCGGTGCCGACCAGGCCGGGGATGAGCACCGCGACCACGGCCAGCACCCCGCCCTGGGCGATGGCGTACTGCCAGCGGCCGCCCTGCCAGTAGTCCAGCCGGACCTCGCTGGTGAGCAGGGGGAGCAGGGCGGCGGCGACCAGCAGCAGGTCGCGGCGCAGGGCGCGGGCGGCGCGGCGGGAGGTGGTGTAGGCGACGATCGCGGTGAGCATGGCGGCACTGGGGAGGATGCCGACCAGGGCGGCCAGCCCGAGCAGTGCGGCGTCGGGGTAGCGGTGCCGGGCGAGGGAGAGCAGCAGGGCGAGGGCGCCGAGGGCGACCAGGGTGCTGCGGTCGAAGAGCCCGCTGAGGCCGACGCTGTGCAGGGCGGCGAAGGTGGCAAGCAGCACGCAGCCGCCGACCACGGCCTCCAGGAGCCACCGCCCGGGCGGGCGGTGGGCGTCCGGACGGTCGGCGGGCAGCAGCGGTACGAAGCGCATCTCCCGATTGTGCCCGGACCGGAACACCTGGTTCCGGAAGCCGCCGTCAGGGGATCACGCGGCGGCGGCGGAAGTCGGCGAAGATCTCCAGGAACATCGCCTCGGTGTCCACGTACTCGTGGAAGCCGAGCCGACGGGCCTTGGAGCCGTCGGCGAACAGGTCGTAGTCCCAGGAGAGGACGAAGTCGCCGAAGGCCCAGGAGGAGACCTCCGCGTAGGAGTGGGCGAGGCCGTACTTCTCCACCATGGCCTCCCAGAGCGGCTCCTTGTCGGCCATCACCTCGGCCAGCTTCAGCGGGACGCCGGGGGCGACGTCGAGTTCGAAGAAGCGGGCGATGGCCGGCCAGAGTCCGCTCCAGCGGAACAGGTCGCCGTTGTTGACGTTGAACGCCTGGTTGGCGCAGCGCTCCTCGGTGGCGGCCCAGACGGTGGCCTTGGCGAGCAGGCCGGCGTCGGTGACCTCCAGCAGGGAGTCGTAGGCGCCGGGCTTGCCGGGGAAGCGGAGCGGGAGGCCGAGCTCCTTGGAGATCGCGGCGTAGACGGCGATCACCATGGCGAGGTTCATCGGGTTGCCGAGGGCGAAGCCGGTGACCACGGAGGGGCGGATCGCGGTCCAGCTCCAGGGCTGCCCGGCCTGGCGCTGCTCCAGCAGGGTCTGCTGGGCGTGCATGAACTCGGGCGGCATGAAGTTCGGGTCGCTCTCCTTGGCGGGGGTGCGGAACGGACCGAGGTGCGCGCCGTAGACCTTGTAGCCCTGCATCAGGCTGACGTGCCGCAGACCGGCGGCGGCCGGGACGACGGTGTCGAGGACGTTGGTGAGCATGGTGAGGTTGGGGGCGACCAGCTCGGCCCAGCCCGGGCGGTCCTGGTAGGCGGCGTAGAAGACGTGGGTGACCTCGTGCAGGCCGCCGAGCTTCTCCTTGCTGTCGGTGGCGTCGAGCAGGTCGACGCTGATGTGCCGCAGACGGTCCTCGCCCTCGCCGCCGCGGCGGGAGAGGCCGATGACGTCCCAGTCGCCGAGCGCGAGCAGGTGCTCGGTGAGGTTGCGGCCGATCACCCCGTTGGCGCCGACGACGAGGGCGGTCTTGCGGTCGGTGGTGGTCACGGCGGCCTCCTGGCGGATGGTGCGGCGGGTTCGTGACCGATCATCGTCCGCTGGGCGGGCATGAGTCCAAGACCGGTTCCTTCCGCCTGACATAAGCTCAGGTCATGCTGACGCTGCGGCAGTTGGAGTACCTGGTCACCATCGTCGAGCAGGGCTCGTTCACCCGCGCCGCCGAGCTGCTGCACGTCAGCCAGCCCGCGCTGTCGCACCAGGTGCGGGTGATGGAGGGGCTGCTCGGCGGCCCGCTGCTGGAGCGGCTGCACCGGCAGGTGCGGGCCACCCCGATGGGGCGGGCGGTGCTGCCGCACGCGCGGGCCGCGCTGGCCGAGGCGGGGCGCGCGGTGGCGGCGGCCCGGGCGTGCGCGAGCTCCGGTGCGGGAGAGGTGGAGTTGGCGACGCTGTACGGGTACAGCCTGGGGGTGCTGCCCGCGGTGCTGCGGGTCTGGCACCGGGAGCGGCCCGGGGCGGCCGTCCGGCTGCACGAGTACCGGCACGCCGAGGAGTTGGCGGAGGCGGTGGCCGGGGGCGTGGCGGACCTGGCGCTGGGGCCGCGGCCACAGGGGTGGGCCGGGCCGCTGTGGGAGCTCGGGGAGGAGGAGTTCCTCCTGGTCCTCCCGGCTGACGACCCGTCGGGAGCCGTGCCCGGCGGCGAGCTGGAGCTGGCGGCCCTGGCCGAGCGGAGCTGGGTGCACTACGCCGCCGGGAACGGGCTGGCCGAGCTGCTGGACCGGGCCTGCGCGGCAGCCGGCTTCCGCCCGGTGGCGGCCGTCCGCACCGAGCAGACCGCAGCCGGTCCGCTCCTCGCCTCGGCCGGGATCGGCCCGACTCTGGCCGCCGCCCACGCCCTCCCGCCCGGACTGCCCGGCCGGCTGTTCCGCCCGGTGCCGCCGGTCCGTCGGCGGCTCGCGGTGTACGCCCGCAGCGCGCCCGACCCGCTCACGGCGGAGCTGGCCGCGGTGCTGCGGCGAGAGGCGGTGCTGCTCCCGGAGCACGTGCGGGAGCGGCTCACGGGGTGACGGGCGGGTCAGCCGATCGGTGGACCCGGCGGAGGGGGCGGCCGCCGGAGGATGGCAGGGAGGCTGACGGACGGAGGACGGCATGGGTGGCGGCGGCAGGGCGCGCTGGTCGGGGATCGGGCTGGTGGCGGTGGTGCTGGCCGGGTGCGGGCAGGCCGCTCCGTCCACGCCGACCCCTTCGGGCGCCTCCCCTTCGGCGGCGGCCCCGTCGTCCGCGTCTCCCACGGCCGGGCCGTCGGCCGTGCGGGCCGGGGAGACCCTGCTGGTGGCCGACTTCGGGGGTGACACGGTGACCTTCGTGGATCCGTCTGCCGGGCCGGTCGGGTCGGCGGAGGTGGGTTCGGCCAAGGTGGGGACGGCGCCGTGGGGCGTCGCGCTGGGGCCGGACGGGCGGGCCTGGGTGGCGGCGGCCGAGGGGGTGGCCGTGGTGGACACGGCCTCCCGGCGGGTGACGGGCACGGTGCCGTACCGGACCGCGAGCGGGCCGGTGACCACGGGCGAGTACCGCGGCGGCGGCATGGGCATCGCGGTCTCGCCGGACGGCCGGCGGGTGTACGTCGGGGTCAACGTGCCGGGGAAGCCTGGGGTGTTGGAGGTCATCGACACGGCGACCCGGCAGGTCACCGACGTGGTGCCGGTCGGGCGGCGGCCGTTCGACGTGGTGGTGGCCCGGGACGGGCACGAGGTGTACGCCGTCGGGCACGACTCCTTCGACGTCACGGCGGTGGACGCGGGCACCCTGCGGCCGCGCCGGATGGAGGTCGCCCCGTACGGCACCGAGGGCGGGCTGGGCTCCTGGCTGAAGCCGCACTACGCCGAAGTCGCCGCCGACGGACGGCTGTTGCTGCCCTTCGAGGGGGAGCGGCTGGCGGTGCTCGATCCGGGCAGCGGCCAGGTGACGGTCCGTCCGATGACGGCCGACACCCACCAGCACGGCACCGCCCTGGCCCCGGACGGCACCCTGCTGGTGGTCGGCACCGGCCCGATCGGCAGCGGCGACCACGGGCCTTCGCTCACCGTCCGGGCCCCCGACGGCGCCGAGCGGGTGATCCCGCTCGACGGCCCGCACGAGGAGGTCGCGCTCTCCCGGGACGGCCGCACCGCCTACGTCACCGGCGGCTTCTCCCGCCCGGGCGGCTGGGACGGCATCACGGTGGTGGACCTGGCCACCGGAACGACGCACCGTCAGGCGGTGGGCCGGCTGCCGCTCGGGGTCGTGGTGCTGCCCTAGGGTCTGGGCGCTCAGGCGGCCCGGTTGTGGGTGGCGAGCAGCGTGCCGGCGGTGTCCCAGGTGCGCAGGGTGAGTGGCTTGCCGGGCAGTTTGACCGCCGCGACCCAGCGGATCGGCGAGTCCCCTACGGTGAGCGGCTGCACCTCCCAGCCGGTGGCCCCGGGGGTGCCGGCCGTCACCTTGGCGACCTCCGGGCCGACCGGGAGCAGGGCCAGCAGGACCGGTCCGTCGGTGATGCTGCCCAACTCGCCCGTGGGCGTTTCCCCTTGTCCGGCCGGGCCGCCCGGTGCGGGGAGGGAGAGGCGGATGTCCTCGGCCTGCCGCCTGCCGTCCACGGTCAGGTAGAGGTTCAGGACGTCCGTGCCCGGGCGCCAGTGTTCCTCGACGAACGCGGTGTCCGGCTCGGCGGCTCCGGGGCGGGCGGGCCGGCCCTGGTCCTCCCAGATCGCGCGGTACTGCCGGAGCGCGTCCGTCTTCGGTGCCTGCGGCCAGAGCGCGGCCCAGGCCTGCCAGCTCCGCGCGCCCCCGCCGCCCCCGCCGATGCCTTCGGCGAGCAGGACCCGGACGGGGGCGAACGGGTCGCGCGCGGGGGCCGGGGCGTAGGACGACGGGGCCGAGGTGGTACCGGCCGGTGCGACGGTGCGCGGTGCCGTCAGCACGGCGGCTCCGCCGACCACGGCCGCCATGGCCAGCGCCGCCGCCCCGGTCAGCGCGGCCCGGCGGCGGCGCAGCCTGCGCCGGCCGCCGGCCAGCACGGCGGCGGCGGGCACCGGCCCGGGGTGCACGGCTGCGGCCAGTTCGGTGAGGGCCGCCGTCACCCCGGCCGCCCGGCCCGGGTCCTGGTGGTCGGTCAGCTCTTCCGTGGTCACGCTGTTCCTCCGATGCTGGTCAGGCCGGTCAGGTCCGTCACGTGGGTCAGGCCGGTCAGGACGGAGGCGGTGCGCAGCCGGGCGATGCCCTTCGAGGCCTGGCTCTTCACCGTGCCCACCGAGCAGCCCATGGCGAGCGCGGCCTGACCCTCGCTCAGGTCCTCCCAGTACCGCAGCACCACGGCCTGGCGCTGGCGCGGCGGCAGGGCCGCCAGGGCGGTGAGAAGCGCCGCGCGCTCGTCGAGCCGCCCGTAGCCGTCGGGCGCGGCGGTCTCGGGCACGCTGGTGACCAACCGTTCGGGCAGCCGGCGGCGGAAGCGCCGGGCGTGCTCGTTGACCAGGATGCGGCGGACGTAGGCGTACGGGTCGTCGGCGCGGCTGACCTTGGGCCAGGCGACGTACGCGCGCTCCAGGGTCTGCTGGACCAGGTCCTCGCCCGCGTGCTGCTCGCCGGACAGCAGGAACGCGGTCCGCAGCAGCCGGGGCCAGGCCGTGGCGATGAACGACCGGAACTCGGCGTCCCGTCGGTTCTCCGGTTCTCTCATGAGCACCTCCTCACCCTCCCAGAGCCCGGGAGGGGGCCGAACCGTTGCCCGCGGTTTCGCGGACCGGCCTCAGGAGGGTGAAACGGAGCCGGACCACCCCGTGGTGGGGTGGCCCGGCTTCGATGGGGGCGGTGTGGGTCCTGCGGGCGGTGGGGCGCCCGCAGGACCCGGACTACCCAGTGGGGTGGGTCACTTGGTGGGGAGGAGCGCCCGGCCCCAGCCGCTCTCGGCGAGGGCGGCGGTGGCCGAGTACCAGGCCGCGAGGCCCGCGACGGCCGCCAGCCAGGCACCGGCCTTGCCGAGGCCGCTGCTGCCGTTCAGCACGCCGAGCGCGCTGAGCACCAGGGAGAGGAAGAACAGGCCCCAGAGGACGCGCCCCAGCAGGCCCGAACCCCAGGCGGCCAGCGCCAGGCTGAGCACGAGCAGGGCCCAGAGCAGCAGGAAGAGGCCGGTGGCGTTCTTGCTCGCGCCGCCGCCCGCTGACCAGACGGCCCAGAAGGCGCCGAGGGAGGTGAAGGCGGTGCCGGTGAAGCCGTCGCCGCTGCGCAGCTGCCAGAGGCCGGCGACGAACAGGGTGAGGCCGCCGACCAGGTGGGCCAGTCCGGCGGCGTCCTTGACGCCCGCGCCGGAGAGGATGCCGGTGCCGAGCAGCCCGTAGGCGAGGAGGGTCAGACCGAGGGCCAGGTAACCGAGGTTGCCGGCGTCGGCGGAACGGGTGTTCGCCCCGGAGGCTTCGTTGCTCACCGGAGGCTCCTTTCACTCATGGCGTGCCGCTTCAGGGCGGCAGGGAGCTGTGCGTGGAGTGGGTGCGCGTGCCGGGGCCGGGGAGCGCACGGGACAGGGCTGTCCCACGGTGCGGGCGGCGGCGGCGAAGTGATGAACCGGCAGGTCGGAGCTGCCGGCGAGTCCCCTACCGGGGTCTTCCCCGGTGAGATCTGTGTACCCACCCGGTACCGGCTTGTACCCTTGTGAATCCCACAATTTGTCGGGTCGTCAGCTGTGGGGCGGCGACCCTTGACCGTTTCCGGTCCGAGCGTGATCAGCTCGTGCGCTGCTCCGGGACGCGCAGGGTGAGGATGGCCATGTCGTCCGAGGGCGGCTCGGGGGCGAAGCGCTCCACTGCCCGCTGCACCCGGGCGGCCACCGCTCCGGCGGTCAGGCCGGTGCAGCCGGTGAGCACGGCGGCCAGGCCGTCGTCGCCCAGCATCCGCTGCCCCTCCCGGCGTTCGGTCACGCCGTCGGTGACGCAGAGCAGTACCTCGCCGGGCTCCAGCACCACCTGCTCGGCGGTCAGCTCCAGCTCCTCCAGCACGCCGAGCAGCGGCTGCGGGGTGGCGGCCGGACTGACCTGCCCGTCGGTGCGCAGGCGCAGCGGCAGCGGGTGCCCGGCGCAGACCAGGGACAGCTCGGTGCAGCCGTCCTGGCGCGGGGTCAGCTCGCCGTAGAGCAGGGTGAGGAAGCGCGAGCGGCTGCCCTCGTCGAGGATGGCGCTGTTGAGGCGGGAGAGCAGCTGCGGGCCGTCGAGGCCCTCGCGGGCCAGCAGGCGCAGGGCGTGCCGGGCCAGGCCGGTGACGGCGGCGGCCTCGGGGCCGGTGCCGCAGACGTCGCCGATCGCGAAGCCGTAGGTGCCCTCGCGGATCGGGAAGATGTCGTAGAAGTCGCCGCCGACCTCGTTGCCCTCTCCGGCGGCCTGGTAGAAGACCTCCACCTCCAGGCCCGGGATGGTGGGCAACTCGGGTGGCAGCAGGGCGCGTTGGAAGGCCTGGCTGGTGGCGGTGCGCTCGGAGTAGAGCCGGGAGTTGTCCAGTGCCAGGGCGGCCCGGCGGGACAGGTCCTCGGCCAGCTCCAGCATCTCCTGGCGGAACCGCTGGCCGGTGGAGACCCCGAGCACCAGCAGGCCGATCACCCGGTTGCGGGCCACCAGCGGGAGCACCACGGTCTCGCCGAGCAGTCCGGCCAGCTCCGGACTGTCCGTCAGCCCGGCCTGCCGGGCGGTCTCGGCGGGCGCGGACCAGAAGGTCACCCCGGAGTCCCGGGCGGCGTCCGGCGGAGGCGTCTTGTCGAGCAGGTCGCGCAGCCGGTCGATCCGGTCCTCGTCCTGGTGCAGCACGAAGGCGAGGTCGGCACCGGCGTCGGCGCTGGTGTAGACGGCGCACCAGGAGGCCAGCGTGGGGACCGCCATCTGCGCCATCAGGGCCAGGGTCTGGCCGAGTTCGAGGGTGCCGGCGAGCAGGTCGGAGGCCTCCACCAGGAAGGAGAGCGAGCCCCGGCGCAGCCGCTCCAGCTCGGTCAGCCGGGCGCTCTCCAGCGCGAGCGCGACCCGGTCGGCGGCGAACTGCAGGCGCAGCGCGTCCTCGTTGTCGTACCGGCCGGCGGCGGTGGCGGCCACGCCGAGCGAGCCGGTCAGCCGGCCGTCCACCTTGAGCGGGACGGTGATCAGCGAGCGCAGGCCCGAACCGGCCAGCAGCGGAACGACGTTGGGGCGCACCGCGAGGTCCTCGTGGACGGCGGGAAGCCGGGCCGAGTCGTACCGGCCGGCCCCGGACTCCACCGGGATCGGGGCGTGCCGGCGCAGGCCGCCGGGCAGGCCGGTGGCCGCGCGCAGCTCGAACTCGGTCTCGTCGTCGGTGGTCAGCAGCAGGTACGCGGCGTCCGCGTCCAGCAGGTCCCGGGCCCGCTCGACGATGCGCTGGAGCAGCCCGCCCAGGTCGTCCGGGCCGAGGTGGCCGACCAGCAGGTCCAGCGGCTCGGCCCCGGCGGGGGCGTCGACGGCGGTGACGGGGGAGCGCAGCACCGCGCGGTCGGCCTCGCGGACCAGCAGGGCGAGGGTGGAGGGCTCCCCATGGGTGTCGCGGACCCGGACCTGGACGGCGTAGAGCTCGGCCCCGTCGGCGAGGAGGCCGAAGCCGCCCTCCCAGCGGGCCAACCGGAGCGTCTCGGCGAGGCTGAGGCCCGGCGCGGGCCAGTCGACCAGCTCGGCCCAGGCGCGGCCGAGCAGCTGGTCGGCGGGCAGGCGCAGCAGCAGCTCGGCGTCCGGGTTGCAGGAGCGGACGGTGCCCTGCTCGTCGATCCGCACCACGCCGACCAGCACCGGGCCGTCGGTGTCGGGCAGTTCGCCGCCGGGCAGACTGGGCAGCGCGAAGCGGGTGCCGACGTGGTGCTCGGGCAGCGCGAGGCGGAACCACACGGTCTTGCGCCCGGCCGAGTACTCGACGCCCCAGCAGGTGGAGATGGCGGAGCACATCAGCAGGCCGCGGCCGCCCTCGCCGTCCGGGTCGCCGAAGTGCTCGGAGCCGTGCGCGGGGACGTTGGCGAAGGCGGGCAGGCCGCGCTCCGGGTGACGGTCCGTCACCTCGATCCGGACGGTCTCCTCCTCGCGCAGCACGGCCACGTCGGCGGCCGTCCCGGCGTGCACCACCGCGTTGGTGACCAGTTCGGAGACCAGCACCACGGCGTCGTCGACCACCTCGGGCAGGCCCCAGCCGAGCAGGGCGTCCCGGACGAAACCGCGTGCGGCACCGGCCGAGCGGCCCTCCGGCTCGAAGGCGGCGGCTGCGCGCGCGGTGACCACGTGCCACGTCTCCCATCAGCTCCGACTGCCAGGTCCGTCCCCGTCTTCGGGCGGAGCCGGGACCGGTGCAGCGTCCCACCCTACTTACCGGTGGGCACTGTGTGGGGCCCGGGCGCGGAAAGAAGCACCAGAGGGTGATTTAGGCGGCCGGTTTGCACCACCTCGGTGCAGACCCTGTGCAACGGTACGGACACTCGGCGGCGGTGCTGCCAGACTGGGGGGTCCGCAGCACCCGGCCGTCAGGTTACGGTCGAGGTGCGCCGGCGTCCGCCCCGAGTGCGGCGGGCCGGTGGCCGCCCCGGAAGGGGGGTGGCGCGGAGACGGTCACGATGCGGGAGGACCTCGACGTGAGTTCGGCCACCAAGGACGTACCCGGCACCACCCCGGCCGCCGGCCGCAGCGGTGGCCGTCCGGCATCCCGCCCTGCGCCCGGGAGGCGCCCGAACCACAACCGGGGGGCCGAGCCGGCCGACCTGCGCAAGCTGCTGGCCGCGCTCACCGCGATGCGCGACGGCAACTTCCGCCGCCGCCTCACCGTTCCCGGCGACGGCCCGCTGGCCGAGATCGCCGCGGTCTTCAACGAGGTGGCCGAGCGCAACCAGCACCTGACCGGCGAACTGGCCCGGGTCCGCCGGGCGGTGGGCCGCGAGGGCAGGCTGTCCGAGCGGCTGGAGAGCGGGGTCGGCGAGGGCGCCTGGATGGCGGCGGTCGACAACTGCAACGCGCTGATCGACGACCTGGCCCGCCCGATGGCCGAGGTCGGCCGGGTGCTCACCTCCATCTCCGAGGGCGACCTGGACCAGCGGATGGAGCTGCGCTCGATCCACACCAACGGGGCCAGCCACCCGCTGCGCGGGGAGTTCCTCAAGGTCGGCCGGACGGTGAACGGACTGGTGGACCAGCTCGGCGAGTTCACCGCCGAGGTGACCAGGGTCGCGGTCGAGGTGGGCACCGAGGGCAAGCTCGGTGGCCAGGCCAGGGTCCGTGGCATGTCCGGGAGTTGGAAGGACCTGGCGGACTCGGTCAACACCATGGCCGGCCGCCTCACCGCCCAGGTCCGCAACATCGCCGAGGTGACCACCGCGGTCGCCAAGGGCGACCTCTCGCACAAGGTCACGGTGGACGTGGCCGGCGAGATGCTGGAGCTGAAGAACACCGTGAACACCATGGTGGACCAGCTCAACTCCTTCGCCGCGCAGGTCACCAGGGTGGCCCGCGACGTGGGCACCGAGGGCCGGCTCGGCGGCCAGGCCCAGGTGCCCGGCGTGGCCGGCGTCTGGCGTGACCTCACCGACTCGGTGAACTTCATGGCCAACAACCTGACCGACCAGGTCCGCAACATCGCCGAGGTGACCACTGCGGTCGCCAAGGGCGACCTCTCCCGCAAGATCGAGGTCGACGCCCGGGGCGAGATCCTGGAGCTGAAGAACACCATCAACACGATGGTCGACCAGCTCTCCGGCTTCGCCGAGCAGGTGACCAGGGTGGCGCGCGCGGTGGGCACCGAGGGCATCCTGGGCGGTCAGGCGCAGGTCCCCGGCGTGGCCGGGGTCTGGAAGGACCTGACCGAGAACGTCAACTCGATGGCCAACAACCTCACCTCCCAGGTGCGCAACATCGCCCAGGTGACCACCGCGGTCGCCAAGGGCGACCTCTCGCAGAAGATCCAGGTGGACGCGCGCGGCGAGATCCTGGAGCTGAAGAACACCATCAACACGATGGTCGACCAGCTCGGCGCCTTCGCCGACGAGGTCACCCGGGTCGCCCGGGACGTCGGCACCGAAGGCATCCTCGGCGGCCAGGCCAGCGTGCCCGGGGTCTCGGGCACCTGGAAGGACCTCACCAACAGCGTGAACCTGATGGCCAACAACCTGACCAGCCAGGTCCGCAACATCGCCGAGGTGACCACGGCGGTGGCGCGCGGCGACGTCTCCAAGAAGATCACCGTCGACGCCCGCGGCGAGATCCGCGAGCTGGTGCTCACCGTCAACACCATGGTCGACCAGCTGTCCGCCTTCGCGGACGAGGTGACCCGGGTGGCCCGCGAGGTCGGCACCGAGGGGATCCTCGGCGGTCAGGCCCGGGTCTCCGGCGTCTCCGGCATCTGGCGGGACCTGACCGACAACGTGAACTTCATGGCCTCCAACCTGACCTCGCAGGTGCGCAACATCGCCGAGGTCGCCACCGCGGTGGCCCGCGGTGACCTCTCCAAGAAGATCACCATCGAGGCCCAGGGCGAGGTCGCGGCGCTGGCCGGCACCCTGAACACGATGGTCGACCAGCTGTCGGCCTTCGCCGTCGAGGTGACCCGGGTGGCCCGCGAGGTCGGCACCGACGGCATCCTGGGCGGCCAGGCCGGCGTGCCCGGCGTCGCCGGGATCTGGAAGGACCTGACCGACAACGTCAACCTGATGGCCAACAACCTGACCGGCCAGGTCCGCAACATCGCCCTGGTCATCACCGCCACCGCCCGCGGTGACCTCTCGCAGAAGATCGACGTGGACGCCCGGGGCGAGATCCTGGAGCTCAAGACCAGCATCAACACCATGGTCGACCAGCTCTCCGGCTTCGCCGACGAGGTCACCCGCGTCGCCCGCGAGGTGGGCACCGACGGCCGCCTCGGCGGCCAGGCCCGCGTACCGGGCGTGGACGGCACCTGGCAGGACCTGACCGAGTCGGTGAACGAACTCGCCAACAACCTGACCCGGCAGGTGCGCGCCATCGCCCAGGTCGCCACCGCGGTGACCCGCGGCGACCTCTCCCTGCGGATCGACGTGGACGCGTCCGGTGAGCTCGACGAGCTCAAGGACAACATCAACCAGATGATCGGCAACCTGCGCGAGACCACCCGGACCAACCAGGAGCAGGACTGGCTGAAGACCAACCTGGCCCGGATCTCCGGTCTGCTGCAGGGCCGCCGTGACCTCGAAGCCGTCGCCTCGCTCATCATGACCGAGCTGACGATGACCGTCTCGGCCCAGCACGGCGCCTTCTTCCTGGCCCAACCGGCTGGCCGCAACGCCGAGTTGATCGCCGAGGACGACGACGAGAACGACACCGTGCTGCGGCTGATCGGCTCCTACGGCTACCAGCGCCGCTCGATGCCGACCACCTTCCGGCCCGGCGAGGGCCTGATCGGCCAGGCCGCGGTGGAGAAGCGCTCGATCATCCTCAAGGAGACCCCGCCCGGCTACCTCAAGATCGCCTCCGGCCTCGGCGAGGCCAGCCCGGCGCACGTGGTGGTGCTCCCGGTGATGTTCGAGGGCCGGCTGCTCGGCGTGATCGAGCTGGCCACCTTCTCCTCCTTCACCACGGTGGCGCTCGACTTCCTGGAGCAGATCGCCGATCTGATCGGGGTGACCGTCAACACCATCAGCGTCAACACCAAGACCGAGGGCCTGCTGCTGGAGTCCCAGCGCCTGACCGCCGAACTCTCCATGCGATCCGCCGAGTTGGAGGCCCGCCAGGAGGAGCTGGAGCGCACCAACGAGGAGCTCCAGGAGAAGGCCGAGCAGCTCGCCCAGCAGAACCGCGACATCGAGATCAAGAACAGCGAGATCGAGGAGGCCCGGCAGATCCTGGAGGAGCGCGCCGAGCAGCTCGCGCTGGCCTCGCGCTACAAGAGCGAGTTCCTCGCCAACATGTCGCACGAGCTGCGCACCCCGCTCAACTCGCTGCTGATCCTGGCCAAGCTGCTCTCCGACAACAACGAGGGCAACCTCTCGCCCAAGCAGGTCGAGTTCGCCGAGACCATCCACGGCGCGGGCTCCGACCTGCTCCAGCTGATCAACGACATCCTCGACCTCTCCAAGGTCGAGGCCGGCAAGATGGACGTCCGCCCGGCCAAGATCGCCCTGGTCCAGCTGGTCGACTACGTCGAGGCCGCCTTCCGCCCGCTGACCCTGGACAAGAACCTGGACTTCGCGGTGGTGGTCTCGCCCGACCTTCCGGTCACCCTGCACACCGACGAGCAGCGCCTCCAGCAGGTGCTGCGCAACCTGCTCTCCAACGCGGTCAAGTTCACCGACAGCGGCGCCGTCGAACTGCGCATCCGCAAGGCCGAGGAGCGCGACGTCCCGCAGCACGTCCGCGAGCAGCTGCTGGAGAACGGCGGGATCGGCGACGCCGACGAGCCGCTGATCGCCTTCTCGGTCTCCGACACCGGCATCGGCATCCCGCGCAACAAGCTCCGGGAGATCTTCGAGGCCTTCAAGCAGGCCGACGGCGGCATCAGCCGCAAGTACGCCGGCACCGGCCTCGGACTCTCCATCAGCCGCGAGATCGCCCGCCTGCTCGGCGGCGAGATCCACGCCGAGAGCGAGCTCGGCACCGGCTCCACCTTCACCCTCTACCTGCCGCTGCGCAGCGAGGCCCCCGAACTCCCCGGCCAGGAGCGCCTCGCCCTGCCCGGCCCGATCCGGGCCACCATCGCCGTCACCCCGGTCGGCACGCCCGTCCCGGTCAACGAGAACCCGGCCGAGCACTGGGCCCAGGAGGTCCGCGAACTGGCCGAGGTGCGCCGCCGGGGCGCCGCCGAACGCCGCCGCGCGGCCGCCGAGGACGCCCCGACGGTCCGTCAGGAGCCGGCCGTGTCGGTGCCCGCGCAGTTCGCCGGCCGCTTCGCCGGCGAGCAGGTGCTGATCGTCGACGACGACATCCGCAACGTCTTCGCGCTCACCAGCGTGCTGGAGCAGTACGGCCTGACCGTGCTGTACGCGGAGAACGGCCGCGAGGGCATCGAGGTGCTGGAGCAGCACGAGGACGTGGCCCTGGTGCTGATGGACATCATGATGCCGGAGATGGACGGTTACGCGACCACCGAGGCGATCCGGCGGATGCCGCAGTTCGCCGGGCTGCCGATCATCGCGCTGACCGCCAAGGCGATGAAGGGCGACAAGGAGAAGAGTCTCGCGGCCGGCGCCACCGACCACGTGACCAAGCCGGTGGAGGCCGACCACCTGTTGGCGGTGATGCGCCACTGGCTCTCTTCCGCCACGGGCAAGTAACCGCCGGGGGCGCGCTCTCCCACCGCACTGGCGGGTCCGGCCGGGAACGGGGTAAGGTCGCGCATCGTTGCGAACAGTGACCGAATGGTGACGTGGTGCTCAGGCTCCGCCCTGCTCCGCTGTGGGATTCGGCACTGCCACGGTGCCGGATCGCTCGGAGCGGCCTGGCGGGCGAGGGGGTGCGGCTAGCATGACCGGTGCGGTGATGAGCGGTACCAAGACGGCCGCGATCGGCAGACAAGCGGCAGGAGGGCGGGTCGTGGTGCAGAAGGCGAAGATCCTCCTGGTCGACGACCGGCCGGAGAACCTGCTGGCCCTGGAGGCCATCCTCTCCGCGCTGGACCAGACGCTGGTCCGCGCCTCGTCGGGCGAGGAGGCGCTCAAGGCGCTGCTCACCGACGACTTCGCGGTCATCCTGCTGGACGTCCAGATGCCCGGCATGGACGGCTTCGAGACCGCCTCCCACATCAAGCGGCGGGAGCGGACGCGGGACATCCCGATCATCTTCCTGACCGCGATCAACCACGGGCCGCACCACACCTTCCGCGGCTACGCGGCCGGCGCGGTCGACTACATCTCCAAGCCCTTCGACCCGTGGGTGCTGCGCGCCAAGGTCTCGGTCTTCGTCGACCTGTACGTGAAGAACTGTCAGCTCAAGGAGCAGGCCGCGCTGCTGCGCCTGCAGGTCGAGCAGGGCGAGGCCACCGTGCTCGGCGAGCTCTCCGCCCGCCTGGCCGCCGTCGAGGAGCAGGCCGAGGCCCTCGGCAAGCAGCTCGGCGACTCCTCCGACACCACGGCCGCCGCCACCGCCGCCCATCTGGAACGCAAGCTCGCGGGCCTGCGCAAGGCCCTCGACGCGCTGCGCCCCGGCGCGAGCTAGTCAGCGGCCTTCGGTAGGGCAGCGGCCTCAGGGGCGCGAGGAACTGCGCGAGTCGGAAGGCGGACCACCGGCAACTGAACCACCGTCAGCCAGTTGCAGGTGCTGCCGTTCCCCTGCGCGCAGTTCCTCGCGCCCCTGAGCGCCTGCCCTGCCGCGAGCGCCAATTGACGGTGCGACACACGGGTGCTCGAGCACGTGTCCAGTGCCTCGGTGCGCCGGTAGGCTGCTGTCCCATGGCCACACGTACGCCCGGCGCGGCAGCGCGCAACCCGAAGTCCGGGCCGGCCAAGAAGGCACCGGCGAAGAAGGCCGCGGCTCCCGCGAAGAAGGCCGCGGCGGCGAAGAAGGCGCCCGCCAAGAAGGCGGCCGCGAGCCGCCCCGCGCCCCCGCAGGCCCCCGCGCGCCGCCCGATACTCTTCCGCGCCGTCCGCGCCGTCTGGCTGGGCCTCGCGCACGCCGTGGGGGCCGTCTTCCGCGGCTTCGGCGACGGCGCGAAGAACCTGGACCCGGCGCACCGCAAGGACGGCGTCGCGCTGCTCCTGCTGGCCCTCGCGCTGGTGACCGCGGCCGGGACGTGGTTCAGCCCGCAAGGGTGGCTCGGGGAGGCGGCCACCGCCGTCGTCTCCGGCCTCTTCGGCCGCCTCGACGTACTGGTCCCGTTCCTGCTCCTCGCCGTCTCGGTCCGCCTGATGCGCCACCCCGGCGGGCCGGACCAGGACGCCAACGGCCGGGTCGCGGTCGGCCTGAGCGCCTTGGCGCTGGGCGTCCTCGGGCTGGTGCACATCGGCTGCGGGGCACCGGCGATGGGCAGCGGGGCGTCGAAGATCAGGGCCGCCGGCGGGATCCTCGGCTGGGCCTCCTCGACGCCGCTGATGGCCGCGGCCGGGCCGCTGCTCGCGGTGCCGCTGCTGCTCCTGCTGAGCTTCTTCGGGCTGCTGGTGGTGACCGCCACGCCGGTCAACCGGATCCCCGAGCGGCTGCGCCTGCTGGGCGAGAAGCTCGGCGTGGTGGAGCCGGCCGAGCTGCCGGAGGACGAGGCCGCGCCGGACCGCGAGTACTCCACCGCCCCGCCGGAGGACGCCGACCCGGACGCGATGCCGTTCACGGTCGAGGACGCCGGGGACGAGGTGGGCGCCCGCCGCCGGCGCCGTCGCAAGCGGCTGGACGAGCCCGAGCACCAGGCCGCGGTCCCGGACCCGTTCCAGACCCGGGACATCGCCGCCGGCGTGGCCGCCGACCTGGACGGCGCCCTGACCTACGGCGTGCCCGCCTCCCCGGCGGTGGCCAGCATGCTGCACCAGGTCAAGGACCACACCGCCCCGCCCGAGGAGCCCGGGGTCCCGGCCGCCCGCGCCTCGGACGCTCCTGACGGCCACTCACCCGCCCCGGCCCGGATGGAGCAGCTCCAGCTCTCCGGGGACATCAGCTACGCGCTGCCCTCCCTGGAGCTGCTGGAGCGCGGCGGCCCGGCCAAGGCCCGCAGCGCGCTCAACGACGAGGTGGTGGCCCAGCTCACCGGGGTGATGACCGAGTTCAAGGTCGACGCCCGGGTGACCGGCTTCACCCGCGGCCCGACGGTCACCCGCTACGAGGTCGAGCTCGGCCCCGCGGTGAAGGTCGAGCGGATCACCGCCCTGGCGAAGAACATCGCCTACGCGGTGGCCACCCCGGACGTGCGGATCATCTCGCCCATCCCGGGCAAGTCCGCGGTCGGCGTGGAGATCCCCAACCGGGACCGCGAGATGGTGACCCTGGGGGACCTGCTGCGCTCGCGCACGGCCGCCGAGGACACCCACCCGATGGTGGTCGGCATGGGCAAGGACGTCGAGGGCCACACCGTGATGGCCAACCTCGCGAAGATGCCGCACGTGCTGGTGGCCGGCGCCACCGGCGCGGGCAAGTCCTCCTGCATCAACTGCCTGATCACCTCGGTGCTGGTGCGGGCCACGCCGGACGAGGTGCGGATGGTGCTGGTCGACCCCAAGCGGGTCGAGCTGACCGCGTACGAGGGCATCCCGCACCTGATCACCCCGATCATCACCAACCCGAAGAAGGCGGCCGAGGCGCTGCAGTGGGTCGTGCGCGAGATGGACATGCGCTACGACGACCTGGCGGCCTTCGGCTTCCGGCACGTGGACGACTTCAACGCCGCGGTGCGCAGCGGGACGCTGAAGCCCCCGCTGGGCAGCGAGCGGGAGTTGACGCCCTATCCGTACCTGCTGGTGATCGTCGACGAGCTGGCCGACCTGATGATGGTCGCCCCGCGCGACGTCGAGGACTCGGTGGTCCGGATCACCCAGCTGGCCCGCGCGGCCGGCATCCACCTGGTGCTGGCCACCCAGCGGCCCTCGGTGGACGTGGTGACCGGCCTGATCAAGGCCAACGTGCCGTCCCGGCTGGCCTTCGCCACCTCGGCGATGGCCGACTCCCGGGTCATCCTGGACCAGCCCGGTGCGGAGAAGCTGATCGGCAAGGGCGACGCGCTCTTCCTGCCGATGGGCGCCTCCAAGCCGGTCCGGATGCAGGGCGCCTTCGTCACCGAGGCGGAGATCGCCAAGGTGGTGCAGCACTGCAAGGACCAGCTGACGGCCCGCTACCGCGAGGACGTGGTGGTCGGCGGCGGCCCCAAGAAGGAGATCGACGAGGAGATCGGCGACGACCTGGACCTGCTGATCCAGGCGGCCGAGCTGGTGGTCTCCACCCAGTTCGGCTCCACCTCGATGCTCCAGCGCAAGCTCCGGGTCGGCTTCGCCAAGGCGGGCCGGCTGATGGACCTGATGGAGTCCCGCGGCATCGTCGGTCCCAGCGAGGGCTCCAAGGCCCGCGACGTCCTGATCAAGCCGGACGAGCTGGACGCGGTGCTCATCACCTTGCGCAGCTGACGTCACGGTGAATTCACCGACTCCTCACCCGATCGGAGGAGGGGAACCGTGCGCCGTCCGGGTACGTCCCACCGTGCAGCCGTCGGGGCCGGGCTGACCCGCCGTCAGCCCGGCGCCCGGGCACCGCACGTTCGGGCCCACTCCGCTTGAGAAAGCCTCCGGGCCCGCCCCTAGACTGTTCTCTCAGCAGGTGGCCAACGCTCGAAAGGCGCGCTCAGTGACCATCGGCAAGTCCTCGCACCGGTCCTCCGACCCCTCAGCCGTGCCGGAGCCCGCCGTCCCCGCCGCCCCGCCGGTGGCGATCGGCCGGGTGCTCTCGGACGCCCGACGGCAGGCGGGGCTGACGGTCGATCAGGTCAGCGCCGACACCCGGGTCCGGGTGCCGATCCTGCACGCCATCGAGGACGAGGACTTCTCCCGCTGCGGCGGCGACGTCTACGCCCGCGGGCACATCCGGGCCATCGCCAAGACGGTCGGGGTGGACGGCGAGGCCCTGGTGGCCGCGTACGACGCCGCGAACGGCGGCGCCCCGTCCGCCAAGCGCCCGCTCCCGCTGCCGGACGCCGGCCCGATCAAGGTCACCGACCACCGGCGGCCGAACTGGACCGCCGCCATGGTGGCCGCGATCTTCGTGGTGGTCGGGCTGATCGGCTTCAACCTGTTCTCCGGCGACCGCACCCCGGCCGCCGTCGGCGAGGCCAGCGCCCCGCTCTCCGCCACCGCCCCCGCCTCGCCCACCGCCAGCGTGCAGCCCCCGGCCCCGGCGCCCAGCGCGGAGGCGATCGCCGCCGCCCCGGCCGACAGGGTGACGGTCAAGCTGGTCGCCGAGTCCGGGACGAGCTGGGTCTCGGCGCTGGACGGCAAGGGCAAGTCGCTGTTCCAGAACAACCTGGAGCAGAGCAGCTCGCAGACCTTCACGGACCCGAAGCAGATCAAGCTGGTGATCGGCAACGCAGGGGCCGTGCACCTGTACGTCAACGGCAAGGACCTCGGCCCGGCCGGTGCGGAAGGCCAGGTCAAGCACCTGACCTATACCCCGGGCGACCCGCAGGCCGGGTGATCCGGACGCCGGTTCCCACGACGCGGCCTCCGGGGCGAACGGCACCGGGGGCCGCGCGTTAACCTTGTCCCTATGCCTGAACGCCGTACTGTCGCCCTTGTCACGCTCGGATGCGCCCGCAACGAGGTGGACTCCGAGGAACTCGCCGGGCGACTGGAGGCCGACGGCTGGCAGCTGGTCGACGACGCTTCCGACGCCGATGTCGCCGTGGTCAACACCTGCGGCTTCGTGGAGGCCGCCAAGAAGGACTCCGTCGACGCCCTGCTGGAGGCCAACGACCTCAAGGGTCACGGCCGGACCCAGGCCGTGGTCGCGGTCGGCTGCATGGCCGAGCGCTACGGCAAGGAGCTGGCCGACGCCCTCCCGGAGGCCGACGGCGTGCTCGGCTTCGACGACTACACCGACATCTCCAGCCGCCTCCAGACCATCCTGGCCGGCGGCCACGTGGAGGCCCACAAGCCGCGCGACCGCCGCACCCTCCTCCCGCTCACCCCGGTCGAGCGCCAGGCGGCCGCCGCCGAGGTGGCCCTGCCCGGCCACGGCGCCCCCGAGGACCTCCCCGAGGGCGTGGCCCCCGCCTCCGGTCCGCGCACCCTGCGCAAGCGCCTGGACTCCAACCCGGTCGCCTCGGTCAAGCTGGCCTCCGGCTGCGACCGGCGATGTTCGTTCTGCGCCATCCCGGCCTTCCGCGGCTCCTTCATCTCCCGCCGCCCCTCCGACGTGCTGAACGAGGCGGTCTGGCTGGCCGGCCAGGGCGTCACCGAGGCCGTCCTGGTCAGCGAGAACAACACCTCGTACGGCAAGGACCTCGGCGACATCCGCCTGCTGGAGACCCTGCTCACCGAGATCGCGGCCGTCGAGGGCCTGCGCCGGGTCCGGGTCTCCTACCTGCAGCCCGCCGAGATGCGCCCCGGCCTGATCGACGTGATGACCTCCACCCCGGGCGTCGTCCCGTACTTCGACCTCTCCTTCCAGCACTCCGCCCCGGCGGTGCTGCGGAAGATGCGCCGCTTCGGCAACACCGAGCAGTTCCTCCAGCTGCTCTCCACCATCCGCTCCAAGGCGCCGCAGGCCGGCGCCCGGTCCAACTTCATCGTCGGCTTCCCCGGTGAGACCGAGGAGGACTTCGCCGAGCTGGAGCGCTTCGTCACCGAGGCCGGCCTGGACGCGATCGGCGTCTTCGGCTACTCGGACGAGGACGGCACCGAGGCGGCCACCTTCGACGGCAAGCTGCCCGAGGACCTGGTCGCCGAGCGGGTGGCCCGGCTCACCAAGCTGGCCGAGGAGATGACCGCCCAGCGGGCCGAGCAGCGGATCGGCACCGAGGTCGAGGTGCTGGTCGAGTCGGTCGAGGACGGCGTGGTGGAGGGCCGCTCGGCCCACCAGGCGCCGGAGACGGACGGTCTGACCACCCTGCTGGGCGCCGACGACGCCAAGGTGGGCGAGTACTACCGCGCGACCGTGGTCGGCACCGAGGGCGTGGACCTGGTCGCCGAGGTGCTCGCCGGAGCCGGCGCATGAGCAGAGGGGCGGGCGCCGCCCCGGCCAAGCCGGCCGGCTCCGCCCCGCCCGTGCCCTCGCTGTGGAACATCGCGAACGTGCTGACCATGCTCCGGCTGGCGATCGTGCCGGTCTTCGTGCTGCTGCTGTTCGCGGACGGCGGGCACGACCCCAAGTGGCGGGCGGTGGCCTGGGCGGCCTTCGCGGTCGCGATGATCACCGACGTGTTCGACGGGGAGCTGGCCCGTCGCAAGGGCCTGGTCACCGACTTCGGCAAGATCGCCGACCCGATCGCCGACAAGGCCATCATGGGCTCCGCCCTGATCGGCCTCTCGGTCCTCGGGGACCTGCCCTGGTGGGTCACCGCGCTGATCCTGGCCCGCGAGCTCGGCATCACCCTGATGCGCTTCTGGGTGATCCGCTACGGCGTCATCCCGGCCAGCCGGGGCGGCAAGCTGAAGACGCTGACCCAGGGCATCGCGGTCGGCATGTACGTCCTGGAGCTGACCGGCTGGCTGGCCACCGCCCGCGCCGTGGTGATGACCGCGGCCGTGCTGCTGACCCTGGGCACCGGTCTCGACTACGTCCGGCAGGCCGTGGTGCTGCGCCGCAGCGGGGGGACTTCGTCATGACGGACCGTCAGCCGGCCGCCGAGGTGCACCGGGCCCTGCGCGAGCACGGCGCCACCGTGGCGGTGGCCGAGTCGCTGACCGGCGGCCTGCTCTCTGCCGCCCTGGTGGACGTGCCCGGGGCCTCCGCCACCTACCGCGGCGGGGTCACCGCGTACGCCACCGAGCTCAAGGCCTCGGTGCTGGGCGTGGACGAGGGCCTGCTGGAGGTGCACGGCGCCGTCCACCCGGTGGTGGCCCGTCAGATGGCCGACGGGGTGCGGCGGCTGCTGGGGGCGACGTACGGACTGGCCACCACGGGGGTGGCGGGCCCGGAGGAGCAGGACGGGAACCCGGTCGGAACGGTGCACATCGGGCTTTCCGGACCCGACGGAGCACGCACGGCTTCGCTTGGGTTGTCAGGGACACGTGAAACAATTCGACGTGACACCGTCGTCGCCGCCCTCGACCTCCTGCTGGACCGCCTAGCGCGTTGAGCGCCTCCACGGACCGGCTTCATGGAAAAGCACCTGAACAGGCTCCGTTGACAGCAGGATCGTGTTACATCAGATACCCCGAGTGGGCACTAGTCAGGTAGTCGGGCGGGGAACAACAGGGGAGGGGGCAGCCTTGCAGCCCAGAGTGAACACGACCACGGTCCCCGCACGCGATGCGGACGAGGCGGTACGGTGGGGTCGTGACATCTCGATCCGCAGTCCGAGGAGGGAGGCACCGATGATCCTGCTCCGTCGCCTACTGGGCGATGTACTGCGTCGGCAGCGCCAGCGCCAGGGCCGCACACTCCGAGAGGTGTCGGCGGCCGCCAGGGTTTCGCTCGGCTACCTCTCCGAGGTCGAGCGGGGACAGAAGGAGGCCTCCTCCGAGCTGCTCTCCGCCATCTGCGACGCACTCGACGTCCGGATGTCCGAGGTGATGCGCGAGGTCAGCGACGAGCTCTCGCTGGCCGAACTTGCGGCGATGGCCACCCTCTCCGAGGGTGAACTGCTGAGGCCGGTGCTCGAACCCGTGTCGCTGCCGTCACCCGGCGTCGACCGGATGAGCTCCATCTCGCCGAAGGCCGCCGCCGTGGACGTGGTGGCGGCATGACACCGGCCTCCCACCGAGGAGGCCAGTGATGCGAAGCGTACGGTCCCTGCGGGCCACCGCCGTGAGGTGGTGGCCCGCAGTGCTGCTCGGAGCCGCCGTGGTCGGCGGCGGTGTCCTGCACGCCGGCCCGGCCGCCCTGGCCGTCCTGGCGGGCGGTTGGGGCCTGGCCCTGATCCCGGTCCACGCCGACCGGTCACTGCCCCGGAAGGGTGAAGACGTCACGTCCGACGGCCACGCACCTGACGGAGTACGACCGGATCCGCCCAACGGCCCCGGAACCGTCAACTCCCCCGGACCGTGACGAAGGTGGTCACCCTGGGGGCGCGAGGAACTGCGCGAATCGGAAGGCGGCTCACCGGCAACTGAACCGCCGTCAGCCAGTTGCACGTGCTGCCGTTCCCCTGCGCGCAGTTCCTCGCGCCCCTGCGGGGCGCAACCGGGGTCGCCACTTTCAGCTCCGTAGGCGGTAGCCCCGGGGGGACGCGTGGAAGCCCGCGTCCTCCAGGAGGCGGCCCAGGGGGGCCGTGAGGGCCGGGGCGCCGTTGATCCGCTCGACCGTGGCGCTGGTGCCCAGGGCGCCGCCGCGGACGGCCTCGGCCAGCGCGGTGAAGGCGGCCGGCTGCTCGCCCCAGGCCAGCAGGGACTTGCCGCCGCGCTCCACGTACAGCGCGGGCTCACCGTCCAGCAGCACGACCAGGGCGCCCGCCTTCCGGCCCGGCCGGTGTGTCTTCTCGCCCTCGCCCGCCGGGGGCTCGGGCCAGGGCAGTGCGGCGCCGAAGGCGTTCGCCGGATCGGCCGCCGCCAGCACCAGGGCCTGCGGGGCCTCGGCCGCGGGGGCGGCCGTCCACTCGCCGCCGCCCAGGCGCTCCAGCCGGGAGCTGACCGAGCGCACGCGGTCCGCCGCGCCCTCCATGGCGAACTGGGCGCCGCCCAGGCCCTCCACGAAGTAGCCCCGGCGGGCCCGGCCGCGCTCCTCGAAGGCCGCGAGCACCCGGTAGACCCCGGCGAAGCCGCCGGGCACCCGCTCGGCCGCCACCGCGCCCCGGGTGAGCACGCCGTGCCGGTCCAGCAGGGCCTGGGCCTGGGCGGTGGCCCGCACCGTGGGCTCGGTGGCCAGCGCGGGCAGCAGCGACCAGCGCCCGGCCGCCGTCGGCGGGCCGGAGCGGGCCGACGGGCGGGCCAGGCCGCGGGAACCGCCGCCGTAGCGGCCGCGCGGGGCGGCCCGGGGCGCCCGGTGCGCGGTGGACCCGGCGGTGCGGCCGGAGCCGAGCAGCGCCCGGAGCGGGGCCAGGGTGTCGTTGGTGACGTACCCGGCCCAGGTCAGGTCCCAGAGGGCGGCGAGCAGCTCGCCCTCGGGCAGCTCCTGGCCCGTCAGCTCCCGGGCCCGGTCGGTCAGCTGACGGAAGAACAGGCCGTAGCCGCCCGCCAGGGCCTCCAGCAGGGCGCCGTGCACCGGGGTGAGGGCGGGCGGCACCGGCTCGGGGCGGAGCAGGTCGGCGGTCTCCGGGAGGTGCAGGGCCAGCCAGCCGTCCTGGCCGGGCAGGGCGCCGGCACCGGACCAGCCGACCTCGCCGGCCGCCATCAGCTCGTCCAGCATCCCGGGGGAGTAGTCCAGCAGCCGGGCCGGCAGGATCAGCTTCTCCAGTGCGGAGGCGGGCAGCGCGGTGCCCTGGAGCTGCTCGACCACCCGGAGCAGCCCGTCCGGCCCGCGCAGCCGGTGCCCGGCCAGGTGCTGCCACTGCGGCAGGAAGGCGGCCAGTGCCCGGGGCGGGACGGCCTCCACCTCCTGGCGCAGCGCGGCCAGCGAACGCCGGCGCAGGCGGCGCAGCACCTCGGCGTCGCACCACTCGACGGTGCCGGTGTGGCCGTCCCCGGGCCGGAACTCGCCCTGGACCAGACGGCCGGCGGCGGTCAGGCGGTGCAGCGTGCCGGTGACCACGGCGGTGCCCAGGCCGAAGCGGGCGCCGGCCTCGGCGGCGGTGAACGGACCGTGGGTGCGGGCGTAACGGGCCAGCAGATCGCCCAGCGGGTCCTTCACCGGCTCGGTGAAGGCCTCCGGGACGCCGACCGGCAGCGGGGTGCCCAGCGCGTCGCGCAGCCGCCCGGCGTCCTCGATCGCGGCCCAGCGCTGCTCGCCGCCGATCCGCACCAGGACGGCCCGGCGGGCGGCCCGCAGCTCGGCCGCCCAGCCGGGCTGCGCCCCACGGGCCGTCAGCTCGGCCTCCGAGAGCGGGCCGAGCAGGCGCAGCGCGTCGGCCACGCCCTCGGCGTCCTTGATCCGCCGCTCCGGGGTGAGCCGCTGCAGCTCGGCCTCCAGCTCGGCCAGCACCTGAGGGTCCAGCAGCTCGCGCAGCTCGGCCTGGCCGAGCAGCTCGGAGAGCAGGCGGGAGTCGAGTGCGAGGGCGGCGGCGCGGCGCTCGGCCAGCGGCGAGTCGCCCTCGTAGAGGTACTGGGCGACGTAGCCGAAGAGCAGGGAGCGGGCGAACGGGGACGGCTCCTGGGTGGTGACCTCCACCAGCCGGACGGCGCGCGACTCCAGATCGCCCATCAGCTCGACCAGGCCCGGCACGTCGAAGACGTCCTGGAGGCACTCGCGGACGGCCTCCAGCACGATCGGGAAGGAGCCGTACTCGGCGGCCACCTCCAGCAGCTGGGAGGCGCGCTGGCGCTGCTGCCAGAGCGGGGTGCGCTTGCCCGGGCTGCGCCGGGGCAGCAGCAGGGCGCGGCCGGCGCACTCCCGGAAGCGGGCGGCGAACAGCGCGGAGCCGCCGACCTGGTCGGTGACCAGCTGCTCGATCTCGGTCTTGTCGAAGAGCGTGGCGTCGGCGCCGACCGGGGCGTCGTCGGTGACGGGCTTGTCGCTGGGGAAGTCCAGCAGGTCCGCGTCGGGGAGGCGGAGCACGATGCCGTCGTCGGCGTGCATCACCTGCGGGTCCAGGCCGTGCTTCTCGCGCAGGCGGGCGCCGATGGCCAGCGCCCAGGGGGCGTGCACCTGGGCGCCGAACGGGGAGTGGACGACGATCCGCCAGTCGCCCAGCTCGTCGCGGAAGCGCTCGACCACGATGGTGCGGTCGTCGGGCAGGTGGCCGGTGGCGGTGCGCTGCTCGGCCAGGTAGCCGAGCAGGTTCTGCGCGGCCCAGTCGTCCAGGCCGGCGGCCTTGAGGCGGGCGGTGGCCCGATCGGGCGTCAGGGCGCCCAGCTCGCGGACGAAGGCGCCGAGGGCCCGGCCGAGCTCCAGCGGGCGGCCGAGGCTGTCGCCCTTCCAGAACGGCAGCCGGCCGGGCACACCGGGGGCCGGGGTGACCAGCACCTTGTCGTGGGTGATCTCCTGGATCCGCCAGGAGGTGGTGCCCAGGGTGAAGACGTCGCCCACCCGGGACTCGTAGACCATCTCCTCGTCCAGCTCGCCGACCCGCCCCCCGCCCTTCTTGGGGTCCGCACCCGCGATGAAGACCCCGAACAGGCCGCGGTCGGGGATGGTGCCGCCGGAGGTGACGGCCAGGCGCTGGGCGCCGGGGCGGCCGGTGACGGTGCCCGCCACCCTGTCCCAGACCAGACGGGGCCTCAGCTCGGCGAAGGCGTCCGAGGGGTAACGGCCCGCCAGCATGTCCAGCACCCCGTCGAAGGCGGACTGCGGGAGGGTGGCGAACGGTGCGGCCCGGCGGACCAGGGCCAGCAGCTCGTCCACGTCCCAGGTGTCGAGCGCGGTGATCGCGACCAGCTGCTGGGCCAGCACGTCGAGCGGGTTGCGCGGGACGCGCAGGGACTCGATGCCGCCGGAGCGCATCCGCTCGGTGACCACCGCCGACTGGACGAGGTCGCCCCGGTACTTGGGGAAGACCACGCCGGTGGAGACCGCGCCCACCTGGTGCCCGGCCCGGCCGACCCGCTGCAGCCCGGAGGCCACCGAGGGCGGGGACTCCACCTGGACCACCAAGTCCACCGCACCCATGTCGATGCCCAGCTCCAGGCTGGAGGTGGCCACCACCGCGGGCAGCCGGCCGGCCTTCAACTCCTCCTCCACCAGGGCGCGCTGCTCCTTGGAGACCGAGCCGTGGTGCGCCCGCGCGATCACCGGTGGGGCCCCCGCCGCCGCTCCGGAGCCGCCCATCAGGGCGGCGGGGCCGTGGGCCTCGGGGAGCGGCTCGCCGGTGGCCCGCTCGTGGGCGATCTCGTTCAGCCGGTTGCACAGGCGCTCGGCGAGGCGGCGGGAGTTGGCGAACACGATGGTGGAGCGGTGGGCCTGGACCAGGTCGACGATCCGCTCCTCCACGTGCGGCCAGATCGAGGCCTGGGGTGACGGGTCGTCAGTGCCCTTGCCGGCGGGCAGTTCGTCCAGGTCGGCGACCGGGACCACCACGGAGAGGTCGAACTCCTTGGCGGCGGGCGGCTGGACCACCCTCGCCCCGCGCTGCGGGGAGAGGAAGCGGGCCACCTCGTCGACCGGGCGGACGGTGGCGGACAGGCCGATCCGGCGGGCCGGGCGGTCCAGCAGCTCGTCGAGGCGCTCCAGGCTGAGCGCGAGGTGCGCGCCGCGCTTGGTGCCGGCGACGGCGTGCACCTCGTCCAGGATCACCGTGTCGACGCCGCGCAGTGCCTCGCGGGAGGCGGAGGTCAGCAGGAGGAAGAGCGACTCGGGGGTGGTGATCAGGATGTCCGGCGGGTGCGTCGCGATCCTGCGGCGCTCGGCGGCGGGGGTGTCGCCGGAGCGGATGCCGACCTGGACCTCGGGCTCGGGCAGGCCGAGGCGGACGGCCGCCTGGCGCAGCCCGGCCAGCGGGGAGCGGAGGTTGCGCTCGACGTCCACGGCCAGGGCCTTGATCGGCGAGATGTAGAGCACCCGGCAGCGGCGCTTCGGGTCCGCCGGGGGCGGGGTGTGGCTCAGGTGGTCCAGCGCGGACAGGAACGCGGCGAGCGTCTTCCCCGACCCCGTCGGCGCCACCACCAGCACGTCCGATCCGCTGCGGATCGCCTCCCAGGCCTGCGCCTGCGCGGCCGTGGGCGCGTCGAACGCCCCCGAGAACCACGCCCTGGTCGCCGGGGCGAACCCCTCCAACGGATCGCTCAGCTCAGTCCGCGCCATGCCCCCATGGTGCACGGCCCCTGTGACAGGGAGGGGGAATCCGGGGCGCGAGGAACGCAGGTGGTGATCCCGGGGGCGCGGGGAACTGCGCGCGGGGGAACGGCAGCACGGGCAACTGGCTCGCCTGCCCCGATCTCACGCTGGTCCGCCTTCCGTACTCGCGCAGTTCCCCGCGCCCCCGGGGTGACCGACGACCCGCGCCCCGGAGGTGACCACCCGTGTGCCCCAGTGCGACCGGGCGTGATGCGAAATGGGGTCATATCGTGATGAATCGGACCCGACGAGCGGAGGTCGTGCGATGGAACGGCTGGGTCTCGCCGTACGGACGCGGAAGGTGCGGGTCCGGGTGCTGTTGGGGGTGTTGATGGTGGCCCTGCTGATCGGCGGGGCGGTGCCGTTCGTGGCGGGGCCGGGCCGGTCGTACCTGAGCTACCTGGTGCTGGCGGACCGTCAGGACGCGGACGGCGCCCGCACCGCGGCCGATCGCGCGCGGCAGGCCGGCGGCCGGGTGGTGCAGGAGTACCCGCAGATCGGTGTGGTGCTGGCGTACGCGACGGGCGGCTTCGCGGAGCGGCTGCGCGGGGCGGAGGGCATAGCCGCGGTGGGGGCGACCAGGACGACGGGGGTGCCGGGCCCTCCCGGGGCGCTGGAGGGGGAGGGGGAGTTCGGCCCGGCGGTGCGCGGGGACGCGGTGGAGGCCGCGGGGGAGGGGGAGGGCGACGGGGCGCTGACCCCGGATCCGGGCGAGTCGGCGGACTGGAACCTGGCGATGATCGGCGGCGGCGACCGTGCGACGGCGGCCGGCGCCCGCCCGGCGGCGCTGGTCCGGACCCCGGGCGGTGCGCGACCGGGCGGTCAGGAGCTGCGCCGGGTGCTGGTCGCGGTGCTGGACTCGGGGGTGGACGACACCCACCCGGACCTGCGGTCGGCGGTGGACCCGGCGGCCTCGGCCTCCTGCGCGGACGGACGCCCGGACGCCCGGTTCGGGGCGTGGCGGCCGGACCGGGGGGTGGGGGAGAGCGGGCACGGGACCCACGTGGCGGGGATCGTCGGGGCGTCCCGGGACGGGAAGGGCGTGACGGGGGTGGCGCCGGGCGTGCGGATCGCCGCCGTCCGGCTGCTGGGCCCGCTGGGGCAGTACTACGCGGAGAACATCGTCTGCGGGATGCTCTGGTCGGCCGACCACGGGGCCAGGGCGATCAACGACAGCTACTTCGCCGACCCCTGGAAGTACAACTGCCCGCAGGACCCGGACCAGGCCGCGCTGATCCTGGCGGTGGGCCGCGCGGTGGCGTACGCGCAGCGGCAGGGCGCGGTGGTGGTGGCCTCGGCGGGCAACGACGGGCAGGACCTGGGCGCGGTCCGGCACGACCAGCGCAGCCCCAACGACCGGCTCTCGGGTCCTGGGCAGAATCGTTTCCTCGGCCCGGAGTGCGTCCGCCTCCCCGGTGAGCTCCCGGGCGTGCTGACCGTCGCCGCGGTGGACCGCAACGGCCTCCCCTCCGGGTACAGCAACTACGGCCGCGGCCGGATCTCGATCGCGGCCCCCGGCGGGGAGCCGGACGGCGGGGCCGAGGGCGCGATCGTTTCGGCCTGGCCCGGCGGCCAGTACGCCGCGCTGGCCGGCACCTCGATGGCGGCCGCTCACGTCACCGGCGCGGTGGCGGTCGCGGCGGCGGCCCACCCGGGGTGGAGGCCGGAGCGGCTGACCGCGCTGCTGGCCGACGCGGCCGCCGGGAACTGCCCGTACGCGCCGGGTGCCTGCGTGGAGCGGCAGTTCTTCGGCGCGGGCGTGCTCGCGCTGCCGGCCGGCTGAGCCGGGGACCCGGGCCGCGGCCCCGACCGGCCGGGGCCGCGGCCCGGAGCGCGCCGGCCGGCTCCGGGATACTGGGGCCATGAGGCTGACCGAGTTCTGGCGACGGATGTACGAGCACTTCGGCGAGGCGTACGCGGAGTCGTTCGCCCAGGACCACCTGATGAGCGAGCTGGGCGGGCGGACGGTCCGTCAGGCGCTGGACGCGGGTTGGGAGGCGAAGGAGGTCTGGCGCGTGGTGTGCAGCACGCAGGGGGTGTCGACGTTGCTCCGTTGAGCTTTGGGTAAGACTGGGCGGGTGGCCGAGAACCGGGAAGACCAGCACCCACCCCAGGAGACCCTGACCGAACCAGCGGCACCCGTGGCCGGCGAGGCGCCCCCGCCCGACGCCGGGGAGCCGCTCGACCCCGCCGGCAGCGGGGCCGGCGGAGGCGCCGCCGAGTCGGTGGCGCACTCGATCTGGGGCAAGGGGATGCCCCGGTGGCTGCCGCGGGCGATGGTGATGGCGCTGGTCCTGGTCGGGTTGTTCCAGCTCGCCGACTGGGCGTTCCGCCAGCTCATCGACCTGCTGGTGATGCTGCTGGTGGCCTTCTTCCTCTCGCTGGCGATGGAGCCGGCGGTGGACCGGATGGCCGCCCGCGGGGTGCGCCGGGGCCTCGGGACCTTCCTGGTCTTCATCGGCCTGGGGGTCGCCATCGCGGGCTTCCTGACCGCGCTCGGCACCCTGCTGGTCGACCAGGTGGCCAAGATCGCCGGGGACCTCCCGCACCTGGTGCAGAACCTGATCGACTGGGTGAACCGGACCTTCAACCAGAACCTCTCGCTGGACCAGCTCCAGGAGAAGTTGCTGAAGGACTCGGGCAACATCGAGAAGTACGCCCAACAGGCGGCCGACAACGTCTGGGGCGTCTCCAGCACGCTGATCGGCGGACTGTTCCAGATGTTCACCGTCGGCCTGTTCACCTTCTACTTCACCGCCGACGGCCCCCGGGTGCGGCGCACGGTCTGCTCGCTGCTCCCCCCGGCCAAGCAGGCCGAGGTGCTGCGGGCCTGGGAGATCGCGCTCGCCAAGACCGGCGGCTACCTCTACTCCCGGGCGCTGCTGGCGGTCGCCTCGACCATCGCGCACTGGATCATGTTCTCGGTCCTGGGCCTGCCGTACGCGGCCGCGCTCGCGGTCTGGGTCGGCGTCATGTCGCAGTTCGTGCCGACCATCGGGACGTACCTGGCCGGCGCGCTGCCGGTGCTGGTCGCGCTGACCGTGGACCCGATGGACGCGCTCTGGGTGCTGGTCTTCGTGATCGTCTACCAGCAGGTCGAGAACTACCTGCTGCACCCGAGGATCACCGCGAAGACGGTGGACGTGCACCCGGCGGTGGCCTTCGGCTCGGTGATCGCGGGGGCCGCGCTGCTCGGCGCGGTCGGCGCGCTGATCGCCATCCCGGTGGCGGCCACCCTGCAGGGCTTCGTCGGCACCTACGTGCGGCGGTACGAGGTGCAGACCGACCCGCGGATCGACCGGGGCGCCGACCGCAAGGGCCGGCGGGCCCGGCGGCGGGAGGCGGCGCGGCGGCTGCACCGGATGGTGCGCGGCGAGCGGAACTCGCACCGGGACGGGCACGAGCACCGGGACGACTAGGAAGCGGAGTTGACGGGCGGTCACCTGACGGGTGGCCGCCCGTCGGCGTGTCAGGCGCAGGTGTCGAGCATCTCGGTGAGCCTGGCGGCCTCGGGTTCGGTGACGTTGAGGCGGTACAGGTGCTTCACGTCGATCCAGGCCCGGGAGTAGGTGCACCAGTAGGCCGGGTCCGGCGGGGACCACTGGTCGGGGGACTTGTCGGCCTTGGAGCGGTTGGAGGCGGCCGAGACCGCGATCAGCTGGGAGTGCTCCAGGTCGTTGGCGAAGGCCTTGCGGGCGGCGGTGGTCCACTCGTCGGCGCCGGAGCGCCAGGCGTTGGCCAGCGGGACCACGTGGTCGATGTCGACCTGGGCGGCGGCGGTCAGCACCTTGCCGTCGTACGGGCTGAGCCAGACGCCGGTGCCCGCCCGGCAGAGCTCGTCCTGGGTGACGCCCTCGCCGTCCCGGGCCAGCACCACCTCGCGAGTGTCGCACTCGCCGTACTGCTTCACCCAGTGCGGGAACTTGGCGCGGCTGTAGCCGGCCATCGAGTGCGGCTCGGCGACGGTCAGCTCGGCCAGTTCGTCGCGGGCGTGCCCGGCGGGGGAGGGCTCGGGGAGGGCCCTCGCGTGGACGGCGGGGGTGTGGACGGCGGCCCCGGCGGGGGTGGCCGCGGGGGCCAGGAAGGCGGCCAGGGCGAGGAGGACGGCGGCGGTGCGGCGCCGTCCGACGGTGGTGATCATGCGTCCACAGGTAGCGGTTCAGGGCGCTGACCTGGTGGTTTCACGCGGTCGAGGGCGTGGCGGCGGGGCGGTTGACTTGATTCGAACAGATGTTCCCTATACTGGCTCGCGGCGAGTTTTCCACAGGCCGAGCCCGTTTGGGGCGGATTGTCGGTGGGACGCGCTAGCGTCGAGGACGATGAAGCGCACAGGACAGAACCCGAGGGTGGAAGCCATGGCAGGTACGGACCGCGAGAAGGCTCTTGAGACCGCACTCGCCCAGATCGAGCGGCAGTTCGGCAAGGGCTCGGTGATGCGGCTCGGCGAGAAGGCCAACGAGCCGATCGACGTGATCCCGACCGGTTCGACGGCGCTGGACGTCGCCCTCGGCGTCGGCGGCATCCCGCGCGGCCGCGTGGTGGAGATCTACGGCCCGGAGTCCTCCGGCAAGACCACCCTGACCCTGCACCTAGCGGCCAACTGCCAGCGCCAGGGCGGCACGGTGGCCTTCGTCGACGCGGAGCACGCGCTCGACCCGGAGTACGCCAAGAAGCTCGGCGTGGACACCGACGCCCTGCTGGTCAGCCAGCCGGACACCGGTGAGCAGGCGCTGGAGATCACCGACATGCTGATCCGCTCCGGCGCGATCGACCTGGTGATCATCGACTCGGTGGCCGCCCTGGTTCCGCGCGCCGAGATCGAGGGCGAGATGGGCGACTCGCACGTCGGCCTCCAGGCCCGTCTGATGAGCCAGGCCCTCCGCAAGATCGCCGGTGCGCTGAACCAGTCGAACACCACCGCGATCTTCATCAACCAGCTGCGCGAGAAGATCGGCGTCATGTTCGGCTCGCCGGAGACCACCACCGGTGGCCGCGCGCTGAAGTTCTACGCCTCCGTGCGCCTCGACATCCGCCGGATCGAGACCCTGAAGGACGGCACCGAGGCGGTCGGCAACCGCACCCGCGTCAAGGTGGTGAAGAACAAGGTCGCCGCCCCGTTCAAGCAGGCCGAGTTCGACATCCTCTACGGCATCGGCATCAGCCGCGAGGGCGGCCTGATCGACATGGGCGTGGAGCACGGCTTCATCCGCAAGTCCGGCGCCTGGTACACCTACGAGGGCGACCAGCTGGGCCAGGGCAAGGAGAACGCCCGCAACTTCCTGCGCGACAACCCGCAGCTGGCCGACGAGATCGAGGTCAAGATCAAGGGCAAGCTCGGCATCGGCCCGAAGCCGGCCGAGGGCGAGGAGGCCGCTCCGGCCGCCGCCCCGGGTGCCGAGGACGAGGCGGGTGGCGCCGCGGCGAAGAAGACCGCGGCCAAGAAGACGGCGGCGGCGAAGAGCTGAGCCGGTCTTGACGCACGACAGCACGACCGGGATGCCGGACTCGGAGGACGAGTCCGGCATCCCGGCGTTCGACGGGATGCTCCGCGCCTCGGACCTGACGGGTGGTCGGAGGCGCCGGCGGACGGCGATGGCGGCCGAGTCCGCCGAGTCCGCAGAGCCGGGCGGGGGTCCTGACTGGATGGCCCCGCCCACCGAGGGCCCGGCCCCCGAGCCGGAGTTGACCAAGGAGGAGCGGAAGGCCGCGCGCAAGGCCCGCAAGGAGCAGCGCGCCGCCGAGGAGGCCGACCCGGCCGAGCGGGCCCGGGCGATCTGCCTGCGCCTGCTCACCGGCGCCGCCAAGACCCGCAAGCAGCTCGCCGAGGCACTCGCCAAGCGGGAGATCCCGGAGGAGGTGGCCGAGCAGGTCCTCGACCGCCTCCAGGAGGTCGGCCTGATCGACGACGCCGCCTTCGCCGAGGCCTGGGTGGAGTCCCGCCACAACGCCCGCGGCCTCGGTCGCCGGGTGCTCTCCCAGGAGCTGCGCCAACGCGGAGTCGCCCCCGAGTTGGCCGAGCGCGCCCTCGCCCAGGTGGACGAGGACGACGAGGAAGCCGCCGCCCGCGATTTCGTCGAGCGGCGGCTGCGCACCATGCGGGGCCTGGACGACCAGGCCAAACTCCGCCGCCTGGTAGGCGCCCTGGCCCGCCGCGGCTACGCGGAGGGGCTGGCCTTCCGGCTCGCCAAGGAGGCGCTGGAGGCGGAGCGCTGAACCCAACAGCGCGTCAGTTGGTGGGGAATTCGCCGGTCTTTGTGGCGGTGACGAAGGCGGTCCAGGCGTCGGGGGTGAAGCGGAGGCGGGGGCCGTGGGGGTCCTTGGAGTCGCGGACGGTGCCGGGGTGGGCGTCGTCGTGCTCGATGCAGTTGCCGTCGTTGCCGCCGCTGTGGGTGCTCTTGCGCCACTGCTCAGTGCTGGCCATGCGAGGTCTCCCTAGCGGGTGGTGGTGGGGAATTCGCCGGTCTTTGTGGCGGTGACGAAGGCCGTCCAGGCGTTGGGGGTGAAGTGCAGGCGGGGGCCGTGGGGGTCCTTGGAGTCGCGGACGGTGCCGGGGTGGGCGTCGTCGTGCTCGATGCAGTTGCCGTTGTTGCCGCCGCTGTGGGTGCTCTTGCGCCACTGCTCAGTGCTGGCCATGCGCGTGTTCCTCCGCCGCCGATTTGAGTTGGGCCAGGGACGCCTCCGGCGGCAGAGCGTCGGCCCGGACTAGGTCGAACGATAGCTTGCAGTCCGCGAACGAGCCTGGGGCGTCGAGCAGTTCACCCGTGTGAGGGCCTTCGACGTACGCAGCGGGCGGAGAGTCGGCAAAAGTCATCAGACTCAGTGACCCTTCGAGCAGAGCATGTGCTCCGCTTCTGATCGGCATCACCTGGAGGATGATCCGGCCGTCGGCGACGAGCTGAGCGAGATGGGTCAGCTGTTCGTGCATCGCGGCGGAGCCGCCCGTCGGGCGGAGCAGCACGGCCTCCTCGATGACCACCCAGAACAACGGTCTTGTTGGACCGCTCAGGATTGCCGCCCGTTCCATCCGACGGTTGACCAGATCCTCGTTCGCAGATGCGGAGCGGAGCGGCTGGGCGGACCGGAAGACCGCCCGTGCGTAGTCAGGAGTCTGGAGCAGGCCAGGCACGAGCAGTGGAGCGTACTCGCTGATCGTCACGGCCATCGCTTGGAGCTCGGCTGCTGCCGTGAAGTACTCCGCGAAGCGCGGCCGGGTCACCATCGGGTACAGCCGGGCGAAGTGGCCGTCGGTGCCGAGCGCCGTGTCGAGGCGTTCCGACAGGTCCTCCTGCGGGCGTCGGACGGCCGCTTCTATCTGGCCGATGTAGTTGCCGGAGCAGAAGACCAGCTCGCCCAAGGCGCTCTGGGACAGACCCCTGGCCTCGCGAAGGCGGCGTAGCTCCGAGCCGTAGAAGGCGCGCGGGGACTCGGCCGGGTCGAGGTCCTTCGGGTTGGTCATCCGTCAGCTCCGTTCTCACGCACCGTAGTTGTTCGGTCGCAGGGCCTGGTCAGGCTACTGCCGGGCCGTCGAGTCTGAGGGTGGAAAGCCGGAGACCGATCGAAGGGGAGCCACCAAACCATGAGCGAGCGTCAGAACGGCGGCGCATGGACGCCCGAGCCGGGGCAGACCGCCTACCTCCGCGCCACCCGCGAGGCGGTGCGGGTGATGGACTTCCTGGCCGGGGAGGTCTACGTCCGCCCCTTGCGCGGCGGGGTTGAGCGCACGCTCCACCCGGTCGAGCTGATCCCGCCGGACGACCAGCCGGGCGGGTTCCGGGCCTGGACCGCCGAGCGCGGCTGAGCGGGGGCGGCGGAGGTGAGCGAGGTCGAGTACTACCCCGTCGACCACCCCGGTCTGCCGTGGGAGGCCACCGCGCCGGTGGACGAGCACGGCGACGTGGCCGGCTTCGTGCTGGCGCGGGCCGGTGCGTGCCGCATCGCGGTGGCGAACGTCGCGGACCGGCACCAGGTGCTGCTGGTCGAACCGCAGGAGCTGCGCGCGCTGCGGGACGCCCTGCTGGCCGGGAGGTTCGACCACCTGTGGGAGGCGGGCGGGCACTGACCGGACCGGCCGTCGGTGGCGGAGCGGCCTCGGGGAACCGAACCCGTCCCGCCCGCGTCCCAGCTGCCGACGTGACAGAACGTCAGCTTCCGGGCCTGTCGGTTCGAGAGCGTATCTTGACCGTTTCGTGACCCCCGCTTAGCCTCACAGAAATGCGGTTGAGCGGGACGGGAGCGGACCCTATGTGGATCGTGACGGGGTGCCTCGGGGTTCTGCTGTTGGCGCTGCTGCTGCTGGCGTTCCGGTGGATGCGCGGCACCGAGCGGCGGGCGGTCGGCGCGGTCGGGCTGGTCGAGGCGGAACTCGGCAGTCGTCGGGCGGAGTTGGCGGCGCGCGAGGCGGCGGTGGCCGAGCGTGAGGGCGAGCAGCGCCGTGAGCTGGAGCGGCTGGCGGGGCTGACGGCCGAGGAGGCCAGGGCCGAGGTGCTGCGGGTGGCCGAGGCGGCGGCCCGCCGGGAGGCCGCGGTGACCGTCCGGGAGATCGAGCGCGCGGCCCGGCGGGACGGCGAGGACCTGGCCAGGGACATCGTCGCGAACGCCGTGCAGCGGGTGGCGAGCGAGCAGACGGCGGAGACGGTGCTCTCGGTCTTCCGGCTCCCGGCCGAGGACTTGAAGGGCCGGATCATCGGCAAGGAGGGGCGCAACATCCGCGCCTTCGAGGCCGTCACCGGGGTCAACCTGCTGGTGGACGAGACCCCGGGCGTGGTCCAGCTCTCCAGCTTCGACCCGGTCCGCCGGGAGGCCGCCCGGCTCACCCTGGAGACCCTGGTCTCGGACGGCCGGATCCAGCCCGCCAGGATCGAGGCGGTGCACGCCCGCAGCCTGCGCGAGGTGGAGCGGCTCTGCGTGCGGGCCGGGGAGGACGCCCTGCTGGCGGCCCAGGTCGGCGAGATGGAGCCGGAGTTGGTCCGCACCCTGGGCCAGCTGCGCTACCGCACCTCCTATGGACAGAACGTGCTGGCGCACCTGGTGGAGTCGGCCCGGGTGGGCGCGGTGCTGGCGGCCGAGGTGGGGGCGGACGCGGCGCTGGTGCGGCGGGCCGCGCTGCTGCACGACATCGGCAAGGCGCTCTCCTCGGACGCGGTCGGAAGCCACGCCCTGGCCGGGGCCGACTACGCACGCCGCTGGGGCGAGCAGGCCGAGGTGGTGCACGCGATCGCCGCCCACCACGGCGAGGTGGACCCGCAGACCGTCGAGGCGGTACTGGTGCAGGCCGCCGACGCCTGCTCCGGCGGCCGGCCGGGCGCCCGCAAGGAGTCGGCGGAGAACTACGTCCGGCGGCTGGCCCGGCTGGAGGAGATCGCGGTGGCCCAGCCCGGGGTCACCAAGGCCTATGCGATGCAGGCGGGCCGGGAGGTCCGGGTGCTGGTCCAGCCGGAGCAGGTGGACGACATCGCGGCCCAGGTGCTGGCCCGGGAGATCGCCAAGCGGATCACCGAGGAGGTCAGCCTCCCCGGCCAGGTCCGGGTCACGGTGATCCGCGAGACCCGGGCGGTGGAGGTGGCGCGGTAGCGGCCGGGGGCCGCGTCGGAAAAATCACAGGCCGCCTTTGAGTGTTCCCCGGCTCCCCTCCGTACTGATGGGTGACCACCCGTCGGACTCCGTGGGGGAGACCACTCATGCGCACGATTCGCCGCACCGCCCTGCTCGCCGCTCCGGCCGTGGCCGGCCTGCTGCTGCTCACCGCCTGCGGTTCGGAGGGCACGTCCGGAGCCGCACCCGCCGCCGCGCCCACGGCTGCGGCCACCACCGCGCCCCCCGCCGCGGACAAGGCGGTGCTCAAGGGCTCGCTGGCCGTCGGTCGCCCGGCCGGCTTCGGGCCGACCGTGCTGGACGGCCTGGGCTACACGCTGTACCGCTTCGACAAGGACACCGCCAAGCCCTCGGCCTCGAACTGCGACGGCGACTGCGCGGCCAAGTGGCCGCCGGTGCCGGTCAACGCGCAGGGCACCCTCCAGGGAGTGGACAGGGCCCTGGTCGGTACGGTGACCCGGGCGGACGGCACGCAGCAACTCACCCTGGGCGGCTGGCCGCTGTACCGCTTCGCCGGGGACAAGGCGCCGGGCGAGACCAACGGTCAGGGCGTCGGCGGCACCTGGTTCGCGGCCGCCCCGGACGGGAAGAAGGCGGCCGCCACGTCCGGCGGTGGCGGCGGCTACTGATGACCCCGCCGACCCTGGTGCTGCGCGAGGAGGAGGGGCGCATGCGGCGCGATCGGACGGCCTCCGGCCCGCCCCACCGGCCGGCGGCCCAACCGCCGGACCGTGACGAGGAGTTGGTCCGGGCCCTGCACGAGCGGCACGCCGCCGCCCTGATGAGCTTCGTGCTCCGGCTGGTCGGCGGCGACCGGCACCGGGCCGAGGACGTGGTGCAGGAGACGCTGGTCCGGGCCTGGCGCAACCTGCACCGGCTCGACCCGGCCGCCGACTCGTTGCGCCCCTGGCTGGTGACGGTGGCCCGCCGGATCGTCATCGACGGCCACCGCAGCCGCCTCGCCCGGCCGTCCGAGGTCGGCGACGCGGTGCTCGACGTGATGCCGGCCGAGGACGAACTGGAGCGCGCGCTGCGACTGATGGCCATCTCCGACGCCCTGGACGCGTTGACCGAGCCGCACCGGCAGGTGATCGTCGAGACCTACCTGAAGGGGCGTACCGTCAACGAGGCGGCCGTCGAGCTCGGGATCCCGGCGGGCACCGTCAGGTCCCGGGTCTTCTACGCGCTGAAATCGCTCAAGAACGCTCTCGAGGAACGAGGGGTGACATCGTGACGTCCCCGCAGGAGCAGCACCTCGACGTGGGTGCCTACGTCCTCGGGCTGCTCGAACCGGAGGAGATGGCGCAGTTCGCCACGCATCTGGCGGGGTGTGCCCGGTGCACCGCCGAGGCGGACGAACTCTCCGGGCTGGAACCGCTGCTGGCGGAGTACGCGGAGGCCGTCGGCCCCGCCGTGCCGACGGCCGACGACGGCCGGCTGCTGGAACGGCTGACCGCCGAGGTCACGGCCGGCCGGCGGGCGGCGCGCACCAGGAGGCTGTTCCTGGTGGCGGCGGCCGTGGCGGTGCTGATCGGCGGGCCGCTGATCGGCGCCTCGCTCGGCGGCTCGGAGGAGGCCCGTCCGGTGGCCCGCTCCACCAGCCCGGCCCAGGAGTTGATGGACCACGGGGTCCGCCACTCGGCCACCGACGCGTCGACCGGGGCGGTCGCCACCGTCGCGCTGGAGGACCGCAAGTGGGGCACCCACGTCGCGCTCCAACTGGCGGGAGTGCGGGGGCCGCTGAGCTGCTCGCTGATCGCGGTGGGCCGGTCCGGCGAGCAGCAGACCGTCACCAGCTGGGCCGTCCCGCCGGCCGGCTACGGGCTGCCGGGCCAGCCGGACAGCCTGATCACCCACGGCGGGGTGGGCCTGCCCTCCGGCCAGATCGACCACTTCGAGGTCCGCACCAGCGACGGCACCCGGCTGGTGGCCGTCCCGGTCTGAGTCCGGGACGGCCACCAGCCGGACCGGTCAGACGCCGACCAGGCCCGCCTCGTACGCCAGGATCACCAGCCGGACCCGGTCGCGGGCGTCGAGCTTGGCGAGCAGACGGCTGAGGTAGGTCTTGGTGGTGGCGGGGCTGATCACCAGCTGCTCGGAGATCTCCGCGTTGGACAGGCCCCGGCCGACCAGGGTGAGCACCTCGCGCTCGCGGTCGGTGATGCCGGTCAGCTCGCGCCGGGCGGCGCTGCCCGGGCGGGCGGTGAACTCGGTGATCAGGCGGCGGGTGACGGAGGGGGCGAGCAGTGCCTCGCCGCCCGCCACCACCCGGACGGCGGACAGGATCTCGTCCAGCGCCATGTCCTTGACCAGGAAGCCGGAGGCGCCGGCCCGCAGCGCGCCGTGCACGTTCTCGTCCTCGTCGAAGGTGGTCAGCACGACCACCTGCGGGCCGGCCGCCCCCGAGGTGATCCGCCGGGTGGCCTCGATGCCGTCCAGCACCGGCATCCGCAGGTCCATCACCACCACGTCGGGCCGCAGCTCGGCGGCCAGCGCGACGGCCTCGGCGCCGTTCCCGGCCTCCCCGGCCAGCTCCAGGTCGGGGGCGTCGGTGATCACCATCTTCAGCGCGGCGCGGACCAGCGGCTGGTCGTCGGCGAGCAGGACCCGGACGGTCATCGGGCTCCTTCCAGGAGGGAGTCGGAGAGGGGGAGACGGACGGTGACCCGGAAGCCGCCGCCGGGCAGCGGTCCGGCCGTGAACTCGCCGTGCAGCAGGGCGACCCGCTCGCGCATGCCGACCAGCCCGAAGCCGGTCGGACCGGAGCCGGGCCCGGCCCCGTGGTCGGTGACCTCCAGCAGCAGGGCGTCCGGGAGCTGATCGACCGTCACCAGGCAGTGGTCGGTGCGGGCGTGCTTGAGCACGTTGGTCAGCGACTCCTGCACGATCCGGTAGGCGGAGACGTCGACCTCCGGCGGTAGCGGTACGGCTTCGCCGGTGCGCCGCAGCTCCACCCGGAGGCCGGCGGCGGTGGTGGACTCGGCCAGCCGGAACAGGTCGGCCACCCCGAGGTCGGGCGCGAGCGGCTCCTCGGTGCGCAGCGCGACCAGCATCCGGCGCAGCCCGGCCAGGGTCTCCCGTCCGGTGGTCTCGATGGTGCCCAGGGCCTCCCGGGCGGCCTCCGGCCGACGGTCGATCACCCGCTTGGCGGCGCCCGCCTGGAGGGCGATCACACCCAGGCTGTGGGCCACCATGTCGTGCAGCTCGCGGGCGATCCGCAGCCGCTCGTCGGTGACGGCCTGTTCGGTGGCCCGGGTCCGGGTCTCCTCGTGGTGCTCCCTGCTCCGCCGCTCGGAGCTGCCGAGCAGCCAGGCGATCACCACCAGCAGGGCGACCGGGAGTTCGGTGGAGATCCCGGCCGTCCACCCGCAGACCAGCCGGACGCCGAGGTACGCGACCAGCAGGCCGAGCGCCGCGCCGAGGGCCCCCAGCGAGCGGCGCCGGGGCAGGGCCGTGGCCAGGAAGTAGACCGCCACGTCCACCGCCAGGTACTGCTGGAGCGGGAGCTCCGTCACGCCGAGCGGGGTCGCGCCGATGACCGCCCCGGCCAGCACCCAGCCCAGCCCGCGGGCCGGACGGGTGGTCAGCCGCCGTGCGCCGAACGCGGTGACGAGACCGGCCACGGCGTGCCAGAGGACGCCGTCCCACCGCAGGAAGACGACCCCTGGGCCGATCGCCGATTCGTACTCGCCGGGGAGGCGCACCCGGAACAGCACGGTGAGCAGGGTGCCCGCACACCAGGCGAGCACCGTCCAGGTGGCCGGGCTGAACCGCCCGAGCAGGGGTATCCGCATGGCGCCGATGCTAGCGATCATGGACGGCCCGGTCATCGGCCCGTGGTCGTACACCCGTGGAGGACACCCGCCGCCCGCAGGTGCCCCCGCCCGGCCGACGCCCGGCCCCGGGCCCGCCCGGCAGGCTCGAAGCCATGATCGAGGTCAACGAACTGACGAAGCGTTACGGATCCACGACCGCCGTGCACGGACTCACCTTCACCGTCCGTCCGGGCCGGGTGACGGGCTTCCTGGGGCCGAACGGCTCCGGCAAGAGCACCACCCTGCGGATGGTGCTCGGCCTGCACGCCCCCACCAGCGGCTCGGTGCTGATCGACGGCCGCCCGTTCCGGGACCGGCCGCGCGGGCTGCGGCAGGTCGGCGCGCTGCTGGACGCGAGCGAGGTGCACGGCGGCCGCAGCGGCCGGGCCCACCTGACGGCGCTGGCCCGGAGCAACCGCATCCCGCGCTCCCGGGTGGAGGAGGTGCTGGCCGAGGTCGGCCTCGCCGACGCGGCCCGCCGCCGGATCGGCGGGTACTCGCTCGGCATGCGCCAACGCCTGGGCATCGCCGGCGCGCTGCTCGGCGACCCGCCGGTGCTGCTCTTCGACGAGCCGCTGAACGGGCTCGACCCGGAGGGCGTGCGCTGGGTGCGCGGGCTGTTCCGGCGCCTGGCCGCCGAGGGCCGCACGGTCTTCGTCTCCAGCCACCTGATGACCGAGATGGAGCACACCGCCGACGAGTTGGTGGTGATCGGCCGGGGCGAGCTGATCGCCGCCGAGAGCCTGACCGCCTTCGCCGCCCGGGGCGGCGCCACCGTCACCGTCCGCACCCCGGGCCACGCCGAGCTGGCCGCGCTGCTGGCCGAGCGGGGCGCGCAGGTGCGGACCGACGGCGAGCTGCTCACCGTCGGCGGCCTGGCCGCCGCCGAGATCGGCGAACTGGCGCACCGTCACCACCTGCCGCTGCACGAGCTCAGCCCGCGCACCGCCTCGCTCGAACAGGCCTTCATGGACCTCACCTCCGACCACGCCGGGAGCATCCGATGACCACCGCCGCCCTCACCGCCGAACCCCGGGCCCTCACCACCGAACCCCGGGCCCGCCTCGCCGACCTGGTCGCCGCCGAGTGGATCAAGCTCTGGTCGCTGCGCTCCACCACCGGGACCTTGCTGCTGACCGCGCTGGCCGTGCTCGGACTGAACGTCGGCACCGCCTGGGACCAGGTCCGCTACTGGGGCGAACACGCGCCCGCCGACCGCGCGGACTTCGTCGCGGACGGGATGGCCCTGCTGTCGGCCTTCACCGGGAACGGCGCGACGGTGCTGATGATCGCCCTGGGCGCGTTCGGCGCGGTCGCGGTCACCGGCGAGTACGGCACCGGCCTGATCCGCACCACCTTCGTCGCGGTGCCCGCCCGCGGCTCGGTGATGGCGGCCAAGGCGCTGGTGCTGGCGGCCGTCACCTCGGTCTTCGGGGTGCTGCTGGCGGCGGTCTCGTTCTGGCTGACCCAGGCACAGTTCGCCCGCTACGACGCCGCCGTGATGCTCGACCACCCCGGCGCGCTCCGGCTGCTGCTGGCCTCGGCGCTGCTGGCGCCGGTCTCCGCGCTGGCCGGGATGGCGGTCGGCGCGCTGCTCCGGCACGGGGCCTCGGCGGTCACCGCCACCACCCTCCTGCTGCTGGTGGCACCGGTCTTCCTGAGCACCCGCCGGTACTGGACCGCCCTGCTCGGCAACGCCACCCCGTACCGGGCCTGGACCACCCTGGCCGAGCGCCCCGACGTGCTGGCCCACCAGCCCTACCCGGGCACCCCGGGCGGCGCCTGGCTGACGTTCGCCTGCTGGGCGGCCGGCTCGGTCGTGGTGACCGTCCTGGCGGTGCGCCGCCGGGACCAGTGACCCGTCGTCAGGAGCCGGTCAGGTCCGGGCTGGTGATCGGGGCCGGGCCGCCGCGGGCGTGCTGGGCGAGGGCGTGCAGGGCGTCCGGCTCGGCGCCGTGGGTGGTGCCGACCACGTGGCCGTCGGGGCGGATCAGCAGCACGGTGTGCGGGTCGGCGGCCGGGTACTGGTCGGTGACCAGCACCTCGGCGGGGATCGGCAGCGAGGCGGCCAGCGCGGTCAGCCGGGGCATCAGGCCGGCCGAGAGCCAGTGCCGGGAGGACCAGACGGTGGCACCGGGGGCGACCAGCAGCAGCAGGAAGCCGCCGCCGAGCCGGGCGTGCAGGTGGTCGGGGGCGCCCTCGGTGGTGATCACCGGGAGGTCGGGGACCAGCACCCCGGGGGCGGTCGGCGGGAGCTGCTCGGTGAGCGCGGTGCCCTTGGGGCCGCGCTGCGGCGGCACCCGGCCCGGGACGCCGGAGGGCGCCTCGGGGTAGGCAGGGGCGCCGCCGAAGCGTCCGGTGCCGAGCTGGCCGTCGGTCAGCAGCGGGGCGTGCTTGCGGAAGGAGCCGGTCAGCAGCGAGCGCCTGGTCTGGGCCCAGCCGCGCAGCGGCCGCAGCAGCGGCATCGACTGGTCCACCGCGCGCAGCCGGGCGCCGACCGCGCCGCGCCGCTCGGTCTCGTACCCGTCCAGCAGGCTGGACTCGGCGTCGCCGGCCGCGGAGTGCAGGTGCCAGGCCAGGGCGAGCCGCCAGGAGAGGTTGTCCACGTCCCGCAGGCCGTCGGCGAGGTTCTGCATGCCGAGCGCGCCGTGCAGGTGGGCCGCGTCCCCGGCCAGGAAGCAGCGGCCGACCCGGAAGCGGGCGGCCAGGCGCTGCTGGGCGGTGTGGTCGGCGGCGGCCAGCAGCTCGAACTTCGGGAGCTCGCCGCACCAGCCGGTCAGGGTGGAGCGGACCCGGGCCAGCAGGGTGTCGCCGGTGACGATGCCGGGCCAGGTGGCGTGCGGGTCGACCGGGGTCTCGGGGGCCGGCCGGCCGGGCGGCAGCCGCCAGTCCAGCCGCCAGAGGCCGTCGGGGAGCGGGCGGGCGGAGGCCTCGCGGTCGCCGCGCCACGGCGGCTCGCGGTGCAGCCGGGCCTCGCCGGGGAAGGGCAGGTCCACCCGGAGGGTGGCGACGGCGTGCCGGTCCACCGCGGGGCGGCCGGGGAAGCGGACCTTGAGCAGCTTGCGGACGGCCGAGCGGGCCCCGTCGCAGCCGACCAGGTGGCTGCCGCGCCACCAGGTGGAGGTGCCGTTCTGGACGTGCTGGGTGCGGACCGAGACGCCGTCCCCGTCCTGCTCCAGCTCGACCAGCCGGGTGTGCGGGGTGAGCTGGATCAGCGGGGTGGCGGTGGCCGCGTCCCGCAGGCCGCGGTGCAGGCGGTGCTGGGGGAGGTGGCTGATCCCGGTGAGCGGGAGCCGGAGCACCTCGGTGCGGCGCCGGTAGACGGTGAAGGCGTCCCAGTACACGGCGTCGGACCCGGCCCGCTGGTAGCCGAGCCGGGTCAGGAAGCCGGTGGTCTGCTGGGTGAGCACCACGCTGCGCGGGCCCTCGGAGCAGACCCCGGCGCCCTCGTCCAGGACGATGGACGGCACCTCGTGCCGGGCGAGCGCGAGCGCCAGGGCCAGGCCGACCGGCCCGGCCCCGACGATGATCACCGGATCCACGACGGGACCTCCTCGGACCGGTCGGTCCGAGCTGGGGCAGCGGCGGCCGACGGAGCGTCAGGGGTCCCGGGTGGTGTCACGAAGAGCAATGCAACAGATCACCTGCGTGTCCGTCAAGCAGCGGACGTTGTGCGCCGGTTCGCGCCGCGGCGGCTCCAGCCCTCCAGCCACTTGGCGAGCGCCGTCAGCAGGAGGCAGCAGAGGATGTAGATCACGCCGATCACGATGGCAACCGGGATGTAGGGGTAGCCGTCCGGGGTGACCCAGGTGGCGGCGATCGTCTTGCCGACGTAAAGCAGCTCGGGGTAGGTGATCACGTACCCGAGCGAGGTGTCCTTGAGGGTGACCACCAGCTGCCCGATGATCGCGGGCAGCATGGCCCGGATCGCCTGCGGGGTGAGGATCACCGTCATGACCTGGGTCTTGCGCAGGCCGAGCGCGTAGCCGGCCTCGCTCTGGCCGCGCGGCACCGCGTTCATGCCGGAGCGGATGATCTCGGCCTGGACGGCGCCGTTGTACAGAGTCAGACCGGTCACCAGGGCCCAGAACGGGGTGGCGGTGAAGACCGCCACGTAGAGCCCGAAGATCATGATCAGCAGCGGCATCGCGCGGAAGAACTGCACCACCGCGGTGCAGACGGCGCGCACCGGCTTGTGGTCGGAGAGCCGGCCGATCGCCAGCAGGGCGCCGAACACCAGCGAGAGCACCGCGGCGGTGGCGAAGGCCTTCAGGGTGTCCAGCAGCGCGGTGAGGATGGTCTCCTGCGTGTTCTTGTAGGCGAACACGTCCCACATCTCGGCGGAGAACTGGCCCGCGTCGTCCAGGCTGGTGAACACGTACCAGAGGCCACCCAGCAGGGCGAGGCCGGCAACCACGCTCAGGGCGTGGTTGCGGATCCGGGCCCGGGGCCCGGGGACGTCGTAGAGGACGCTGCTCTTGGCGCTCAACGGGCCACCGCCAGACGGGATTCCAGGAACTTGAAGAACAGGGCGACACAGGCGCTGATGAACAGGTAGGCGAGCGCGACCCAGAAGAAGATGGCCAGGATCGAGGCGCCCTTGTCGGTCAGCGTGGCCTGGAAGTTGAACAGCTCGGGGACGCTGAACGCGCCGGCCACCGCCGAGTTGCGGGGGAGCGCGATGAAGACGCTGCTGAGCGGGCCGAGCACGGTCCGCCCGGCCTGCGGCAGCACGATCTGGGTCAGGGTCTGACCGAACGTCATCCCGAGGCTGCGGGCCGCCTCCGCCTGCCCGACCGGCACGGTGTTGATGCCGGACCGGATCACCTCGCAGACGAACGAGGCGGTGTAGGCGGAGAGTGCGATCACCGCGAAGGTGAAGTGGTCGAAGTGCACGTCCAGGCGCGGGAGTCCGAAGACCACCGCGAAGAACAGGACGGTCAGCGGGGTGTTCCGGAAGATGTTCACCCAGACGGTGCCGAAGACTCGCAGCACCGGGACCGGGGAGACCCGGAAGGCCGCCAGCAGGACACCCAGCAGCAGGGCGAACAGGGCGCTCAGCGCGCTGAGTTCGACCGTCTGCAGGAACCCGTTCCGGAACAGCTCGAAATTGCCGTCCTCGAAGAGTATGCCCATGCCGGCGGCCCTCCTTTCGTTACCAGACGGGTCAGTTGGTGAGCGCCGGGATCTCCGGGGCGGGGGAGCCCGAGAGACCGAGGGTGGCGTCGTAGGCCTTCTTCCAGTCGCCGTTGTCCTCGTGCGCCTTCAGCGCGGCGATGACGGCCTGCTGGAACGCCGGGTCCTCCTTCTGGACGCCGATGCCGTACGGCTCCTTGGAGAACGGCTTGCCGACGACCTTGAGCTTGCCGGCGTTCTTGGCCGCGAAGCCCTTGAGGATCGCGTCGTCGGTGGTGACCGCGTCGACCTCGTCGGTGAGCAGCTTGTCCACGCACTGGGCGTAGGTCTCGTACTCGATGGTCTCGCCCGGGTTGTACGTCTTGATCTGCTTCACCGAGGTGGAACCGGTGGCCGAGCAGACCTTCTTGCCCGCGACGGACTCGGGACCGGTGATCGCGGTGTTGTCCTTCTTCACCAGCAGGTCCTGGCCGGCCACGTAGTACGGGCCCGCGAAGGCGACCTTCTCCTTGCGGCCGGCGTTGATGGTGTAGGTGCCGACGTAGTAGTCGATCTGGCTGCCCTGGAGGGCGGTCTCGCGGTTGGCCGAGACGATCGTCTTGAACTCGATCTTGTCCGGGCCGAAGCCCAGGTCGGCCGCGATCATCTTGGCGATCTCGATGTCGAAGCCGTCACGGGTCTTGGTGGTGACGTTCTCGAAGCCGAGGAAGGGCTGGTCGGACTTGGCGCCGACGATCAGCTTGCCGCGCTTCTTGGCCTCCTCGAAGACCTTCGAGCCCTCGACCTTGGCGTCGGTCTTCACCGTGTAGGTGGGGAGCTTGGCCGCGGAGTCTTCGGCCTTCGGGGCCTCCTTGCCGCAGGCGGCGACGGCGGTCAGCGCGAGCACGGACAGGGCGGCGGCGATGGTACGACGGGTCCTCATGCGGGAGCTGTCTCCTCGATCGGGGGCACGGTGGAGCCGGGCCGGGGAAGTTCTGGGCATGACAGGGACTGACGGTAGGTCAGCCGGGGCGTCAGTGGTGCAGGATCTTCGAAAGGAAGTCCTTGGCCCGGTCGCTGCGGGGCGCGGTGAAGAACGCCTCCGGGGTGTTCTCCTCGACGATCCGGCCGTCGGCCATGAAGAGCACGCGGTTGGCGGCGGAGCGGGCGAAGCCCATCTCGTGGGTGACCACGACCATGGTCATGCCCTCGGCCGCGAGGCCGCGCATGACCTCGAGCACCTCGTTCACCATCTCCGGGTCCAGCGCCGAGGTCGGCTCGTCGAAGAGCATCACCTTGGGCTTCATGGCCAGCGCGCGGGCGATCGCCACGCGCTGCTGCTGGCCGCCGGAGAGCTGGGCCGGGAACTTGTCCGCGTGCGCGGCCAGGCCGACCCGCTCCAGCAGGGCCCGCGCGGTCTTCTCGGCCTCGGGGCGCGCGACCTTGCGCACCTTCACCTGGCCGAGCACCACGTTCTCCAGCACGGTCTTGTGCGCGAAGAGGTTGAAGGACTGGAACACCATGCCCACCTCGGCACGGAGCTTGGCCAGCTGGCGGCCCTCGGCCGGCAGCGGCTGCCCGTCGACGGTGATGGCGCCCGAGTCGATGGTCTCCAGCCGGTTGATGGTGCGGCAGAGGGTCGACTTGCCGGAGCCGGACGGGCCGATGAGCACGACCACCTCGCCCTGCTTGATCTCCAGGTCGATGTCCTGGAGCACGTGCAGGGCGCCGAAGTGCTTGTTCACACCGCTCAGCACCACCAGGGGAGCGGCTGCGGAGTCACTCACGGCGTTCTCGGTCATCGAGCCTGGCTCCCTCGTGGGCGGTGCTTGGGTCCGTGCACTGGTACCGGGGGCTGGTCGCCGGCGGAGCTCTCAGCCCCCGGTCCGGCTGACCCTAGGGCGGCTGACATTGTCACGTCAGCGGATCTGAGCGGAACTTGAGCATCACGATCCGGCCACGCCCGGTCACCCGTCGCAGTGCCGCCGGGGCATGCGCCGGCCGGGCCGTGACAGAACGGGCGGACTGGACGATACTCCGCAGGTACCCCACGCAGAAGAGGCGTGACAGCCGGACCGGAGGGAGGCCCGCATGCGACTGCTGCTCGTCGAGGACGACGACCGGGTGGCCGCTGCCCTGGTCGCGGTGCTGGGCCGGCACGGCTTCCAGGTCCGGCACGCCCGCAGCGGGCACGAGGCGCTGGACGCCCTGGTGCCGGACGGGAACGAGCCGTACCGGGTGGTGCTGCTCGACCTCGGCCTGCCCGACCGGGACGGCTTCGAGGTGTGCAGCCGGATCCGCGCCCACAGCAGCGTCCCGGTGATCATGGTGACCGCCCGGGCCGACATCCGCTCCCGCATCCACGGCCTCAACCTGGGCGCCGACGACTACGTCACCAAGCCCTACGACATGGGCGAACTGCTCGCCCGCATCCACGCGGTGGCCCGCCGCGGCCAGGCCGCCGAACCCTCCGAGCCCGTCGACCAGCCCGGCCCGCTGGAGGCCCGCGGCGTGCTGATCGACCGCGAGCGCCGCCGGGTCAGCGTGCACGGGCGCGACGTCCCGCTCACCCGCAAGGAGTTCGACCTGCTGGCGCTGCTCGCCCAGAGCCCCGGCGTGGTCTACCGGCGGGAGCAGATCTTCAGCGAGGTCTGGCGCTCCGGCTGGGAGGGCAACGGCCGCACCCTCGAGGTGCACATCGGCTCGCTGCGCACCAAGCTCGCGCTGCCCGGACTGGTCGAGGCGGTGCGCGGGGTCGGCTACCGCCTGATGCCCGAGCAGCCGGCCTCCGACGGTCCGTCAGCCCCCGCCCGGGAGAGCTGAACCCCCGTGCGCACCCGCCTGCTCGGCATCCTGCTCTCCCTGATGGCCGCCGTCCTGGCCGCCCTCGGGGTCCCGCTGGCCGCCGCCAAGGCCGCCGCCGAGCAGAGCCTGGTGGTGGTCGACCGGATGGACGACGCCGCCCGCTTCGCCCAGCAGCTCCCCACCCAGGGCCTGCCCCCGGCCGGCACCGCCGTCAAGGGCTCCGCCGTCCCCGAGGACGGCGACACCGGACGGCTGCGCTCGCTGGCCGCCGAGGTCCAGCGCTACCACGAGCTGTACGGCATCCGGGCCGGCGTCTTCCACCGCGACGGCAGCGCCGTCGCGGTCGCCCCGGCCGGCTGGCAGGTCCCCGAGGGCGGCCCCGGAGCCCGGGCCTTCCAGGACGCGGTGGACGGCCGCCGCAGCAAGAACCCGCCGCAGGTCTGGCCCTGGACCCCGGAGCGCACCATCACGGTGGCCGCCCCGGTGGTCCGCGACGGCGACGTCATCGCCGTGGTCATCACCGAGTCGCCCACCGGCGAACTCCGCTCCCGGGTGCTGGACCGCTGGCTCTGGCTCGGCGCCGGCGAGGCCCTCGCCATGGTCGCCGCCGTCCTGCTCGCCGTCCGGCTCACCCGCTGGGTGCTGCGCCCCGTGCGCACCCTCGACCGGGCCACCCACGACATCGCCACCGGACGGATGAACGCCCGGGTCGCCCCCAGCTCCGGCCCGCCCGAACTCCGGCGCCTGGCCCGCTCGTTCAACGACATGGCGGACAACGTGCTGCTCGCCCTCGACCAGCAGCGGGCCTTCGTCGCGGACGCCTCCCACCAACTGCGCAACCCGCTGGCCGCGTTGCTGCTCCGGGTCGAACTCCTCGGCCTGGAGCTGCCCGAGGGCCACGAGGAGGAGCTCGGCGCCGTCCGCGAGGAGGGCACCCGGCTGGCCCGCGTCCTCGACGACCTGCTCGGCCTCGCCACCGCCGAGCACGCCCGCCCCGAACCGGAGCGGGTCGACCTCACCGCCCTCGTCCTGGCCCGCATCGACGCCTGGCGGCCGGTCGCCGACCAGCGCGGCATCCGCCTCGCCTGGGAGGGCCCCGCCACGGCGGTCGGGCTGGCGGACCCGATCGGCCTCGGCAGCGCGTTGGACGCCGTCCTCGACAACGCCCTCAAGTTCACGCCCGGCGGCGAGGCGGTCCGCCTCGGCCTCGAACAGGACAAGCGCGAACTCACCCTCACCGTCTCCGACGCAGGCCCCGGCCTCACCGAGGAGGAGCTCGCCCGCATCGGCGACCGCTTCTGGCGCAGCCCCCGCCACCAGAACGTCGACGGCTCCGGCCTCGGCCTCTCCATCGCCCGCACCCTCCTCCTGGCCGGCGGCGGCTCCCTCGACTTCACCCCCGTCGACCCCACGGGGCTCACCGTCCGCCTGACAGTGCCTCGTCCCAGGTAATCCCGGGGGCGCGGGGAACTGCGCGCGGGGGAACGGCAGCACGTGCAACTGGCTCGCCTGCCCCGATCCAGCGCTGGTCCGCCTTCCGTACTCGCGCAGTTCCTCGCGCCCCCGGGGTGACCACTTGCGCCGGCCGTCCCGTGCTGCTGCCGTTCCCCCGCGCGCCCTCGCGGCGGAGCCGCAGATCAGCAGAGCCTCGCGCCCCCGGGGTGACCACTTGCGCCGGCCGTCCCGTGCTGCTGCCGTTCCCCCGCGCGCCCTCGCGGCGGAGCCGCAGATCAGCAGAGCCTC
>NZ_JBSFGS010000022.1:53022-72879 GCF_053596675.1 Kitasatospora sp. NPDC001664
CTCGCGCCCCCGGGGTGGCCACCTTCGCCAGCCCCCGCGGTGCCTACGGCTTGACGGAGCGGTAGTACGCGCTGGCGCCGGCGTGGAGGGGGAGCGGGTCGGTGTAGACGGCGGTGCGGAGGTCGACGACCTGGGCGGCGTGGACCTCGGAGCCGATCCGGTCGCGGCTGTCGATCACGGCCTTGGTCATCCGCTGGACCAGGGCGGAGTCGACGTCCTCACGGGTGATCAGCAGGTTCGGGACCGCCAGCGTGGCGACCGCGGTGCCGACCGGGTGGGCCTTGGGGTAGACGTCGGCCGGGATGGTCGCGGCGCGGTACGCGTCGGCCCCGCCGCCCTCGACGTGCTGGACCGCCTCGGCCAGGTCGCCGAGCGGGACGATCCGGATCGGGAAGCGCTCGGACAGGTCGGTGAGCGCGTTGGTCGGCAGCCCGCCGGACCAGAAGAAGGCGTCGAGCTGACCGTTCCTCAACTGGTCGGCGGCGTCGCCGACACCGAGCATCGAGGCCGACACGTCCACGTCCGGGTCCAGCCCGGCCGAGGCCAGCAGCCGCCGGGTCACCAGCTGGACGCCGGACCGGCTCTGCCCGACCCCGACCCGCCTGCCCTTGAGGTCGGCGGTCCGCTGCACCGGCGAGTCGGCCGGCACCACCAGCTGGAGGTAGTCGTCGTAGAGCCGGGCTATCGCGCGGATCCGGTCCCTGCCGTCCCCCCGGTAGCTGGCCACCGCGTCGGCGGTGGCGATGGCGAAGGAGTCCCGCCCGGCCGCGACCCGGTCGAGGTTGTCGACGGAGCCCTGGGAGTTGTCGAGCCGCAGTTCGACCCCGGGGAGGTTGTCGTGCAGGTAGGTGCGCAGCAGGATCCCGTACCGGTCGTACACGCCCCGGGGGACGCCTGTGGCGAAGCCGGTCTCGCCGCGCGGGTAGTCGGTCCGGTCGGCGGCGGTGGCCCACCAGCCCCCGGCCGCGCCCACGACCAGCAGGAACACGGCGGCCACCCGGCCGAGCCGGCTGCGGGCCGCCGTGCGCAGGGCGGCACGGGGTCTCCAGGTCATGGGGTTGGATACTGCCAGGCCGGGCGCCGGATGGGGAGAGGGGCGAGGAGCCCGATCCGCTTCCACGTACCCTAGGTCCGTGGGTACGAGCCAGGATTCCAAGAGCTACAAGGTCGTCACGTACGGCTGCCAGATGAACGTGCACGACTCCGAGCGCCTCTCCGGGCTGCTGGAGGACGCCGGGTACGTGAAGGCCGACCAGGACGGCGAGCAGCCCGACCTGGTGGTGTTCAACACCTGCGCCGTGCGCGAGAACGCCGACAACAAGCTGTACGGCAACCTCGGGCGCCTGGCCGCCGACAAGCAGCAGCACAAGGCGATGCAGATCGCCGTCGGCGGCTGCCTGGCGCAGAAGGACCGCGACACCATCGTCAAGAAGGCCCCGTGGGTCGACGTGGTGTTCGGCACCCACAACATCGGGCACCTGCCCGCGCTGCTGGAGCGGGCCCGGATCGAGCAGCAGGCCCAGGTGGAGATCCTGGAGTCGCTGGAGACCTTCCCGTCCACCCTGCCGACCCGGCGCGAGTCGGCGTACGCGGCCTGGGTGGCGATCTCGGTCGGCTGCAACAACACCTGCACCTTCTGCATCGTCCCCGCGCTGCGCGGCAAGGAGGAGGACCGCCGCCCCGGCGACGTGCTCTCCGAGATCGAGGCGCTGGTCGGCGAGGGCGTCATCGAGGTCACCCTGCTGGGGCAGAACGTCAACGCCTACGGCTCCGACCTGGGTGACCGGGAGGCCTTCTCCAAGCTGCTCCGGGCGGCCGGGCAGATCGAGGGCCTGGAGCGGATCCGCTTCACCTCGCCGCACCCGCGCGACTTCACCGACGACGTGATCGCCGCGATGGCCGAGACGCCGAACGTGATGCACCAGCTGCACATGCCGCTGCAGTCGGGCTCGGACACCGTGCTCAAGGCGATGCGCCGCTCGTACCGGCAGGACCGCTTCCTCGGGATCATCCGCAAGGTGCGCGAGGCGATGCCGGACGCGGCGATCTCCACCGACATCATCGTCGGCTTCCCGGGCGAGACCGAGGAGGACTTCGAGCAGACCATGCACGTGGTCCGGGAGGCCCGCTTCACCAACGCCTTCACCTTCCAGTACTCCAAGCGCCCCGGGACCCCGGCGGCCGAGATGGAGGGCCAGATCCCCAAGGCCGTGGTGCAGGAGCGCTACGAGCGGCTGGTCGCCCTCCAGGAGGAGATCTCCTGGGAGGAGAACAAGAAGCAGGTCGGCCGGGTGCTGGAGGTCCTGGTCGCCGAGGGCGAGGGCAAGAAGGACGACAGGACCGACCGGCTCTCCGGCCGGGCGCCCGACAACCGGCTGGTCCACTTCACCCGCCCCGTCGAGCCGGTCCGCCCGGGCGACGTGGTGACGGTCGAGATCACCTACGCCGCCCCGCACCACCTGCTGGCGGAGGGTCCGACCCTGTCGGTCCGCCGCACCCGCGCGGGCGACGCGTGGGAGAAGCGCCAGGGCACCCCGCCGGCCAAGCCGGCCGGCGTCCTGCTCGGCCTCCCCAAGATCGGCGCCCCGGCCCCGCTGCCGCTCGCGCCCACGGGTGGCTGCTGCGACGCCTGATCTCCGACGCGTCACGAGGCCCCGGGAGCACACGGCTCTCCGGGGCCTTGCCCGTTAGAGTGATCGACATGCTTGTCGCCGCCGCCGTCTGCCCCTGCCCGCCGCTGCTCGTGCCCGAGGTGGCCGCCGGTGCCGCGTCCGAGCTCGACGTCCTCCGGGAGCAGTGCCTGGAGGCGGTCCGGGAGCTCGGTGAGGTCGACCTGGTCGTGGTGGTCGGCGCCGGGCCGGAGCCCGGGGTGTGGACCGAGGGCGGGATCGGGTCGTTCCACCGCTACGGGGTGCCCCGGGTGGTCCGGCTGCCCGGGCCGGTGGCGGAGGGCCCGGAGCTCGCGCCCTCGCTGACCGTCGGGGCCTGGCTGCTGGAGCAGGCCGGGATCACGGTGCCCACGCACGCCTGCGCCGTCCCCGCGGACGCCCCGGTGGAGCGGCTGACCGGCCTCGGCGAGGGCCTGGCCGAGCTGGCCGACCGGGTCGGGCTGCTGGTGCTCGGCGGCGGCAGCGCCTGCCGCACCGTCAAGGCCCCCGGCTACCTGGACGAGCGGGCCGAGCCGTACGACGTGCACGCCGCCAAGGCGCTGGCCGAGGCCGACACCGAGGCGCTCAGGGCCTTGGACCCGGCACTCTCGGCCGAGCTGCAGGCGGACGGCCGGGCGCCCTGGCAGGTCCTCGCGGGAGCTGCGCAGGGCGCCGGGCTGAGCGGGCGGCTCCGGTACGACGAGGCCCCGTACGGGGTCGGGTACTTCGTCGCCTCCTGGAGCTGACGGGCGGTCAGTTCTGACTCGGGCCGTCGTCCTTGGGCTTGGCGGCGAACTGGTCGACCGCGCCCTTGGCCTTGCTGGTGCCGGTCTCGATCTTGTCGGTGTACTTGTGCTTGGTGGCCTTGTCCGCGGCCGCCCCGGCCTTCTCCACCACCTGGTCGATCTTGTCGCCGTGCTTGCCCGCGAGCTCGCTGGCCTTGCCCTTGAGCTCCTCGGCCTTGCCCTTGAGGTTGTCCATCAGGCCCATGGTCAGTCGCTCTCCTTCGGCGGGCCCCACCGCTCGGGGCGGGGCAAATCGGTCATTCCATACTCATACTTCCCCAGGGTGACCGCCGACGACACGGCGCCACTCCCGATCTTTGCGAGACTTGGCCCGTGAGCAGCTCCTCCTCCACCCCCCAGCCCCGCGTCGTCTCGGTGGTCGGCGCCACCGCCGCCGGCAAGTCCGACCTCGCGGTGGCCATCGCCTGCAGCCTCGGCGGCGAGGTGATCAACACCGACTCGATGCAGCTCTACCGGGGCATGGACATCGGCACCGCCAAGCTCACCCAGGAGGAGCGCGGCGGCATCCCGCACCACCTGCTGGACGTCTGGGACGTCACCGAGACCGCCAGCGTGGCCGAGTACCAGCGGCTGGCGCGGGCCGAGATGGACCGGCTGCTGGCCGAGGGCCGCACCCCGGTGCTGGTCGGCGGCTCCGGCCTGTACGTCCGGGCCGCCATCGACGAGATGGACTTCCCCGGCACCGACCCGGCGGTCCGGGCCCGGCTGGAGGCCGAGCTGGCCGAACAGGGCCCGTACGTGCTGCACCAGCGGTTGGCCGTGCTCGACCCGGCCGCCGCCGAGGCGGTGCTGACCAGCAACGGCCGGCGGATCGTCCGGGCGCTGGAGGTCATCGAGATCACCGGGCAGCCGTTCACCGCCAACCTGCCGAGCAACACCGCCGTCTACGAGACGGTCCAGATCGGCGTCCAGGTGCCCCGGCCGGAGCTGGACCAGCGGATCGAGCTGCGGGTGGACCGGATGTGGGAGGCCGGCCTGCTGGACGAGGTCCGGACCCTGGAGGGCCGGGGCCTGCGGGACGGGCTGACCGCCTCCCGGGCGCTCGGCTACCAGCAGGTGCTCTCCTTCTTCGCGGGGGAGTGCACCGAAGAGGAGGCCAAGGCCGAGACCGTGCGCGCCACCCGCCGGTTCGCCCGCCGCCAGGAGTCCTGGTTCCGCCGGGACGACCGGATCCACTGGCTCTCCCGCCCCGCCGGGGCCGACCCGGTGGAGCTCCTGGAGCGCTCGCTGGAGTTGACCGCCCGTCAGATCTGACCAGGCCGGGGCGGTTTCCGGCCACGCTGCCGGTGCAGCTGCGGGTGCACGACGAACTGAGGGTTACGGGCACATCACGTCCTGGCCACGGATCACCCGGGGGCCCGTCGAACCGGCTGTCGGCCGGATCGGACATGCCATCATCGAGAGCATCCGGAGGCAGGTCGTTCGATCCGCCTCACCAGCAGCGGGCCCGCGGGCCCGTGTCGCACCGTCAGGGGAGGCCGCGTGTCCACGGGAACCGGCCCGGAGACGGAGGAGCTGAGCAGTCTGAGCGCCGAGCTCGCCCTGCCCGAGCCGACCTCCTACGCCGTGGCGCTCCCCGTGCTCGCCGACCTCGCCGCACCCGGAGTGGTGCACGAGCGCGAGATCCGGCCCCGCAAGCGGCTGCGCTGGTGGCAGACCCTGCCGATCGCGGCGGTCGCCACCTTCGGTTCGATGATGTTCGCCTTCCCGCTCGCCTTCGGCTCCGGGGACCGCGGCGCCGCCATGATCGGGATGCTCGGCATGCTGCTCACCGCCGCCTCGGTCGGCTGGGGCGCGATGGCCGCCCGGATGGCCGGGTACAAGTGGCCCGGCGTGCCGCGCCGGGGGAGCGGGCTGCGGGCCAGCCGGCGCTCCATCCTGATCTACACCCTGATCGCCGTGGTCGCGGTCGGCCTCGCCGTCTGGCGGGTGGTACGGCTCGCCGCCTGAGCGGCCCGGGTCAGTACCATCGGCGCTGTGAGCGCATCGGCATCGGTTTCCCAGACCTTCGGCCTCCCCTTCCTCAAGGGGCACGGCACCCAGAACGACTTCGTGATCATCCCCGACCAGGACGGCAAGCTCGACCTCGGCGCGGACGAGGTCGCCCTGCTCTGCGACCGCCGGGCCGGCGTCGGCGGGGACGGGCTGCTCCGGGTGGTCCGCTCGGCGGCCGACCCGGCGGCGGAGGGCATGGCGGACCGGGCCGAGTGGTTCATGGACTACCGCAACTCCGACGGTTCGATCGCCGAGATGTGCGGCAACGGGGTCCGGGTCTTCGCCCGTTACCTGGTCGAGGCCGGACTGGCCGGAACCGGCGCCTTCGCGGTGGCCACCCGGGCGGGAGTCCGCGAGGTCGTGGTGGCCGAATCGGGTGAGGTCACCGTCGACATGGGGTACGCGGCCCTGCCCGACTCCGGCCCGGTCGACGTGACGGTCGGGGACCACAGCTGGCCCGCGCTCAACGTCAACATGGGCAATCCGCACGCCGTCGCCTTCGTCGACGACCTCGCCGACGCGGGCACCCTGTACGACGCCCCCGGCGTCACCGAGGGCGTCTACCCCGAGGGCGTCAACGTCGAGTTCGTGGTGGAGCGCGGACCGCGGCACGTCGCGATGCGGGTCCACGAGCGCGGCTCCGGCGAGACCCGCTCCTGCGGCACCGGCGCCTGCGCCGTCGCCGTCGCGGCCGCCCGCCGCCACCACCTCGCTCCGGCCGAGACCGGCGCACCCGTCACCTACACCGTCGACCTCCCCGGCGGCACCCTCCGCATCACCGAGCACCCCGACTCCCGCATCGAGATGACCGGCCCCGCGGAGATCGTCGCCTCCGGGACGCTCGCCATCTGACCTGGATGGTGATCCCGGGGGCGCGAGGAACTGCGCGAATCGGAAGGCGGCTCACCGGCAACTGACCCACCGTCAGCCAGTTGCACGTGCTGCTGTTCCCCCGCGCGCAGTTCCCCGCGCCCCCGGCATCACCCCGTACGTTCCTCGCGCCCCGGGCGTCGCCGCCTTCGCGCGAGCGCCCCGCTTCCCGTTTGTCGGCGCCGTGAATCCGCCCGTTCGGGTGGTGGAGGTGACGGTACGGGGGCGGGCGGGTGCGGAACGTGCTGTGCTCGGTAGCATGGACCATCGCTGCCGGAGGTGCGGATGACCGTCGATGCCGAGGTGGGGAGGCGCGCGTTGGTGCGCCTCAACCGGGTCGCCCTGGGACGGGCGGGGCGGGCCGCGCTGCTGGCCACCGACCGGACCCCGCTGCCGGACGCGATCGAGCCGATCGTGCAGGCCCACCGCCGCCACCACCCCAACGCCGATCTGGCCCTGCTCGGACGGGCGTACCGCACCGCCGAGGAGAGCCACCGCGGCCAGACCCGCAAGAGCGGTGAGCCGTTCATCACCCACCCGCTCGCCGTCACCATGATCCTGGCCCAACTCGGCGCCGGGACGACGACCTTGGTGGCGTCCATCCTCCACGACACGGTCGAGGACACCGAGGTGACGCTGGATCAGGTCGCCGAGGAGTACGGCCCGGAAGTGGCCTACCTGGTGGACGGCGTCACCAAGTTGGAGAAGGTGGACTTCGGCGCCGCCGCCGAGGCGGAGACCTTCCGGAAGATGCTGGTGGCCACCGGCGACGACGTCCGGGTGATGGTCATCAAGCTGGCCGACCGCCTGCACAACATGCGGACGATCCGTCACATGAAGCCGGCCAGCCGGATCAGGATCGCCAAGGTCACCCGCGACGTGCTGATCCCGCTCGCCGAGCGGCTCGGGATCCAGGTGCTGAAGGCGGAGTTGGAGGACATCGTCTTCGCCACCCTGCACCCGGAGGAGTACGCCCGCACCAGGGCGCTGGTCACCGCCTACGAGGAGCGGCCGGACGAGCTGCTCCAGCCCTTTGCCGAGGCGTTGACCCGTCAGCTCGCCGAGGCCAAGGTCGCCGCAGAGGTGACGGTCCGGCCGCGGCACGCGGTCTCCGTCCACCGGGTGCTGCTGAAGCGGACCGCCGCGGCCGGCCCGGACGGGCTGCCCCAGCAGCTCCAACCGGCCGACTTCGGGCGGCTGTTGGTGGTGGTGGAGGAGAACGCCGACTGCTACGCGGTGCTCGGCGAGCTGCACACCTGCTGGACCCCGCTGCCGGGCGAGTTCAAGGACTTCGTGGCCGCGCCCAAGTTCAACCTCTACCAGTCGCTGCACACCGCGGTGGCCCTGCCGGGTGGTGAGGTGGCCGAGGTGCTGGTGCGCACCCGGCGGATGCACCGGGTGGCGGAGACGGGCGTGGTCGCGCTGGGCGACCCGCACCAGGCGGCGGAGGGCGGCGAGGAGACCGACCCGGGACGCCCGGGGTGGCTGACCAGGCTGCTGGAGTGGCAGCAGGAGACGCCGGACCCGGACACCTTCTGGTCGGCGCTCACCTCCGACCTCTCGGACGACCGGGAGATCACCGCCGTCACCGAGCAGGGCGAGACGCTGCACCTGCCGGCCGGGGCCACCTGCGTGGACGCCGCCTACCTGCTCGGCGAGGAGACCGGCCACCGCTGTCTGGGCGCCCGGGTGAACGGACGCCTGGTGGCGCTGCGCACCCCGCTGGCCGACGGGGACGTGGTCGCGGTGCTGACCGAGGAGAGCGGGGAGCCGACCGGCCCGGCGGCCGAGTGGCTGGAGCACGCCCGCACCCCGGCCGCCCGGTTGGCGATCGAGCGCTGGCTGGCCGGCCACCCGGCCGTCGCCGAGGACCCGGCGCCGGAACCGGTGCAGCCCCCCGTGCCGCCCGCGCCGCCCGCCGCCGACCGGGGCGAGCCGGCGGTCACGGTCCCCGGGCTGCCCCGGGTGCAGGCCCGGCTGGCCCGCTGCTGCACCCCGGTGCCGCCGGACGAGGTGACCGGCTACCCGATCCGGGGAGGCACCGTGGCGGTGCACCGCACGGGCTGTCCGGCGGCCGAGCAGCTGCGGGCCGAGGGCCGGGTACCGGTGCGGCCCCGCTGGGTGCCGGGCGCCCGCCCGGCCGAGGGCTTCCGGGCCACCCTGCGGGCCGAGGCGCTGAACCGCCCCCGCCTGCTGGCCGACCTGACGGCGGCGATGTCGGCCGAGGGCGTCGGCATCATGGCGGCCGAGGTGGAGCCCCCGCAGCAGCTCCGGGTCCGGCACACCTACACCGTCGAGCTGCCGGACGCCGCCGTGCTGCCGGTGCTGATGCGGGCGATGCTGCGGGTCTCCGGGGTCTACGACGTGTACCGGGTGGGAGTGGCCCGGCGAAATGAGGGTGACCGGGTGGCGGCGGGCGTGCGACCATCGGGGGGAATTCACGGCCGGTCCGTGGCGTTCACCGGACGAAGTGGTTCCGGTGCCGGTCACGGCCTTGAGGGGTAGCTCGACTCGCCACGTGGTATCGGGGCGACATACGGGGCAGACTCCTCGGCGCGCGGGCCGCACCGGCCCCTCCCGCTCTACCTAAGGATGAGATTGACCTCCACGTTCGACAGCCGCAACGAAAACCGCGACTCCGCCAGCCGGATCGCGGACCTCCGGGCGGAAGCCCTGATGGACGAGGACCTCGCGGCGATCGACGAGGCCTTCGACCGGTACGACGGTGAGCAGTACGACCGGAGCGAGCGCGCCGCGCTGCGCCGCGTCGCCGGACTCTCCACCGAACTCCAGGACGTCACCGAGGTCGAGTACCGCCAGCTCCGCCTGGAGCGCGTGGTGCTCGTCGGGGTCTGGACCGACGGCACGGCCGAGGAGGCGGAGAACTCGCTGGCCGAGCTCGCCGCCCTCGCCGAGACGGCCGGCTCCGAGGTGCTCGACGGCGTGATCCAGCGCCGTGACAAGCCCGACCCCGCCACCTACATCGGCTCCGGCAAGGCCAAGGAGCTGCGCGACATCGTTGCCTCCACCGGCGCCGACACCGTGGTCTGCGACGGTGAGCTGACCCCGGGCCAGCTGATCCAGCTGGAGGACGTCGTCAAGGTGAAGGTCGTCGACCGGACGGCCCTGATCCTCGACATCTTCGCCCAGCACGCCAAGAGCCGGGAGGGCAAGGCCCAGGTCTCGCTCGCCCAGATGCAGTACATGCTGCCCCGCCTGCGCGGCTGGGGTCAGTCGCTGTCCCGGCAGATGGGTGGTGGTGGCTCCGGCTCCTCCGGCGGCGGCATGGCCACCCGTGGTCCCGGTGAGACCAAGATCGAGACCGACCGGCGCCGCATCCGCGAGAAGATGGCGAAGCTGCGCCGCGAGATCGCCGATATGAAGAAGGGCCGCGACACCAAGCGCCAGGAGCGCCGTCGCAACCAGATCCCCTCGGTGGCCATCGCCGGCTACACCAACGCCGGCAAGTCCTCGCTGCTCAACCGCCTGACCGGGGCCGGCGTCCTGGTGGAGAACGCGCTGTTCGCCACCCTGGACCCGACCGTCCGCCGGGCCCAGACCCCGAGCGGCCGGATCTACACCCTGGCCGACACGGTCGGCTTCGTCCGGCACCTGCCGCACCACCTGGTCGAGGCCTTCCGCTCGACCATGGAGGAGGTCGCCGAGGCCGACCTGATCCTGCACGTGGTCGACGGCTCGCACCCCGAGCCGGAGACCCAGCTGGCCGCCGTCCGCGAGGTGATCGTCTCGGTCGACGCGCAGAACGTGCCGGAGATCGTGGTGATCAACAAGGCCGACGCGGCGGATCCGCTGGTGCTCCAGCGGCTGCTGCGGCGCGAGCCGCACGCCATCGTGGTGTCGGCCCGCAGCGGGCAGGGCATGGACGAGCTGCTCCAGCTCATCGACAAGGAGCTGCCGCGGCCGGCCATCGAGGTCCGCGCGCTGATCCCGTACACCCGTGGGGACCTGGTCTCCCGGGTGCACGCCGAGGGCGAGCCGATCTCCGCGGAGCACACCGCCGACGGCACCCTGCTGCACGCCAAGGTCGCGGCCGAACTGGCCGCCGAGCTCGAGCGCTACGCGGTCGTCACCAGCTGACGTTCGCGGAAGCGCACCAGGGGCGCGGGGTGGAAAGGCAGCACCTGCAACTGGCCGACGGTGGGTCAGTTGCAGGTGGGCCGCCTCCCGAAGCGCGCAGTTCCCCGCGCCCCTGGTGTTGCCACTTAGGCCTTGCGGGAGACGTACTCCAGGGCCTGGCGGGCGACCGACTCCAGGTACGGGCCGTTGAGGGCGGTGTGGGCGAGGTTGCCGATCGAGGTGTTGCTGACCAGGGCGGTGCGACCGTCCGGCATGGTGGCGAACCAGCCGCCGCCGCTCGAACCGGAGGTCATGGTGCAGCCGATGCTGAGCATGGGCGGCCTCGCCGGATCGAACGACAGCCGGACCGGACGGCCGCCGTCGCAGCGGTTCAACTCCCGTCCGTCGTACGGCTTCGACGAGGGGTAGCCCCAGGCCGAGATGGAGAGCTGGTCCCGCGGCGCGTCGAACCAGACCGGCACCGCGGTCCCGACCGTCTCCTCCAGTGAGCGCCCGTCGCCGTCCGGGTTGTGCACCCGCAGGACGGCGAAGTCGTACTGGTTGGCCGCGTTGCCGCTGTGGCCGCCCTCGGCGATCCACTGCGGGGAGCTGATCACCTGGTCCGCCCACCACTGTCCGAGCGGTGCCACCTCGGCCATGGTGGGCTTCTTCTTGCTGCTCGCGGCCCCCGAACTGTTGTAGGCCGGAACGAAGATGAGGTTGCGGAACCAGCCGCCGCCCGCCCCCTCGTGGACGCAGTGCCCCGCCGTCCAGACCAGGTTGCTCTTCCCGGGCCGGGCCGGGTCGGCGACCACGGTGGCCGAGCACTGGCCGGTGCCGCCGCCCGGGGCGGTGGAGAAGACCTTCCCGGAGGCCGGGTAGCGGGTGTACGGGCGCTCCACCGGGACGGCCTGCACGGCGGTCGGCTCGGGGTCGCTCAGGTCGCGTCCGGCCGGGTCGCGGCCCGCGGCCGGTTCGGTGAGCGGCGGGCCGGGCTGCTGGGGCTCGGCGGTGGTCATCCGCTCCGGCTCCCACAGGTCGCGGACCACCGGGTTGCGGAAGACGTGCTCGCGGGCCCAGCGGTCCCAGTCCTCCGGCCGCCAGTCCTTCAACTTGGCCCAGCGCTCCGAGAGTTCACCCTGCCACCGGCTGCGCTCGGCGGCCGGCAGCTTCCAGTCGTGCGACGTCCCCCCGGTCGTGCTGCCGCACCCGGTGAGCAGGGCGGCCCCCACCACCACTGCCGTCACCGCGGTGCGTATCGACGTCGATCCCACTGTCCGTCCCCCCGTCGTCCCCCGTGGACACTGCGGGGAGATCCTCCCACCGCCAGGTCACGGAGCGGAGTACGGAGCGGCTCGGTGCGGCACCGTGTCGGTCCGGAGCGGGCCACTCCAACGGGTGAGTGATCGCTTGAGGTTCACCACAACGAGTGAGCTGATCTTGTGATCACCCGGCAGCGGGCAGTTCGCTGGGCACGTCGGCGCCCTCGGCCCCACGCGCCTCGGCCGTTCCCCCGACGCCGCTTCCGGTGTCGCCCCGAAGCCGTTCTCCCGTACTCCCGGCGCCCGCACCTCCGCTCGCCCCAAGGAGCAGCCTTGAGCACCGTCCTGAGCACTGCCGCTTCCGCCGGAGCCCCGTCCGTCCGATCCACCGGGATGCCCGCCGCGCCCGCCACCGCGCGGCCGGTCCGGGACAGACTGCTCGATGCCGACCCCGCGGTGGCCGCCGAGCAGGCCGGGACGGAGAGCCTGCTGCGCTGCTGGACCAGGGAGACGGGCGCACGTCCTGGGCCGGACGGGGTGCTCCGGGTGCCGGTGCTGGGCGGGGCGGCCGAGCTGGCCGCGCCGGTCCGGTACTGGTCGCCGGCCGGGTGGCACCGCTTCGGCGAGGTGACCCTGGCCGGGCTGCCGGTGGACGTGGTCACGGTGGCCACCCTGGTGGCCGGGGCCACCGCCGAACGGCCCGAGGCCGGCCAACTCACCGATCTGGCGGCCCGGGTGGCCGATTCGGTGCTGCGCACCGCCGAGATCCTGGGTCACCGGGGGAGCGCCGCGGACGCGGCCGAGGAGGCCTGGCCGTTCCTGGAGGCGGAGCAGGCGCTGCTGCTCGGGCATCCGCTGCACCCGACCCCGAAGAGCCGCGACGGTCTCGGGCCGGCCCAGAGCGCCGCGTACTCGCCGGAGCTGCGCGGCTCCTTCCGGCTGCACTGGTTCGCGGTCTCCCGGGAGCTGCTGGCCTCCGGCTCGGCGGTCGGCGTCCCGGCCGAGCAGCTCACCGCCCGGCTGCTCGGGGACGGCGTCCGGCTGCCGGAGGGCACCGCCGCGCTTCCCCTGCACCCGTGGCAGGCAAGCGAGTTGGCGCTCCGGCCGGAGATCGCCGGGCTGCTGGCGAGCGGCGCCCTGCACGACTTGGGCGAGCAGGGCGAGCCCTGGCACCCGACCTCCTCGGTGCGCACCGTCTGCCGCCCCGGCACCCCGTGGATGCTCAAGCTCTCGCTCGGCCTGCGGATCACCAACTCCCGCCGGGAGAACCTCCGCAAGGAGCTGCTGCGCGGCCTGGAGGTGCACCGCTTGCTGGAGACCGGCCTGGCCGCCGAGTGGCAGGCCGCCCACCCGGGCTTCGACATCGTCCGCGACCCCGCCTGGCTCGGGGTGGACCTGCCGGGCGGCGCCGACCCGAACGGCTTGGACGTGGTGCTCCGTCAGCAGCCGTTCGGACTGCGGGACCGGGCGCTCTGCGTGGCCGGGCTGGTCGCCGAGCGCCCGTACGGGGAGCGGGTCTCCTCCCGGCTCGGCGCGGTGGTGCGGCGTCTGGCCGCCGTCAGCGGGCGGACGGTGCAGACCGTGGCCACCGAGTGGTTCCTGCGCTACCTGGACGCCGTGGTGCTCCCGGTGCTCTGGCTGGACGGGCGGGGCGGCATCGCCCTGGAGGCGCACCAGCAGAACAGCCTGGTGCTGCTGGACCAGGCCGGCTGGCCGGTCGGCGGCCGCTACCGGGACAACCAGGGCTACTACTTCCGCGAGTCCGCGGCCGCCCGGCTGGAGGCCAGGCTGCCGGGGATCGGACGGGAGAGCGACACCTTCCTGCCGGACCGGGTGATCGACAAGCACTTCGCCTACTACCTCGGCATCAACCACGTGCTCGGCCTGATCGGCGCCTTCGGCTCCCAGGGCCTGGCCGAGGAGCCCGTGCTGCTGGCCGCGCTGCGCGGCTTCCTGGCCGGCCCGCAGGCCGCCGCCACCGGCTCGGGGCTGCCCGCGCTGCTGCTCGGCAGCGAGCAGCTGCACTGCAAGGCCAACCTGCTCACCCGGCTGAACGGGATGGACGAGCTGGTCGGCCCGGTCGCCACCCAGTCCGTCTACGTGGACATCCCCAACCCGGTGGCGGCCCGGTGAGGACCTCCACCCTGGTGACGTCCACCCCGGCGGGGGAGTTCGAGCTGTGCCCGGTGGACCCGGAGCGCGACCTGGCGCTGCTGGCCGGCTGGATGAACGATCCGGCGGTCAGCCGCTACTGGGAACTGGCCGGACCACCGGAGACCACCGCGGCCCACCTCGCCCCGCAGCTGGCCCCCGGCAGCCACAGCACCCCGTACCTGGGGCTGCTGGACGGCACCCCGATGAGCTACTGGGAGCTCTACCGGGCCGAGGCCGACCGGCTGGCCGACCACTACCCGGCCGAGCCCGGGGACACCGGCCTGCACCTGCTGATCGGCCCGCCGGAGCACCGGGGGAGGGGGCTGGGCGCGGTGCTGCTGGCCGCGCTGGCCGAGGAGCTGCTGGCCGCCCCGGACCACAGCCGCCTGGTGGCCGAACCGGACCTGACCAACACCGCGTCGCTGCGGGCCTTCGAACGGGCCGGCTTCACCGCCGTCGCCGAGCTGGAGCTGCCCGAGAAGCGCGCCGCGCTGATGCTGCGTCAGTGACCGGCGCTGCCGCGACGGCGCGCTCCACGACCCGCTGCCCCACGACCCGCTGCCCCACGACCCCGCACCCCGCTCCCGTGACCTGCCGAGGCTAGGACGAGATGGACAACCCGCAGCCCGAACCGTACGACCTGCTGGGCGTCGGCATCGGCCCGTTCAACCTCTCGCTGGCCGCGCTGGCCGACCGGGTGGACGGGCTGCGCACGCTGTTCTGCGACGCCAGGGAGGAGTTCCGCTGGCACCACGGGATGCTGGTGGACGGGGCCCGGATGCAGGTGCCGTTCCTGGCCGACCTGGTCTCGCTGGTGGACCCCACCAACCCCTGGTCCTTCCTCAACTACCTGCGCGAGCAGCAGCGGCTCTTCCCGTTCTACTTCGCCGAGCGCTTCCAACTGGCCCGCCGCGAGTACGACCACTACTGCCGCTGGGCCGCCGAGCGGCTGCCCAACTGCCGCTTCGGCGCTCCCGTCACCGCCGTGCACTGGGAGCCCGAGGAGGGGCTCTACCGGGTGACGGCCGGCGGCGCCGAGCACCGGGCGGCCAACCTGGTGCTCGGCGTCGGCACCGAACCGGTGGTCCCGGAGGCCTTCGCCGCACTCCGCGGCCACCCGCAGGTCTGGCACTCGGACGGCTACCTGACCAACCGTCACCGCCTCGACGGGGCGAAGGACGTCACCGTGGTCGGCTCCGGCCAGTCCGGCGCCGAGGTCTTCCTCGACCTGCTGCGCACCCGCGGCACCGACGGCACCCGCCTGCGCTGGCTCACCCGGACCAGGGCACTGGCCCCGATGGAGTACTCCAAGCTCGGCCTGGAGCACTTCACCCCCGACTACACCCGGCACTTCCACACCCTGCCCGGTGAGGTCCGCGACCGGCTGGTGCACGAGCAGTGGCAGCTGCACAAGGCGGCCAGCGCGGAGACCCTGGCCGAGATCCACGACCTGCTCTACGAGCGGACCATCGGCCGCCCGATGGACGCCGACCCGGTGGAGATCCGCCCCGGCACCGCCGTCACCGAGGCACTGGCCGGTCCCTGCGGCGGCTTCGAACTGGTCTGCCGCCAGGGCGACTCGGGGGCCGCGCACGTGGTCCGCACCGAGGCCGTGGTGCTGGCCACCGGCTACCGGGCGGTCCGCCCGGCCGCGCTGGACCCGGTGGCCGAGCTGATCGACTGGGACGAGCAGGGCCGGTTCAAGGTGGACCTGGACCACCGGGTCGCCACCCGGCCCGGGCTGACCGGCGGTCTGTACGTGCAGAACGCGGAGCTGCACACTCACGGGGTCGGCACACCCGACCTCGGGCTCGGCGCCCACCGGGCCGCCGTGATCCTGAACGCCGTCACCGGCCGCGCCGTGCACCAGCTGCCCGACCGCACCGCCTGGACCAGCTTCGCCCCGCCCGTCCACACCGCCCGACCCGGCGGTGTGCCCGTCCCCGCGCTCCCACGCCCGCAGGAGGCGAACCGTGCCGCTGTCACCCACTGAGCTCCACCGACCAGCGCAGCTCACCGCAGCGCTCTGGCAACGGGCCCGCCGGGCGATGCTGGCCAAGATGATCGGCGAGTTCGCCTACGAGGAGCTCTTCGTCCCCGAGCCGGACGGCGACGGCTACCGGCTCGAACTCCCGGGCGCCGTCTACCGGTTCACCGCCCGCCGGGGCGCCTACGGGAGCTGGCTGGTGGACCCGGCGTCGGTGGTCTGCGCGGCCGACCCGGCGGGGGACCCGCTGCGGCTGCTCCAGCTGGCCCGCACCACCCTCGGGCTCTCCGGGGACACCGTCGGCCACCTGGTCCGCGAGCTGACCGCCACCCTGATGGCCGACGCCGGGCTGCTGGCCGAGGAGCTCACCGCCGCCGAGCTGGCCGACCTGGACCACGTCGGCCTGGAGGGGCGGCAGGGCGGTCACCCCTGGATCGTGCCGAACAAGGGCCGGCTCGGCCTCTCCGCCCGGGACGCCGCCGACTGGACCCCGGAGGCCCGGAAGCCGCAGCAGCTGCCCTGGCTGGCGGTGCACCGCAGCCTGGCCGAGTACCGCGGCCAGGACGGGCTCTACGAGCAGGAGTTGAGCCCGGAGTTCCGCGCGCTGGCGGGCCCGGACTTCCTGCTGCTCCCGGTCCACCCCTGGCAGTGGGACGAGGTGCTGCTGCCGCTCTTCGCCCCCTGGATCGCCGAGGGCCTGATCGTCCCGCTGCCCAGCGACGGGGACCTGCGGCTGCCCCAGCAGTCCATCCGCAGCTTCTTCAACCTCAGCCACCCCGAGCGCTGCACCGTCAAGCTCCCGCTCTCGGTGCTCAACACCCTGGTCTGGCGCGGCCTGCCGACCGAGCGCACGCTGGCCGCCCCCGCGGTCACCTCCTGGATCCACGGCCTGCGGGACGGCGACCCGTTCCTGCGCGACGAGTGCCGGGTGATCCTGCTGGGCGAGATCGCCTCCGTCACCGTGGACCATCCGCTCTACCGGGACCTGCCGGAAGTCCCCTACCAGTACAAGGAGTTGCTCGGCGCCATCTGGCGCGAGCCGCTCGGCCGTCACCTGGCCCCGCACGAGCGGGCCCGCACCCTGGCCTCGCTGCTCCAGACCGGCTCGGACGGCCGAGCCCTGGTGGCCGAGCTGGTCGCCCGCTCCGGGCTGCCCGCCCGGGACTGGCTGCGCCGGCTGTTCGCCGTGATGCTGCCGCCGCTGCTGCACTTCCTCTACAAGTACGGCACCGTCTTCTCCCCGCACGGCGAGAACGCCATCATCGTCTTCGACCAGCACGACGCCCCGGCCCGCCTCGCGGTCAAGGACTTCGTCGACGACGTCAACATCAGCGACCAACCGCTGCCCGAACTGGACGGCCTGCCGGGGGAGGTCGGAGGGGTGCTGCTGCGCGAACCCCCGGCCTTCCTCTGCCAGTTCCTGCACTCCGGCCTGTTCATCGGGGTCTTCCGCTACCTGGCCCCGCTGTTCGAGCGTCAGCTCGGCGTCCCGGAGAGCGAGTTCTGGGAGCTGCTGCGCGAGCGGATCACCGCCCACCAGCGGCGCTTCCCCGAACTCGGCGACCGCTTCCGGCTCTTCGACCTCTTCACCCCGCGGATCGACCGGCTCTGCCTGAACCGGAACCGGCTGCTGCTGGACGGCTACCGGGACCGCCCGGAGCGTCCGCACGCCGCCGTGCACGGCCAGGTGCCCAATCCGCTCCACCTCGGCGGCTCGGTCCCCGCCCCGGCCCCGGCCAGGCAGGACCGGATTGTCACTCCCACGCCGTAGGCTGGGCGGGCCATGACGAACGACTCCGCACCCCAGGCCCTGCCCGGCACCGCCGAGGCCCCGGCGCCCGTCACCCGCGCCGCGCTCCCGGAGCTGCTGCACACCGCCGTCGAGGCCGTCGGGGGTGTCGAGCGCCCGGGTCAGGTCGCGATGGCCTCCGCCGTCGCCGACGCGGTGGGCAGCGGCGAGCACCTCCTGGTGCAGGCCGGCACCGGCACCGGAAAGTCCCTCGCCTACCTTGTCCCCGCGCTCGCGCACGGGGACAAGGTGGTGGTGGCCACCGCCACGCTGGCGCTCCAACGCCAGCTGGTGGAGCGGGACTTGCCGCGCACCGTGGAGGCGCTGCACCCGGTGCTGCGGCGCCGTCCGCAGTTCGCCATGCTCAAGGGGCGCTCCAACTACGTCTGTCTGCACCGCGTCCACGAGGGCACCCCGAGCGACGAGGGCGAGGGCCTCTTCGACCCGGTCGAGGCCCTCGGCGGCCCCACCGGCAAGCTCGGCCAGGACGTGCTGCGGCTGCGCGAGTGGGCCGAGGAGACCGAGACGGGGGACCGCGACGACATGTCGCCGGGCGTCTCCGACAAGGCCTGGGCCCAGCTGTCGGTGACCTCCAGGGAGTGCCTGGGCGCCACCAAGTGCGCCTACGGCCAGGAGTGCTTCGCCGAGCAGGCCCGTGAGCGGGCCAAGCTGGCCGACGTGGTGGTCACCAACCACGCGATGCTCGCCATCGACGCCATCGAGGGTGCCCCGGTCCTCCCCGAGCACGGCCTGCTGATCGTCGACGAGGCCCACGAGCTGGTGAACCGGGTGACCGGCGCCGCCACCGGCGAGCTCACCGTCGGCGCCGTCAACCGGGCCGTCAAGCGCGCCGCCAGGCTGGCCAACGAGAAGGCGGTGGACGCCCTCCAGGCCGCCGCCGAGAACTACCACGGCCTGATGGAGACCGCCCAGCCCGGCCGGGTCGAGGGTGAGCTCCCCGAGTACCTCGGCTACGCGGTCACCGCCATCCGCGACGCCGCCCGCCAGATCATCACCTCCCTGGGCGAGACCAGGGACAAGGCGCTCACCGACGAGGACGCCGTCCGCAAGCAGGCGATGGCCTCGGCCGAGAGCCTGCACGAGACCGCCGACCGCCTGCTGGAGGGCTCCGAGTACGACGTCGTCTGGATCGAGCGCACCGACCGCTTCGGCCCCGGCACGGCCTCCCTGCGGGTCGCCCCGCTGAGCGTCTCCGGCCTGCTCCGGGAGGCCCTGTACAAGGAACGCTCGGTCGTCCTCACCTCCGCCACCCTCAAGCTCGGCGGCGACTTCACCGGCGTGGCCGCCTCGCTCGGCCTCCCGGCCGAGGGCCGCCTCCCGGACGTCCGGCGCGAGGACGAGCCGGAGCTGGTCCAGGACGAGACCACCCCGCCGTACTGGCGGGGCCTGGACGTCGGCTCCCCGTTCAGCTACCCCAAGCAGGGCATCCTGTACGTCGCCCGCCACCTCCCCGAGCCCGGGCGGGACCTCGAACGCCCGCAGATGCTCGACGAGTTGGCCGAGCTGATCGACGCGGCCGGGGGCCGGACGCTGGGGCTGTTCTCCTCCATGCGCGGCGCCAAGGCGGCGGCGGAGGCGCTCCGGGAGCGGCTGGACCACCGGATCCTGCTCCAGGGCGAGGACACCCTGGGTGAGCTGATCCGGGAGTTCGCCTCGGACTCCTCGACCTGCCTGTTCGGGACGCTGTCGCTCTGGCAGGGCGTCGACGTGCCCGGCTCCGCCTGCCAGCTGGTGGTGATGGACCGGATCCCGTTCCCGCGGCCGGACGACCCGCTGATGAGCGCCCGTCAGAAGGACGTCGAGGCACGGGGCGGGAACGGCTTCATGGCGGTGGCCGCCACCCACGCGGCGCTGCTGATGGCGCAGGGCGCCGGCCGGCTGGTCCGTGCGGCGGAGGACCGCGGCGTGGTCGCGGTGCTCGACCCGCGGGTGGCGACCAAGCGCTACGGCGGCTTCTTCAAGTCCTCGATGCCCGACTTCTGGTACACCGACGACCGCAACCAGGTCCGCCGCTCCCTGGCCGCCATCGACGCCTCCGCACCCCCGGTCAAGCCGGTGGCCAAGCGCGGCAGCCAGTAGGCACACGCGCCAGGGGCGCGAGGCTGTGCTGATGTGCGGCTCCGCCGCCCGGGCGCGAGGCTGTACGTGGCTACGCCAGGGGCGCGAGGCTGTGCTGATGTGCGGCTCCGCCGCCCGGGCGCGAGGCTGTACGTGGCTACGCCAGGGGCGCGAGGCTGTGCTGATGTGC
>NZ_JBSFGS010000022.1:72977-163461 GCF_053596675.1 Kitasatospora sp. NPDC001664
CCGGCTCCGCCGCCCGGGCGCGAGGCTGTACGTGGCTACGCCAGGGGCGCGAGGAACGGCGCGAGGCGGAAGGCGACTCACCTGCAACTGACCCACCGTCGGCCAGTTGCAGGTGCTGCCTTTCCACCGCGCGCAGTTCCCCGCGCCCCTGGTGTAACCACTACCGCTTGGTGGTGCTGCCGGTCCTCTGCGCGCCCGCGCGGCGGAGCCGCACATGAGCAGAGTCCCGCGCCCCTGGTGTGACCACTTTCCCCCGGTGGCCCCGGTCCGTCAGCCTGCGCAGCTCAGAGGCGGCGGAGGACCGCGACGACCTTGCCGAGGATGGTGGCGTTGTCGCCCGGGATGGGCTCGTAGGCCGGGTTGTGGGGCATCAGCCAGATCTTGCCGTCCTCGCGCTTGAGGCGCTTGACGGTGGCCTCGCCGTCGATCATCGCCGCGACGATGTCCCCGTTCTCGGCGACCGGCTGCCGCCGCACCGTGACCCAGTCACCGTCGCAGATCGCGGCCTCGATCATCGAGTCGCCCCGCACGGTGAGCGCGAACAGCTCGCCCTCGCCGACCAGTTGACGGGGCAGCGGGAAGACGTCCTCGACCGTCTGCTCGGCCAGGATCGGACCGCCGGCGGCGATCCGGCCGACCAGCGGGACGTAGGAGGTGGAGGGCCGGCCCGCCGCCTCGGCGGTGTTCGGCCGGGCGACCTCGACGCCGCGGACCTCGTAGGCGCGGGGCCGGTGCGGGTCACGTCGCAGGAAGCCCTTGCGCTCCAGGGCCATCAGCTGGTGGGCGACCGAGGAGGTGGAGGAGAGCCCCACGGCCTGGCCGATCTCCCGCATGGACGGCGGGTAGCCGCGCCGCTGGACCGAGTCCCGGATGACCTCGATGACCCGGCGCTGGCGCTCCGTCAGCCCGGCCTCGTCGGTGCGGATGCCCGGCGGGCGGCCCGGCATCGCGCGGGTCGGGGCGGGCTGGCCGAGGACGTCGTCCTGGGCGGCGGAGTGCTCGATCGGCTGGCTCCGGCTCATGGTGTGGTCCACGCTCTCCTGGTCGGCGGTGCGCGCGGAACGCTCCTGCACCGGGATGGAGGTCTTGGCTTCGAGAGTGTTCACGGCGGTCCCTTCCGACTGCTGGCCCTCTTTCCCAGCTCAACAGGGGCACCGATCGAAAGGTTGCGCCAAACACACGTTCGAGTGAATTTATTCGAGTCGGGCTGACTCGATCAAGGCCTTGGGTGTACATCGCTTAAGTGTTCGACTCGATAAGTCTAGAACACAGCGGCGCGTCGGGATGCGACCACAACATCTAGGGCATAGGTTCGCGGTCGAGCCCACCCCTTGTGGTCGGTGTAGGCTGGTCCAGTCCGCTGTCGCCGTCGAGGGAGTTCCCGATGCACTGCCCCTTCTGTCGGCATCCGGACAGCCGGGTCGTGGACAGCAGAGCCAGTGACGACGGGAGTTCCATCCGCCGTCGCCGCCAGTGTCCCGACTGCGGCCGCCGTTTCACCACCGTCGAGACCGCCACGCTGATGGTGGTCAAGCGCAGCGGGGTGACCGAGCCGTTCTCCCGGTCGAAGGTGATCACCGGTGTCCGCAAGGCCTGTCAGGGTCGTCCGGTCACGGAGGACGCGCTGGCCCAGCTCGGGCAGCGGGTCGAGGAGTGCGTCCGGGCATCCGGGAGCGCCGAACTCTCGACCCACGACGTGGGGCTTGCCATACTCGGCCCACTCAAGGAACTCGACCTGGTCGCTTACCTGCGCTTCGCGTCGGTGTACCGGGCCTTCAACGATCTCGAAGACTTCGAGGCCGCCATCGCGGAGCTCCGCGCCGAGCAGCCTCTTCCCGTGGAGGGTGACGTCGCCGTCCTCTCCACCGCGCCCTGACCTACTGACCTAGCCAGTCGGCCCGGGTGTCAGGCGTGCCCGAAAACGGTGCGCTGAACACTGCCGTCCACCCCCAGACCCATCTGATAATGGGACATTGGGGGATTTGCCCTAGAGGAGAAGCGAGAAGTGACCGACACCACGAGCGGGTCCGCACGCGGGTCGAAGGCTGCCAAGGGGGCCGGCAAGGCTCCCAAGGGCGGCCTGCGGATCGAACGCATCTACACCACTCCGGGCGTGCACCCCTACGACCAGGTCACCTGGGAGCGCCGCGACGTCGTCATGACCAACTGGCGTGACGGGTCGGTCAACTTCGAGCAGCGCGGCGTCGAGTTCCCCGACTTCTGGTCGGTGAACGCGGTCAACATCGTGACCTCGAAGTACTTCCGCGGCGCGGTGGGCAGCCCGCAGCGCGAGTGGAGCCTCAAGCAGATCATCGACCGCGTGGTGCTCACCTACCGCGCCGCCGGCGAGAAGAACGGTTACTTCGCCACGGTCGAGGACGCCGAGGTGTTCGAGCACGAGCTCACCCACGCGCTGCTCCACCAGGTCTTCAGCTTCAACTCGCCGGTCTGGTTCAACGTCGGCACCAAGCAGCCCCAGCAGGTCTCGGCCTGCTTCATCCTGGCCGTCGACGACTCCATGGAGTCGATCCTCGACTGGTACAAGGAAGAGGGCATGATCTTCAAGGGCGGCTCCGGCGCCGGCCTGAACCTCTCCCGCATCCGCTCCTCCAAGGAGCTGCTCTCCTCCGGCGGCAACGCCTCCGGCCCGGTCTCCTTCATGCGCGGCGCCGACGCCTCGGCCGGCACCATCAAGTCCGGTGGCGCCACCCGCCGGGCGGCCAAGATGGTCGTCCTGGACGTGGACCACCCGGACGTCGAGGCCTTCATCGAGACCAAGGTGAAGGAGGAGGAGAAGATCCGCGCGCTGCGCGACGCGGGCTTCGACATGGACCTGGGCGGCGACGACATCACGTCCGTCCAGTACCAGAACGCCAACAACTCCGTCCGGGTCTCCGACGAGTTCATGACCGCGGTCGAGAACGGCACCGAGTTCGGCCTGCGGGCCCGGATGACCGGCGAGGTCATCGAGACCGTCGACGCCAAGAAGCTCTTCCGCAAGATGGCCGAGGCGGCCTGGGCCTGCGCCGACCCGGGCATCCAGTACGACTCCACGATCAACCACTGGCACACCTGCCCGGAGTCGGGCCGGATCAACGCGTCCAACCCCTGCTCCGAGTACATGCACCTGGACAACTCCAGCTGCAACCTCGCCTCGCTCAACCTGATGAAGTTCCTGCGCGACGACGACTCCTTCGACGCCACCACCTTCGCCAAGGTGGTCGAGCTGGTCATCACCGCGATGGACATCTCCATCTGCTTCGCCGACTTCCCGACCGAGAAGATCGGCGAGACCACCCGCGCCTACCGCCAGCTGGGCATCGGCTACGCCAACCTCGGCGCCCTGCTGATGGCCACCGGCCACGCCTACGACTCCGAGGGCGGCCGCGCGCTGGCCGGATCCATCACCTCGCTGATGACCGGCACCGCCTACCGCCGCGGCGCCGAGCTGGCCGGCGTGGTCGGCCCGTACGACGGCTACGCCCGCAACGCGGCCCCGCACCAGCAGGTCATGCGGCAGCACGCCGAGGCCAACGCCGCCGCGCGCTCCTACGACGACCTGGACGCCCCCGTCTGGGCCGCCGCCACCGAGACCTGGGCCGACGTGCTCCGCCTCGGCGCGCAGAACGGTTTCCGTAACGCGCAGGCCTCCGTGCTGGCCCCGACCGGCACCATCGGCCTGATGATGGACTGCGACACCACCGGCGTGGAGCCGGACCTGGCGCTGGTGAAGTTCAAGAAGCTGGTCGGCGGCGGCTCGATGCAGATCGTGAACAACACCGTGCCGCGCGCCCTCAAGCGCCTCGGCTACCAGCAGGAGCAGATCGAGGCGGTCGTCGCCCACATCGCCGAGCACGGCAACGTGGTGGACGCGCCCGGCCTGAAGCCGGCCGACTACGAGGTCTTCGACTGCGCGATGGGCGAGCGGGTCATCTCCGCGATGGGCCACGTGCGGATGATGGCGGCGATCCAGCCGTGGATCTCCGGCGCCATCTCCAAGACCGTCAACATGCCGTCCGTCGCGACCGTCGAAGAGGTCGAGGAGATCTACTTCGAGGCCTGGAAGCTGGGCGTCAAGGCGCTCGCGATCTACCGCGAAAACTCCAAGGTCGGCCAGCCGCTCTCGGCGAAGAAGTCCAAGGAGGAGGAGCAGACTGCGGCTGCCCCGGTCCCGGCCCCGGTGGTCGAGTACCGTCCGGTCCGCAAGCGCCTCCCGAAGGGCCGTCCCGGCATCACCACCTCCTTCACGGTGGGCGGCGCCGAGGGCTACATGACCGCCAACTCCTACCCGGACGACGGTCTGGGCGAGGTCTTCCTGAAGATGTCCAAGCAGGGCTCGACCCTCGCGGGCATGATGGACGCCTTCTCGATCGCGGTGTCGGTCGGCATGCAGTACGGGGTCCCGCTGGAGACCTACGTCGCGAAGTTCACCAACATGCGCTTCGAGCCGGCCGGTCTGACCGACGACCCGGACGTGCGGATGGCCCAGTCGATCGTCGACTACATCTTCCGCCGCCTGGCGCTGGACTTCCTGCCCTTCGAGACCCGCTCCGCGCTGGGCATCCACTCCGTCGAGGAGCGCACCCGGCACCTGGAGACCGGCTCCTACGAGCCGATCGACTCGGAGGACGTGGACGTCGAGGGCCTGGCCCAGTCCGTCCCGGCCCCCGCCCCGGTGGTCATCCAGGCGGCCCCGGCCGCCCCGGCCGCCGCCGCCCCGAAGCAGGCGCACAACTCCACCGAACTGATGGAGATCCAGCTCGGCCTCAACGCCGACGCGCCGCTCTGCTTCTCCTGCGGCACCAAGATGCGCCGCGCCGGCAGCTGCTACCTCTGCGAGGGCTGCGGCTCCACCAGCGGCTGCAGCTGACCCCGAGCCGGACCGTCGAGGCGGGCCCCGACCACCTGGTGGTCGGGGCCCGCCTCCGTCGTGCCGACCGGTGCTGGACAGGGCCGGTGGGCGGCGCGGAGAATCGCTGACATGGCGTCACTCGAGTTCCGCACCGCGCTGGTACGGCCGTCCGAAGCGGAGCGGGACCGTGCGCTGGAGGTGCTGCGCGAAGGGGTGGGCGTGGGGCGGCTCTCCCACGACACCTTCATCCGGCGGATGGAGCTGGTGCTCACCGCCCGGACCAAGGCCGAACTCGACGACGTGGTGGGCGACTTGGACGCCCATGATCCGGTCTCCCGGTTCCTGCTGCGCACCGTGGCACGGGCCTCGGCGCTGCGGGTCGGGCTGCGGCGGAGCTGGCGGGCGGAGGAGTTGCCGGGCCTGGGGCTGCCCGGGCCCGGGGTGACGGTGCTGCGGATCGGCCGGATCTCCGGCTCCGGCCTGCGGCTGGGCGACGCCACCGTGTCCCGGCACCACGCGGAGCTGCGGCTGGAGGGCTACGAGTGGGTGCTGCACGACCTCGGCTCCAGCAACGGGACCTTCGTGAACGAGCGCCGGGTGGCCGGCGCGGTGGTGGTCCGGGCCGGGGACAGCGTGCGGTTCGGACGGCTGGCCTTCCGGCTCACCGTGGCCTGATCGGAGGCCACGGGCTGGGGAAGCGTCAACGCTCCGCGGTCGCCCTGGCCCGCCTCTGGATGCTTCCTGTCACCCCCGTCTGGTCCCCTGGTGCCATGGAGTCAGAACGTCGCAAACAGCGGGGGCCACGGCGGCCTCACGGTGAGCACATCACGCCGACGACGCCCATCTGGTGCCCGGCCTGCCAGGACTGGCAGCCTGCCACGGACTTCCCGCGCAATGCGAGTAAGCCGAGTGGACTGCAGGGGGAGTGCAGGCAGGCGGTGCGGCGGAGAGCACAGGAGGCTGCGGCCGGAGGGCGGCCCCGCCGACAGCGGTCCTGCTCCCCGGAGGAGAAAGCAGCCGCACGGCAGCGCAGCCGGGACCGTCGCGAACGCCTTGGCGCCGGGCACGACCTGCGGCGTTCCCGAGCGAGGTTGCAGGCGGTGGTGGACGAATGGAAGCGAACCGGCTGCGTCGACTGCGGCTACCAGGATGTTCGGGCCCTCGATCCGGACCATCGTGAGGCCGGAGACAAGATCGGGACGGTGTCACGGCTGGTGCAGTTGTGCGTCGCGCGGGCGCGGCTGGTCGAGGAGCTGGCGAAGTGCGAGGTCCGCTGCGCCCGTTGCCACCGGGCCCGGACGCTACGGCAACGGCCTTCTCGGAACCGGAGTGCGGATCGGCTGCCACCCTCCTGGCGACGGGTGATGGACCACCAGGACCGCAACGATGGACTGAAGCTCACCCTCGGTTGCACTGACTGCGGCTGGCGTGGGTGGGCACGTGGGCTGGACTGGGACCACGTGCGGGGGCTCAAGGTAGCGACGGTTTCGCAGCTCATTGCCGATCGGCGGGACTGGGCGGAGATCGAGCGGGAGATCGCCAAGTGCGAGTCGGTCTGCGCCAACTGCCACCGGATCAGGACGGCCGAGCGCCGCAGAGCAGCGGCATTACCTCGGACGTAATCGACCCGTGTCGGCCCGGGCGGCAGAGTTGGTGTCAGCCGCCCGGGGATCTCCCGGGAGGGGCTCCAAGGAGATCGTGTCCCGAGAGGGTGGGTTCGGCATGGCTGTGAACTCGGTTGCCGGTGTGGTCCGTTCGGTCGGTGCTCCGCAGCGTTGGCTGCGGCAGGTGTTGGGGCTGGACGCGGTGGTGACGGGTGGGAACGGGCTGGCGTACGTGGCGTTCGCCGGTCCGCTGGGGGAGTTGCTGGGGGTCTCGGAGGGGGTGCTCCGGGAGATCGGGGTGTTCCTGCTCGGGTACGCGGCGTTGGTCGCGGTGCTGGCCGGGCAGCGGCGGCCCGCGCCGCTGGGCGTGAAGGCGGTGATCGACGCGAACCTGGTCTGGCCGGTGCTGAGCGTGGTGGCGATGGAGCTCTGGCTGGAGCCGACCACCGCCGGAATGGTGTGGATCCCGGTGCAGGCGGCCACGGTGGCCGGCTTCGCGGTGCTGCAGTGGAGGGCGCTGCGGGCTACCTCGGCATGAGGGAGTGCAGGTGGGCGGCGGTCTCCGGGTCGGCCGGGAGGAAGGTCTCCATGGCCAGCTCGGAGACCGTCACGTCGGTGGGGGTGTTGAAGGTGGCGATGGTGGAGAGGAAGGACAGCACCCGGCCGCCGTGCTCGATCCGCAGCGGCAGGGCGAAGGGGAAGACCTCGTGGGCGTCCTGCGGCTCGTCGACGGTGTCGGGCAGCGGGTAGGCGCGGACCTCCTCGAAGAGGGCGCGCACCGTCTCGGAGCGGACCAGGGCGATCTGACGCTCCATCTGCTCCAGCAGGTGGGCGCGCCACTGGCGCAGGTTGCGGATGCGCGGGGCGATGCCGCGCGGGTGCAGGGTGAGCCGCATGGCGTTCAGCGGTTCGGTGAGCAGCTCCGGGTCGACCCCGTCGAGCAGCAGCCCGATGCCGCGGTTGGCGGCCAGCACCCGGTAGCCGCCGTCCACGATCAGTGCGGGGTAGGGCTCGTGGGCGGCCAGCAGGCGCTCCATGCCCTCGCGGAGGGCGTCCAGGGCGGGGTCGTCCAGCGGGGTCTCCGTGTAGTGCGGGGCGTAACCGGCGGCCAGCAACAGGGAGTTGCGCTCGCGGACCGGGACGTCCAGGTGCTCGGCGAGCCGGAGCAGCAGCTCCTGGCCGGGCCGGGAGCGGCCGGTCTCGATGAAGCTGATGTGCCGGGCGGAGGAGTCGGCGCCCAGGGCGAGTTGGAGCTGGCTCAGGCCGCGCCGCTCGCGCCAGCCGCGCAGCAGGGCCCCCGCCCCGGTGGCCGTTCCCGTGTCGGTGGTCGCGGTACCAGTCATGCCGGGCAACCTACCCGATGAACTCCCTGATCAGCCGGGCCGTCTCGACGGGGCGTTCCAGGTGGAGCAGGTGGCCGGCCGCCACGTCGGCGGTGTGCGGGAGGGTGGCGAGCTCGCGGTCGATCCCGGCGACCAGGGCGGTGGTCAACTCGGCCAGCCGGGGCGGCAGGTGGTCGACGGAGGGTGGCACCGCGCCGCGGACGAAGAGGGCCGGGCAGGTCAGCGCGCGGGCCTCGGCGAACATGTCCCAGCCGTCCAGGGGAGCCATCAGGGCGGGGAGCTCGGCGGGGGCGGGGCGGGCGCCGCCGTCGGCGGTCCGGGCCCGCAGGGCGGTGGCCTCCTCGGCGCCGGGGTCGGTGCCGAGCAGGGCGGCGCGGGCCCGGGCGCGGGCCGCGCACTCCTCGGCGGTGAGGGGTTCGGCGGGCAGGGCGGTGAAGAGGGCGAGCTGCTCGGCCCGGCGCTCGGTCACCTCGGCGGTGGTGAGGCCGGGGTAGAGGGACGGCACGCCGGGGCCGAAGCCGTCCAGGTCGACGATGCCCCGGACGGCGCCGGGGCGGGTGGCCGCGTAGCGGACGGCGAGCATGCCGCCGAGCGAGTGGCCGACCAGCCAGGGGGTGTGCAGGCCGAGGGCGGCGATCACGGCGTCCAGGTCAGCGAGCAGGGCGGGCCAGCCGTGGTCGCCGTCGCCGTCGGAGCGGCCGTGGCCGCGCAGGTCGGGGGCGGCCAGGCGCAGGCCCGGGAGGTGCGGGCGCAGCGGCTCCCAGTCGAGGGCGGTGCGGGTGGCGCCGTGCAGGAGGAGGACGTCGGGGCCGGTGCCGCCGTGGTCGAGGACGGCGAGGCGGCCGGCCGGGCCGTCGACATGGATCTCGGCGGTGGCGGTCGTGGTGAAGGTGGTGGCGGTCAAAGAGTGCCTCTCGTTAAGGCGACGGGCGTCGCGTTAACCTGAGCTTGCCAGCTCGGCCGAGAGCTGGCAAGCCTTAATGCGACTGGAGTCGACTTTGTCCGACGAGCCTGAGCCGAAGCCCGCCGAGAAGCGCCCCGGCGGCCGGAGCGCCCGCGTCCTGGCCGATGTGGTCGCCGCGACCCTGGCGGAGGTGACCGAGAAGCCCTACGACCAGCTGACGGCCGAGGCGGTCGCCATCCGCGCCGGCGTCCACAAGGCGACCCTCTACCGCCGGTGGGGCGGGGTGGACGGGCTGGTCGCCCAGGCGTTGGAGAGTTCCGCCGAGCGGGAGTGGCCCGTCCCCGATGCCGGCTCGGTGGGGCGCGACCTGCGGCTGCTCGCCGGTGAGGTCCAGCGGGTGTTCGCCGATCCGGAGGCCGGGGCCACGCCCAGGGCGCTGATCGCCGCCGCCCTCCGCTCGGAGCGTGGCGCCGCCGCGCTGCACGCCTTCTTCGCCGCCCGCCACCGCCAGGCGGCCGCGCTGGTCTCGCGGGCCGTGGTCCGGGGCGAACTCCCGGACGGCACCGACCCGGTGGCGGTGGTCCGGGCGGCCACCGCGCCGCTCTACCACTGCCTGTTCCTGACCGGCGAGCCGCTGGACGGGCGGGACGCCGACCGGGCGGCCGAGGCCGCACTGGTGGCCGCGCGGGCGGGTGTCTTTGTCAACCAGGGTTGACAGACGCCGGAGTGTCAACCAAAGTTGACGTCATGAGCGACACCAAGCAGCTCGCGGCAGCCGCGGGCAGTCGTGACCCGGCGGTCGGCCTGCGCGCGGTGCGGGCCCTGCGGGACCTGGCGGACCGGCTGGAGGACCTCCAGGTCGGGAACGCGCGGAGCCAGGGGTGGTCCTGGCAGGAGATCGCGGTCTGTCTCGGCGTCAGCCGGCAGGCCGTCCACAAGAAGCACGCCAAGCGGGACGGAGGCTGAGGGATGTTCGAACGGTTCACGGTGGCGGCCCGCCAGGTGGTGGTGCGGGCCCGGGCCGAGGCGGAGGAGCTGGGCCACGCGTACACCGGCACCGAGCACCTGCTGCTCGGGATGCTGGCAGATCCGTCCGACCCGGCGGCCGCGCTGCTGGTGGAGCTGGGGCTGGACCACGCCACGGCGCGGGCCGAGGTGGTCCGGCTGGTCGGCGGCCCGGACGGGGACGCCGAGGCGCTGGCCTCGATCGGGGTGGACCTGGACGCCGTCCGGGCCGCCGTGGAGGCCGAGTTCGGCGCGGGGGCGCTGGACGGCGGGCAGGCGGAGCCGAAGCGGCGCGGCTGGCTGCGCAGCGCGGTGGTCGACCGCAGCCCGTTCACCCCGCGGGCCAAGAAGGTGCTGGAGCTGTCGCTGCGGGAGGCGCTGCGGTTGAAGGACCGGGAGATCGCGGTGCGTCACCTGCTGCTCGGCCTGCTCCGCGAGGGCGGCGGCCTCGGGGCCCGGGTGATCACCGACCGGGGGATCGACCTGGCGCTGCTGCGCCGGGAGTTGGAGTCCCGTACGGCTTGATTCCACGGGTCGTTCGGACACCGTCCGCCGAACGTGACGGACGGTGTCCGAAAGACGGACGGTGCGTCAGATGCCGTCTTGAGTACAAGTGGTGAATGGATATGATCTGCTGACCGCGTGTACTGATCAACCACCCGGAGCGTGACGGGTGCGGTGCGCTGGTCGACCGCCCAGCAGCAGCCGTCCGCCCCCGAGGATCAGTCTGATGAGAGCTCAGCCCCGCCGTGCCACCGGCGGTCGCAGCGGCACGGCCAGGTGGGCCGCGGTCGGCCTGCTGACCGGTGCCGCCGCAGGCGCCGCCGCGATCGCGTCCGCCCCCTCCGGCCACCGGGCCGCCGTGTCCGCCACGGTGGCCGGGGCCCTGCTGCTCTGGTTCGCGCTGCTCGCGCTGAGCTGCCGTCAGCTCGACCGGCGGCAGCGCGCCGAGGCCGACCTGGACGCCACCCGGTACGAGCTCACCGAGGCGACCGGCCGGGCCGCGGCCCTGCACGCCGAGCTCGGCGCCACCCACGCCGCGGCCGCCCAGCTGCGCGCCGCGCTGGCCACCGCCCAGGCCGAGGCCGACGCCCTGCGCGGCGACCTGCACGCCGCCAACGAGGCGCTGCACGAGAGCCGGGCCGAGGCCCACGAGCTGCACGGGCTGGCCCGGATGGCGCACGAGGAGCGCACCGCGCTCGACCGGCTGACCGGTGAGGTGCTGCCCGGGGTGCTCCGCCGGCTGCGCTCCGGCAGCTCGGTGGAGACGGTGCTGGCCGGCCACGCCGGGATCCCGCACGCCGCGCTGCTGCGCACCGTGGCCACCGAGGTGGGCCGCGGCGAGCGGCAGCGGGCCGCCGCGCTGGCGGTCTGCGCGACCGCCGCCGGACGGGTCCAGGCGCTGGCCACCAGCATGCACGCGGAGCTGCGCGAGATGCAGCACCGGCACGGCGAGGACGTGCTCGGCGACCTGCTGACGCTCGATCACTCCACCGCCCAGGCCGGGCGGATGGCCGACTCGATCGCGGTGCTCACCGGAGCGAGGACCGGCCGCCGGTGGACCAGGCCGATCGGGGTGGAGTCGATCCTGCGCGGCGCGCTCGGCCGGATCGGCGGGTACCAGCGGGTCCGGCTGCACTCGGCCAGCACGGCGGCGGTGGCCGGCTTCGCGGCCGAGGGCGTGATGCACGCGCTGGCCGAGATCCTGGACAACGCGGCCAACTTCTCCGCCCCGCCCGCCGAGGTGCACGTCTACGTGGAGGAGGTGCACTCCGGCCTGGTGATCACCGTCGAGGACGGCGGCCTCGGCCTCGGCGAGAGCTGGCTGCGCCGGGCCGAACAGGCCGTCTCCGTCGAGCCGCTGGACCTCGCCGCGCTCTCCTCCGGCACCCGGCTGGGCCTCGCGGTGGTCGGCGTGCTGGCCCGCAAGCACGGGCTCCAGGTCTCCTTCCGGCCGTCCGCCCGGGGCGGCACCGGCGTGGTGGTGCTGATCCCCGAGCAGCTGATCACCCACCCGGCGCCCGAGCGCTCCCAGCCGCCCGTCCAGGTCGTCCCGGCCGTCGAGCCGACTCCCGTGCACGAGCGCCCGGCGGCCCAGCCGGTGGTCACCGCGACCACCGAGCACGGCCTGCCGCAGCGCCGCCGGGGCCAGACCCTGAGCACGGCCCGGGCCGCCACCGGCTCGCCGACGTCCGAGGCCGGGCCCACGCCCGCCTCCGCGCCCGCCGTGGTGCCCGCGCCGCGCGCCGACGCGGCGGTGGCGGCCTCCCGGTTCGGCGCCTTCCGCCGGGCCCTGCAGGCCGCCGAGGCGGCCGACCCCGAGACCGCCCCTGAGACCGCCCCCGGTCCGGCCGCCACACCGGCCCGGGAGACGGAGGCCGCCACCACAGCGGCCACCTCCGACGACGCCTCCCCGAAGGACGACCCCCGATGAGCAGCAGCACCGACCGCGACCTCGACTGGCTGTTGGAGAACCTGCTGGCCTCCACCCCCGGCGCCCGGCACGCCCTGGTGCTCTCTGCCGACGGCCTCAAGCTCTGCCACAGCGCGGGCCTGACGGTCGATCAGGCCGACCAGCTGGCGGCGATAGCCTCCGGCATGCAGAGCCTGGCGCACGGCGCCTCGATCGAGTTCGGCGACCGCACCGGAGGGGTGCGGCAGTCGATGACCGAGTTCCACGGCGGCATCCTGTGCATCGTCGCGGCGGGCGAGGGCGCCCACCTGGCGGTGGTCACCGAGGAGAGCGCCGACGTCGGCGTGGTCGGCCACAACATGCACGGCCTGGTCGAGCAGATCGGCACCTACCTGACCTCCCCGGCCCGCGCGACCTCCTCGGCATGAGCGCCGCGAGGGCCGTCCCCGGGCCGGACGACTCGCCGGACCGGCTCTACACCGTGACCGGGGGCCGCAGCCGTCCGTCCCAGGACGCCTTCGACCTGGTGACGCTGATCGTCGCGGAGCAGGACCCGGTGCCGGGCATGCAGTCCGAGCTGGCCCGGATCCTGGAGCTGGCCGCCTCGCCGACCGCGGTGGTCGAGCTGGCGGCCGAACTCGCCCTGCCGGTCAGCGTGGTGAAGATCCTGCTCGGCGACCTGCTGGAGGGCGGCCGGATCACCGCCCGCCACCCCCGGTTCGCGCCCAGCAAGGCGCGGCTGCCCGACCTCGACACGTTGAAGCAGGTGCTGAATGGACTCCAACGGCTCTGACCGGGCCCTGCTGCGCGGTCGGGCGGTCGCCCCGCTGCGCTCCACCGCCGCCAGCGGGCTGAAGATCGTGGTGGTCGGTGGCTTCGGCGTCGGCAAGACCACCCTGGTCGGTTCGGTGAGCGAGATCCGTCCGCTGAACACCGAGGAGACCATGACCCGGGCCGGCGAGGGCGTGGACGACCTCACGCTGGTCGGCTCCAAGCGCTCCACCACGGTGGCCTTCGACTTCGGCCGGATCACCCTGGACGAGCGCAACGTGCTCTACCTGTTCGGCGCGCCCGGCCAGGAGCGGTTCTGGTTCCTCTGGGACCGGCTGTTCAGCGGCGCGCTCGGCGCGGTGGTGCTGGTCGACACCCGCCGCCTGGAGGAGTCCTGGTACGCGATCGACCGGCTGGAGCAGCACGGCACCCCGTTCATCGTGGCCCGCAACAACTTCGGCCCGCCCGGCCACGGCCTGGCCGAGGTCCGGGCCGCCCTCGACCTGCCCGAGCACGTCCCGCTGGTGGACTGCGACGCCCGCGACCGGGAGTCCGGCAAGCAGGTGCTGATCGGACTGGTCCGCCACATCCAGCAGTTGGCCGAGCAGGCGCACGCGCGGCAGCCGGCCCCCAGAGCGTACGAGGAGACCCCGTGACCGAGCCCGCGCCGACCCCGCCACCGGGCTGCCCGGCCCACACCGAAGCCGCCCCGCTGTACGGCCCGCGGTTCCAGACCGACCCGCGCGGGGTCTACCAGGAACTGCGCGAGAAGCACGGCCCGGTGGCCCCGGTCGAGCTGGCCGGCGGGGTGCCGGCCTGGCTGGTGATCGGCTACCGCGAGCTCCAGCTGATGACCAGTCAGCCCAAGGTCTACGGCCGGGACTCCAGCCGGTGGAACCAGTGGCCGCACATCCCGGCGGACTGGCCGCTGAAGCCGATGATGGCGCCCGTCCCCTCGATCCTGTACGCGGAGGGTGCCGAGCACCAGCGCCGCAAGGCCGCGATCACCGACGCGCTGGCGGCGGTGGACCAGTACGAGCTCAAGCAGTACTGCGAGGAGGTCGCGGACCGGCTGATCGACGGCTTCGCCGGGAAGGGCGAGGCCGAGCTGGTCGCCGACTACGCGCACCGGCTGCCGCTGCTGGTGCTCTGCCGGCTGTTCGGGCTGGACGAGGACGAGGCCCCGGTGCTGATCGCCGGGCTGGTCGCGATGCTGGACGGCGGGGCCGAGGCCCAGGCGGGTGCGCAGCGGCTGCTCGACGTGATGCTCAAGCTGGTGCTGCGCAAGCGCGAGCAGCCGGGCCCGGACATCACCTCCCGGCTGGTCGCCCACGAGGCCGGGCTGACCGACGAGGAGGTCATGCGCGACATGCGGGTGATCCTGATCGCCGGTCACCAGCCCTCCGCCTACTGGATCTCCAACGCGCTGCGGCTGATGCTCACCGACGAGCGCTTCGCCGCCTCGCTCTCCGGCGGCCGGCGGTCGATCGGCCAGGCGCTCTCCGAGGCGCTCTGGGAGGACACCCCGACGCAGATCTTCGCCGGGCGCTGGGCCACCCGGGACACCCAGCTCGGCGGCCAGCGGATCACCGCCGGGGACATGCTGCTGCTCGGCATCGCCGGGGCCAACACCGACCCCTCGGTGCGGCAGGCCGACGGCGCCGCGGCCGAGGGCAACCGCGCCTACCTGAGCTACTCCTACGGGCCGCACAGCTGCCCCTTCCCCGCCCAGGAGACCGCCGAGGTGATCGCCACCACAGCGATCGAGGTGCTGCTCGACCGGCTGCCCGACCTGCGGCTGGCGGTCACCGAGTCGGCGCTGGTCTGGCGTCCGTCCGCCTGGGTCCGCGCGCTGGTCGCGCTGCCGGTGGCCTTCACCCCGGGCTACGCGGGCTGAGCCCGCGTCAGATCCCGCTCCGCCCCGCTCCCTCCACCCGTCCCCGTCGTCCCCCGTTCCCCGAACCACCGGAGGAAGCATGACCACCGCCCCGACCGCCGCGACCACCGCCGTCCTCCCGGTCCCGATGGACCCGCTGGCCACCGACAACGCCGCCGAGGGCGCGCTGCTGCGCGCCGCCGGCCCGGTGGTGCCGGTCGAGCTGATGGGCGGGGTGCGCGGCTGGGCCGTCACCTCGCACGAGGCCGCCCGGGCCCTGCTGACCGACGACCGGCTGGTGAAGAACGCGCAGCACTGGGCCGCGTACCAGCGCGGCGAGGTGCCGAAGACCTGGCCGCTGATCGGGCTGGCGGTGCCGGGGCCGAGCATGGTCACCACGGACGGGGCCGAGCACCGGCGGCTGCGCTCGATCGTGGCGCAGGCCTTCACCCCGCGCCGGGTGGAGGCGATGCGGCCGGGCATCGAGCGGATGACCGCCGAACTGCTGGACCGGGTCGCGGAGCTCGGGCCCGAGGTGGACCTGAAGACGGTCTTCGCCTTCCCGCTGCCGATGACGGTGATCGGCACCCTGCTGGGCGTCCCGGTCGAGGACCACGTCCGGATCCGGGAGCTGTACGAGCGCTTCTTCAGCAGCGTGAAGGACCCGGCCGAGGTGCCCGCGATCATCGCCGCGCTGAACGCCTTCGTGAACGACCTGGTGGCGAAGCGGCGTTCGGCCCCGGGGGACGACCTGACGACCGCCCTGCTGGCCGCCGACGTGGAGGGCGGGGCGCTCACCGACGCGGAGGCGGCCGCCACCCTCCGGGTGATCATCGCGGCCGGGCACGAGACCACCGTCAACCTGATCACCAACGCCGTCCGGGCCCTGCTCACCCACCCGGACCAGCTGGAGCTGGTCCGCAAGGGTGAGGTCGAGTGGGCCGCGGTGGTCGAGGAGTCGCTGCGCTGGACCCCGCCCACCTCCAACTTCCTGTTCCGCTTCACCACCGAGGAGGTGGCGTACGGGGACGTGGTGATACCGGCCGGCGAGGCGGTGCTGGTCTCGTACAACGCGATCGGGCGGGACCCGGCGCAGCACGGCGTCACCGCCGAGGTCTTCGACGTGACCCGGGAGCCGTCCCGGATCCTCTCCTTCGGCCACGGCCCGCACGTCTGCCCCGGGGCGTCGCTGGCGCGCCTGGAGGCGGGCATCGCGCTGCCCGCGCTCTTCGCGCGCTTCCCCGGGCTCCGGCTGGCGGTGGACGACGCGGAGCTGCGGCCGAGCCCGTCGATGGTGGTCAACTCCCTGCGGGAGCTGCCGGTCGTGCTCTGACCGGGCGTCGGTCCTGACCCGGCCGGGTGACACGGCCGGGTCACGACTGCGGCACCGGCCGATGAAGGTCGAACGCACACCTTGGCGCGGGATGACGGTTGGGTTAACGTCTTCGAGCCAGCCCGACCCCCGGGCGCACGGATTCCGGTACAGCGCAGTGTTGTTCGTCCCACCGCTGGCATGTCATGCCCTGGCTAGGAGGACTTCGTTGACCACCACCCTGACCGCGACCGGAGGCCGCCGATGACGCTCCGCCCCCGGCAGTTGGCCGTTCCGGCCGCCCTGCTGCTCGCGCTCACGGCCGCCTGCTCCAACTCCTCCTCCTCGGGCGGCGGTGGTGGCGGATCGGCCGCCCCGCTGACCGGTGACTGCGCCAAGTACCAGGCCTACGCCGGTCACTCGGGCACCAAGGTCACCATGTACGCCTCGATCCTCAGCCCGGAGTCGGACTCGCTGGAGAAGTCCTGGGCCGAGTTCAGTTCTTGTACGGGCATCAAGATCGCCTACGAGGGCTCCAGCGACTTCGAGTCCCAGCTCCAGGTGCGCGTGACCGGCGGCAACGCCCCGGACTTCGCGATCATCCCGCAGCCCGGGCTGCTGGCGCAGATGGTGAAGACCGGAAAGGTCGTGAAGCCACCGGCCGAGACCGAGGCCAACCAGGCCAAGTGGAGCCCGGTCTGGAAGACCTACGGCTCGGTCAACGGCACCTTCTACGCGGCCCCGATGAGCGCCAACATGAAGTCGCTGGTCTGGTACTCGCCCAAGTACTTCAAGCAGGCCGGCTACGAAGTGCCGAAGAGCTGGGCCGAGTTGACGGCGCTGAGCGACAAGATCGCGGCGGCCGGCAACGGCGCCAAGCCCTGGTGCGGCGGCATCGGCTCCGGCACCGCGACCGGCTGGCCGGCCACCGACTGGCTGGAGGAGGTCGTGCTCGGCACCCACGGCGGCGAGGTCTACGACCAGTGGGTCGGCCACCAGGTGAAGTTCAGCGACCCGAAGATCACCGCCGCGATGCAGACGGTGGCCGGCTGGATGCAGAACCCGGCCTGGGTCAACGGCGGCATCGGCGACGTGAAGTCGATCGCCACCACCACCTTCCAGGACGCCGGGGCGCCGATCCTCACCAACAAGTGCGCCATGCTCCAGCAGGCGTCCTTCTACGCCGCCCAGTGGCCCAAGGGCACCGCGGTCGGCCCGGACGGCGACGTCTTCGCCTTCCGCTTCCCGGCGGTGAACCCGGCGGTGGCGAGCCCGGTGGAGGGCGGCGGCGAGTTCCTGGCCGCCTTCAGCAACCGCCCGGAGGTGCAGGCGGTGCAGAACTACCTCTCCACCAGCGAGTGGGCCAGCAGCCGGGTCAAGGTCTCCAAGGGCTGGGTCTCCGCCAACCAGGGCGTGGACAAGAGCCTCTACACCGACCCGATCGACCAGCTCTCGGCCGCCGCGCTGACCGACCCCGCGGCGACCTTCCGGTTCGACGCCTCCGACCTGATGCCCGCCGCCGTCGGCGCGGGCGCCGAGTGGAAGGCGCTCACCGCCTGGTTCGCCGAGGGACAGGCCATCCCGAAGGTGGCGGCGGACATCGACGCGGCCTGGCCGCAGTAGGACCGTCGCCACGGGCGGCGCGGGTCCACCCGCCCGCGCCGCCCTCACCCTCCGCGCGCTCCCGCCGTCCGGCTCCGATCGCCGCCGGTCTCGCCGCCCGCCCATCCGCCCGCTCATCCGCCCGCCCGACACTCTCCCAGTCCGCTCCGACCAAGGACCGCCGAGGGAAGGACTCCTGAATGACCGTCGGCCTGGCCGCCTCCGCGTGGACCGACGCCGGGATCAAGTTCGGCAACAGCCTGGGCGCCGTGGCCGGCTTCCTGGGCATCCTGCTGGTGGTCTTCTTCGCCGCCGGCCGGGCGAGCGGCCGCTTCGGCAGACCGCTGGCGATCGCGGTGATGCTCGGCCCGGCCGTGCTGCTGCTGGTGGTCGGCCTGGTCGCCCCGCTGGTCCGCACGCTCTTCCTGAGCCTCTACAGCTCGGACAGCTCGCGGTTCACCGGCTTCGACAACTACGCCTGGGCGTTCACCACCGAGTCCATCCACAGCGTGCTGCTGAACACCGCGCTCTGGCTGCTGGTCGCCCCGCTGACCGCCACCGGGCTCGGCCTGGTGCTGGCCCTGCTGGTGGAGCGGATGCGCTGGCAGGCGGTCTACAAGTCGCTGATCTTCCTGCCGATGGCGGTCTCGCTGGTCGGCGCGGGCATCATCTGGAAGTTCGTCTACGAGTCCCGCGGGGCCGGCCAGCCGCAGATCGGCCTGCTCAGCCAGCTCGCCGTCTCGCTCGGCTGGGAGGACCCGCCGAACTGGATCCTCAGCCAGCCGCTGAACAACTTCCTGCTGATGGCGGTCATGGTCTGGGTGCAGACCGGCTTCGCCATGGTGGTGCTGTCGGCCGCCATCAAGGCCATCCCGGACGAGGTCACCGAGGCGGCCCGGCTGGACGGCGCGCAGGGCTTCCGGCTGTTCAAGGACATCACCGTGCCGATGATCCGCACCACCCTGGTGGTGGTGCTCACCACCGTGATGATCACCACGCTGAAGGCCTTCGACATCGTCCGCACCATGACCGGCGGCAACTTCGGCACCCAGGTGCTGGCCAACGAGATGTACTCGCAGTCCTTCGTCCAGTTCGACGTCGGCCGCGGCTCGACCCTGGCGGTCATCCTCTTCCTGGCCGTGCTGCCGCTGGTGGCCTACAACATCGTCCAGCTGCGCAAGGAGCGTGAGACCAGGTGAAGTCCGTGCGCAAGGCCTTCGGCGGGCCGCTCGGCTCGGTCTTCGTGATCGCCGTGACGGTGCTCTGGACCATCCCCACCCTCGGCCTGCTGGTCACCTCGCTGCGCCCCAAGCAGCAGGTGGCGACCACGGGGTGGTGGGAGGTGTTCTCCGATCCGTCGATCGGCTTCGGGAACTACCACGCGGTGCTGTTCGAGGGCGGCTTCGGCAACAGCAACGGCCTGATGCCCTTCCTGGTGAACTCGCTGGCGATCGCCGTCCCGGCCACCGTCTTCCCGCTGGTACTGGCCTCGATGGCGGCCTACGCGCTGGCCTGGGTGCGGTTCCGGGGGAGCGACACGGTCTTCTTCGTGATCTTCGCGCTGCAGGTGGTGCCGCTGCAGATGGCGCTGATCCCGCTGCTCCAACTCTTCTCCGGCGGCGCCCACCTGGGCTCGGTGACCATCATCCCGGCGGTGAACCTGAGCGACACCTACGTCCCGGTCTGGCTGGCGCACACCATGTTCGCCCTGCCGCTGGCCACCTTCCTGCTGCACAACTTCGTGTCCCAGCTGCCCAGGGACCTGATGGAGGCGGCGATCGTGGACGGCGCCTCGCACTTCAAGATCTTCCGCTCCATCGTGCTGCCGCTCTGCACCCCCGCGCTGGCCTCCTTCGCGATCTTCGAGTTCCTCTGGGTCTGGAACGACCTGCTGGTCGCGCTGACCTTCTCCGGCGGCCTCGCCGAGGTGGCCCCGATGACGGTGCGGCTGGCCCAGCTGTCGGGAAGTTTCGGCGGCCGCTGGGAGCTGCTGACGGCCGGCGCCTTCCTGTCGCTCATCGTTCCGCTGCTCGTCTTCTTTGCGCTGCAACGGTACTTCGTGCGAGGCCTGTTGGCCGGTTCTGTCAAGGGATGACCGGCTGACGAACTGTCATGGCGCAGGAATGTGTGGATTCTGCGGACATGCGCCCGCTCCACCAGGTACACAGGGTGGCGGCATTTCGCCGTTGACAGACCTGGGGGCAGTGCGTGCGGTACAGAGAACGACTTTCGGGCCTACTGGTGGCCCTGCTCGCGGCGGCCAGCCTGGCCACCCCGACCAACGCGTCCGCCCTGGACGCGACGGCGAAGCTCGGCAACACCACGACGGGCACCGCCACCGACTCCGGCGACTCCAACCACCTGAACGCCTCCCGTTACGTGATCGGCAGCAAGGGCGGACAGGTCAGCAGCATCTCGGTGTACGTCGGCGCGGTCGACGCGGCGCCGAACAACCAGTACCAGGTGGCCGTCTACGGTGACGCCGGCGGCAAGCCGGGCACCCTGCTGGCCAACAGCGCGGCGGGCACGCTGACCGCCAACTCCTGGAACTCGCTGCCGGTTTCGGCCAACCTGAGCCCGAACACCGCGTACTGGCTGGCCTACAACAGCAACGGCTCCAGCCAGGCCGTGAACAACCTGCGCTACTCCACCGGCGGCAAGGGCGCGTACAGCAACTCCTCGTCCCCGTACGGGAGCTGGCCGTCCAGCTTCGGGCCGTCCACCAACACCGGCCTGGACTTCTCCATCAACGCGACCTACACGCCCGGCAACCCGCCGGCCTGGACCCCGGGCGCCGGGCCGGGCGCGAGCGGTCCGGTGCTGCTGGTCACCACCGCGGCCAACCCGTACTCCAAGTACCTCGCGGAGATCCTGAAGGCCGAGGGGCTGAACAGCTTCAAGACCGTGGACCTCTCGCAGGTGAACAGCCTGATGCTGACCCAGCAGAGCCTGGTGCTGCTCGGCGAGACCGCCCTGACGGACGCCCAGGTCTCGATGTTCACCTCCTGGACCAACACGGGTGGCCGGCTGATCGCGATGCGGCCGGACAAGAAGCTGGCCCCGCTGCTGGGCCTGACCGCCACCCCGGACACGCTGGCCGACACCTACCTGAAGATCGACACCTCGGCCGCCCCCGGCGCCGGGCTGACCGCCGACACCATGGGCTTCCACGGCACCGCCGACCGGTACGCCCTGAACGGCGCCACCGCCGTCGCCACGCTCTACAGCGACGTCTCCAGCGCCACCGCCAACCCGGCGGTCTCGCTCCGGGCGGCCGGCAGCGGCCAGGCGGCCGCGTTCACCTTCGACCTGGCCCGCTCGGTGGTGCAGACCCGGCAGGGCAACGTCGCCTGGGCCGGCCAGCAGCGCGACGGCGTGGACGGCTACGAGGCCAGCGAGATGTTCTTCGGCCAGACCGGCCAGGCGAACTGGAACAACCTCGACAAGGCGCTGATCCCGATCGCCGACGAGCAGCAGCGCCTGCTCGCCAACCTGGTGACCCGGATGAACCTCTCCAAGGCCCCGCTGCCGCGGTTCTGGTACTTCCCCCGGGACGTCAAGGCGGTCGTGGTGATGACCGGTGACGACCACGGCGTGGGCGGCACCTCCGGCCGCTGGGACAGCTTCATCTCGCAGAGCCCGGCCGGCTGCAAGGTGGCCGACTGGGAGTGCGTGCGCGCCTCCTCGTACCTCTACAGCGGCGGCCCGCTGACGGCGGCGCAGGCGCAGGCCTACTCCGACGAGGGCTTCGAGATCGGCTCGCACATCACCACCGACTGCCGCCCGTGGGGCACCACGGCCAACCTGCAGTCGATGTACACCACCCAGCTGAACGCCTGGAAGGCCAAGTACCCGGCGCTGCCGACGCCTTCGAGCAGCCGCACGCACTGCGTGGAGTGGGACGACTGGGCCACCCAGGCCAAGACCAAGCTGGCCAACGGCATCCGGATGGACCACGACTACTACTACTACCCGGCCTCCTTCGTGAACGACCGGCCGGGCTACTTCAACGGCACCGGGCTGCCGATGAAGTTCGCCGACACCGACGGCAGCCTCATCGACGTCTACCAGGCCACCACCCAGCTCACCGACGAGTCCGGCCAGTCCGAGCCGGGCACCGTCAACACCCTGCTGAACGCGGCCTACGGCGCGCAGGGCTACTACGCCGCGCTGACCGCCAACATCCACACCGACTTCGCCCCCTCGCAGACCGCCGACCAGATCGTGGCGGCGGCCAAGGCCAAGGGCGCGCCGGTGGTCTCCAGCCGCCAGCTGCTCAACTGGCTGGACGGGCGCAACGGTTCGGCCTTCGGCGGGATCAGCTGGAACGGCACCACGCTGTCCTTCTCGATCACCGGCGGGGTCAACGGCCTGCGGTCCATGCTGCCGGTGCAGGCAGCCAGCGGCACGCTGGTCGGGATCAAGCAGGGCGGGGTGTCGGTGCCCTACCGGGTGGAGACGGTCAAGGGCGTCAACTACGCCTTCTTCGACGGCAACGTCGGCTCCTACACCGCCACCTACGGCCAGGACACCACCAAGCCGACCGTCACCGGCACCACCCCGGCCAACGGCGCCGTCAACGTGCCGGGGCAGAACGCGCTGCGCTTCGCCTTCAGCGAGCCGCTGGACGGCTCCTCGGTGGGCCAGTCCGACGTCACGGTGGTCCCGACCGCCGGTGGTGCGGCGGTGAGCGGCACGGTGTCGTACGACTCCACGACCAGCGGGGTGGTCTTCACCCCGTCCGCGCCGCTGGAGGTGACGACCGGTTACACCGCCACCGTGCAGGGGGTGAAGGACGTGGCCGGGAACGCGCTGGCCGCGCCGTACACCATCTCCTTCACCACGGCCGCGCCGCCGCCGCTGACCATCGGCAACGCCGGCATCGGCGTCCAGACCGACGACAACGACGCCAACCACCTGAACGGCAGCCGGATCGTCACGGGCTCCTCGCCGGTGACCCTCAAGCAGCTCAGCGTGCACGTCGGGTCGATCAGCGCCGCACCCAACAACCAGTACCAGATGGCGGTCTACAGCGACGCCGGCGGCGTGCCGGGTGACCTGGTGGTCAGCACCGGCACCGGGACGCTGACGGCGGACTCGTGGAACTCGCTGCCGGTGGACGTCACGCTGACGGCGGGGACGGCGTACTGGCTGGTCTACAACACCAACGGCACCGGGCCGGCGCTGAACAACATGCACTACAGCGCGGGCAGCTTCGGCGACGGGGCCTACCAGGGCGCGGCGGTGCCGTTCGGCACCTGGCCCGGCAGCTTCGGGCCGGCCAACCGGACCTCGCTGTCGTACTCGCTGTACGGGACGTACTGAGGCGCGGGCTTGATGCTTCGTCACAGCTCCGTGACAGAAGCCGACAGGGTTTTGAACCTGTTCAGATAGGTGGATAGTCTCCAAGGGTCTCGGGCACGGCGCAGCATCCCTGAGTGGTGCTGCGCCGTGCCCGTCGAACTCTGAGGGAGCGTCATGTCCACACCTTCCAGCCCCGGTTCGCCGGTTCCACCGAAGGATTCCGAGTCGACCTCCGCGCCGGTTCCTCCGAAGGCTCCGGAGTCGGCCTCCGCGCCGGTTCCTCCGAAGGCTTCCGCGACGGCGTCCGGGGCGGTTCCCGGGGCGGCGTCCGGGGCGGTTCCGCCGAGGGCCTCCGGGCCGGTTCCTCCGCAGGGGCAGCGGCCTCCGGCCGGGAACGTCTGGGCACCGCCGAAGCCCGCTCCGAAGCCGCTGTGGGACACCGGCACCGCGCCCGAGCGGCCGGCCCCGCCCGGTGGGCGGGTGCTGCTCGGAGTCCTGCTGAGCGGGGTGGTCGCGGCCACCGTGCTCAGCGACGGCGCGGGCGTGAACCTGCTGCTGGTCGCGCTGGCCGCCGCCGTGGCGGCCGGATCGTCCGCACTGGCGCGCGGGCGGCGGGCCAGGCCGTGGACGCTGGTCTGGGGCCTCTCGGCCTTCGCGCTGCTGCTGGTGCCGGTGCTGAGCGACGCGGGCTGGCCCAGCTTCCTGGCCGTCACGGCCGCGATCGGCACGGCCACCCTGGCCCTGCACGGCGGGACCCGGTGGGCGTCCGTGCTGCTCGGCCCGATCTGGCTGCTGCCGCACTTCTTCACCGCCCTGCCGTGGGCGGCCCGCGGCCTGAAGGGCCGCTCGGTCCCCGCTTCGGCCCGGACCAAGGCGCTGCCGCTGGCCGGGTCGGTGGTGGTGACGGGTCTGCTGGTGCTGGTCTTCGGTGCGCTGTTCGCCAGCGCCGACGCGGCGGTGGGCGAGCTGGTCGACGACCTGGTGCCCACCTTCGACCTGGGCGAACTCCCGTTGCGCGTCATCCTGTTCGGTGTCGGCGCGGCGATCGCCCTGGCCGCCGCCCACCTGGCCGCCGCACCGCGCCGCTTCGACCGGCTCCCGGTCGGGCCCGGCCGCGAGCGCGGCCGGACCGAGTGGGCCCTGCCGATGGTCGCGCTCAACCTGCTCTTCGGCGGCTTCGTCGCCATCCAGGCGGTGGTCTTCTTCGGCGGCTACGAGGCCATGATGAGCAAGCCCGGGCTCGTTCCGGCCGAGTACGCCCGGCAGGGGTTCTGGCAGCTGCTCTGGGTCACCGTGCTGGCCCTCGCCGTGGTGGCGCTGGCGCAGCGTTGGGCGCCCCGGCAGAACGCCTCCGACCGGCTGCTGGCCAAGGGTCTGGTCGGCCTGCTCTGCGTGCTCACCCTGGTCGTGGTCGCCTCCGCGTACTACCGGATGCAGCGCTACGTCGACGTCTTCGGGCTGACCCGGCTGCGGGTGACGGTCACGGCGGCGGAGCTCTGGCTCGGGGTGGTCTTCCTGCTGGTGCTGGCCGCGGTCCTGGCCGGGGCCTCGGTCGCGCGGCTGCTGCCCCGGGCCGTGGCGTTCAGCGTGGTCGCCGGGGTGGCCGTCTTCGGCCTGGTGCGGCCGGACGCGCTGATCGCCGAGCAGAACGTCGCCCGCTTCGAGCGACTCGGCACCATCGACCTCGCCTACCTCAGCAGCCTCTCCGCCGACGCCGTCCCGGCGCTCGACCGGCTGCCGGCGGACCGGCGGACCTGCGCCCTCCAGGCCATCGCCGAGTCGCTCGGAGGCCGGGACACCCCCTGGTACGCGTCCAGCCTCTCGGAGGGCCGGGCCAAGGAGGTGCTGCGGGAGCGGCCGGTGGACATGCTGGTGCGGTGCGGCAGCAGCCGCTACCCGGACGGTGAGCAACTGCCGTAGCGGGTGGCGGGGTTGGGCTCTGGGGCTGGGGGTCTGGGTCTGGGCCGGGGTGAGGTGAGGCCGGGGCGTCGGGTTCGGCCGTGGTGCCGAGTCGGGCAGACCGCCGTGGGCGTGCCGGGGGGCACGTCCGCGGCGGTCTGCCAGGTGCCGTCGTGTCGGTCGTCGCGCCGGTGGTCGCGCCGGTGGTCGGACGTCCGGTGCCGTCTCCGTGACCGTCCCGGGGGCGGTCGGGAGTGTCCTAGGCTGGACGGTGCACGGGGCTGGTCTCCGTCGAGCCGCCCCGAAACCGAAGGACCCGCCATGCCGTACGACCCGCCCAGCCACTCGGTCGAACGCTCGCTGCGACGGGCGGGCGCCCAGGTGGTGGTCGGGCTGGACGAGGTCGGCCGGGGCGCCTGGGCCGGGCCGGTCACCGTCGGCGCGGCGGTCACCGGGCTGCGCAAGCCGCCCGCCGGGCTCACCGACTCCAAGCTGCTCACCGAGAAGCGCCGGGCCGAACTCGCCCCCGTGCTCGCCGAGTGGGTCACCGCCTACGCGCTCGGCCACGCCTCGCCCGAGGAGTGCGACGAGCTCGGCATGACCGCCGCCCTGCGGTTGGCGGCGGTGCGCGCGCTGGAGGCCCTGCCGGTCACGCCGGACGCGGTGATCCTCGACGGCAAGCACGACTACCTCGGCGGCCCGTGGCGGGTCCGCACCGTGATCAAGGGCGACCAGTCCTGCATCTGCGTCTCCGCCGCCTCGGTCCTCGCCAAGGTGGAGCGGGACATGATGATGGCCGAGCTCGGCGTGGAGTACCCCGAGTTCGCGTTCGCCGAGAACGCGGGCTACCCCTCACCGGTGCACCGCGCCGCGCTGGAGGAGCACGGACCGACCCGTCACCACCGGCTCTCCTGGGCCTACATGGACGCACTGCCCCGGTGGAGCCACCTCAAGCGGGTGCGCGAGCCGGAGCCCCAGGACGAGCAGCTGACGCTGGGCTTCTGACACGGTGTCGGGCGGATGACCACTCGATCCCAACTGGTGGGGTGCCCGTGCGCGTTCGGGCGCCATTTGATAGACATCGGGTCATGCCTGTTTCCCCCGAGGATCCGGAAAACCACGTGCGCGTGGGGCCGGAGATCCACGAGAGTGTCCCGGGCCCCGGTGTCCCCCTCCCGCGAGAGTCTTCCCCCCGTATGCCTGATGCCCAGTCCGCTGGTGTCCCTTCCGCCGCCTCCATCCGACCCGTTCCGCTGCCTGGGCCGCGTCCGGCTCCCAAGCCCGGGCCCCGACCCGGCCCGCCGCCGGCCACCGCGTCCCGAAAGCCGGGCGTCGCGGTGCAGTTGGTGCCCGCCACCGCGCACGACGCGCTCGATCGGGCCGACGAGACCGTGGACGGGCTGCTCGAGTCGGGCCGCGGGCCGGAGACCGTCCTGGTCCTGACGGTGGGTGACCCGCACCCCTGGCAGCAGCACGAACTCACCTTCGGCGAGGAGCGCTACTGGGCGCAGCTCACCGAAGGCGGCGACGTCTTCTACGCCGACGCCGCGGCGACCCGGGCGGTCGGCCGTCCGGTGGTGGTCCTGGTGGCCAACTCGGCCGACGGGGAGCGGCTGACCGCGGCCGCCCGCAGCGCGCAGGCGCTGGCCGGCGAGCTGCTGGTGGTCTGCGGCGAGGCCGCCGTGGTCGGCCCGCTGTTCCCGGGGGCGAAGAGCCCGGTCGGCGTCTGAGCCGTCCGTTTCCGTTCGGTCGACGGCGGTGGTCCCGTGGTACCGGGGCCACCGCCGTTCGCCGTTCGCTGTCCGCGCCCCCGTGGTCGACCGGACGCGCCGGCTGTCGGGCCGGGTGGCCGGTTCGGGGCCGGCGTCAGCCGGTCGCGGTGCGGCGCAGCGGGCTGACCGGGGCGACCTGGCTTGGGTGGCTGCGGGTGGAGCGGGGCGCGAGCTCGGTGACGGTGTGCACCGGGCCGTCGGTCCAGGAAGCCGAGTTGGGGGTCCGGCCGTTGCGGCCGTCCCCGAGCGACTGCCAGCCGGTCGGCGTCAGCGCGATGTACGAGCCGCAGCGCAGCCCGTGCAGCGCGGCCGCGTCGCGCAGGGCCCACATCCACGCCCCGTCCTGCTCCGTCCAGCCCGGTGAACCCTCGCGGCAGCGCAGCAGGACCGCCGTCCGGTTCGGCCGGGACAGGCGGAGGTCGTGCGGGGTGACCATCCGGAGGTGGGCGAGGATCTCGTTCCGGTACTGCCAGCCGTCCTGGACGGGCAGGCGGGAGGGGAACGAGGCGGAGGCGGTGACCTGGTGCAGGGGATCCAGCACCGCGACCACCGTGGTGCCCGGCTGCGGGAGGTGACGCTGGTGCAGCTCGGAGACGAACTCGCGGGGGTCGCGGAGCAGCGGGACGTCGGCCTCCGCCCAGCCTTCGAGGTCGAGCATGCGTCTCCGGGAGAACCGGGGTCGGTCGCTGCCGCTGATCACGATCCTCCTTCCCGGCCCGTCGCCCGCGTGTCGCGGGGCAGGCGGGTATCTGCGTACGCCGAAGGCCGGGTCCACCGGACCGGGCTCTGGGTACCTCCCAATTCTCAGGTCAGAACGGCCGAGCGGCAACGATGAAATGACGAACGCCGCCCGAATGCCTATGGTCTGCCGGATATATTCCACCTCGGGCTGACTGCCATTCGGCTGACGGAGGATCGGATCTGTCAGGTTCGCGGTCACGGGGCGTCAGGTCGGCCGTCGGGCAAGGGCTTCGCCAAGCCCCTTCCGCTCCGCGCGCCCCTCCGTTCCCGCCCGCTCCCGTCCGACCGCCCTGTCCCGCCGGTCGGGGCAGTACGGCTCGGCCCCGTGCGGCTCGCTCCGGACGACCCGTCCCGGTGGGCTCCTTCCGTGGGTCCTCTCCGTGGGGGTCCTCCGTGTGCTCAGGCCTGGACCGCGAGGGTCAGGGGGAGGACCGGGCCCGTACCGGCGCGGCGGAGCAGGCGGGCCGCCACGGTGACCGTCCAGCCCGAGTCGACCAGGTCGTCCACCAGCAGGACCGGACCGGGGTTGGCCGCGATCGCCTGCTGCAGTTCGTCGGGGACCACCAGGGCGCCGGCCAGCGAGTGCAGGCGCTGGGCGCTGTTGCTCCGCGGGCCGTGCGGCGGGCGGCCGTCGACGTAGGAGACGCGGCCGAGCAGCTGCAGCCGCCCCACCTCCGCGATCCGGGCGCCCAGCGAGGCCACCAGTCGGGGGCGGCGGGCCGAGTCCATCGTGACCACGCCGACCGGGCGGGCCGCCCGCCCGCCCTCGGCGTCCTCCGGGCCGGCCCAGCCGCCCGGGCCGCGCGCCCAGTCGGCCAGCACGCTGACCATCGCGTCCAGCACCTCGGGCGGGACGGGGCCGTCGGGGGCGTCGTCGGCGAGCAGGCTCCGCAGCCGGGTGCCCCAGCCGATGTCCGACAGCCGGCCGAGGGCCCGGCCGGTCTCCGCCTGCTCGCCCGCCGGGATGCGGCCCTTGAGCGGCACCCCGATCGCCTCCATGCCGGTCGGCCAGAGGCGGCGCGGCTCGAAACTGACGCCGGGTCGGCCGAGGGCGGCCCGGGCCGCGGCCATCGCCTCGTCCGACACCTCGGGGGAGCGGCGCACCCCGGTGCAGTTGTCGCACCGGCCGCACGGGGCGGCCTGCTCGTCGTCCAGCTGACGGCGCAGGTACTCCATCCGGCAGGCGCCGGTGGTGGCGTACTCCCGCATGGCCCGCTGCTCGGCGGTGCGGGACTCGGCGACCTTCGCGTAGCGGGCCGCGTCGTACGTCCACTCCTGGCCGGTGGACGTCCAACCGCCGCGCACCCGGCGGACCGCGCCGTCCACGTCGAGCACCTTGAGCATGGTCTCGAGCCGGGCCCGGCGGAGGTCGACCCGCGGCTCGAGGGCGGCGGTGGAGAGCGGACGCCCGGCCTCTGCCAGGGCGTCCAGTGTGCGCCGCACCTGCTCCTCGGCGGGGAAGCCGAGCGAGGCGAAGTAGCGCCAGATCGCCTCGTCCTCGCGGCCGGGCAGCAGCAGCACCTCGGCCCGGTCCACCCCGCGCCCGGCGCGGCCGACCTGCTGGTAGTAGGCGATCGGGGAGCCGGGCGAGCCGAGGTGCACCACGAATCCGAGGTCCGGCTTGTCGAATCCCATGCCCAGGGCGGAGGTGGCGACCAGGGCCTTGACCCTGTTCGCCAGCAGGTCGGCCTCGGCGGTGCGGCGCTCGGCGTCCTCGGTGCGGCCGGAGTAGGACGCGACCGGGTAACCGCGCTGGCGGAGGAAGGCGGTCACCTCGTCGGCGGCGGCCACCGTGAGGGTGTAGACGATGCCCGAGCCGGGGAGCTCGGCCAGGTGGTCGGCCAGCCAGGCGAGGCGGTGGGCGGGGTCGGGCAGGTCGAGCACGCCGAGGCCGAGGCTCTCGCGGTCGAGCGGGCCGCGCAGCACCAGGGCGGTGCCGTCGGAGCCCCGGGCGGCTCCGCCGACGCCGGTGCCGAGCTGCTCGGCGACGTCGGCGGTGACGCGGGCGTTGGCGGTCGCGGTGGTGGCCAGCACCGGGACGCCGGGGGAGAGCTCGGCCAGCATGGTGCGGAGGCGGCGGTAGTCGGGGCGGAAGTCGTGGCCCCAGTCGGAGATGCAGTGCGCCTCGTCGACCACCAGCAGGCCGGTCGAGGCGGCCAGCTTGGGCAGCACCTGATCGCGGAAGTCGGGGTTGTTCAACCGCTCGGGGCTGACCAGCAGGACGTCCACCTGACCGGCCGCCACCTCGGCCTGGATGTCGTCCCACTCCTCCGGATTGGCCGAGTTGATGGTGCGGGCGTGGATGCCGGCCTTGGCTGCGGAGTCGACCTGATTGCGCATCAGGGCGAGGAGCGGGGAGACGATCACCGTCGGCCCGGCGCCCCGGGCCCGGAGCAGCGCCGTGGAGATGAAGTAGACGGCCGACTTCCCCCAGCCGGTGCGCTGCACCACCAGGGCCCGGCGGTGGTCGACCACCAGGGCCTCGATCGCCAGCCACTGGTCCTCGCGCAGGACGGCGGCCGGGCCGGCCAGCTCGCGGAGCACGGCCTCGGCCCGCGCCCGGACGGCGGCGCGGTCCGTCGTCGGGGCCTCGGGGCGGTCGGTGGCGGTGGCGGGGTGCTGCGGCGGCTGGGTCATGGCTCATGGATACAGGTTCGGAGCGACAGTCCGCGAACAGCGGCGGCGAGGCCCCTCTGGTCGGTTCATCAGCACATCATCCAAGTCGGTGCTGTTTGACCACTTTTGGGTCGATATACGGCTGACCCGAACGAGTGAGCAATTGCTGGCCCCCCGGGGTTATCCACAGGAACGGCCGGTTCGCCGGGGCCTGCACCCTCGGCGCGGCACGCTTCCGGACATGAACGAGGAACACGTCATCCAGTCCTCCGCCCCGCTCTCCGGCCAGTTCCCGCTCCGGATGCGCGGCCCGGCCGACATGGCCGAGATGCTCCCCTACCTCCTCGGCTTCTTCCCCGACGACAGCATCGTCGCGGTCGGTCTCCAGGGGCCGGCCCTCCAGCAGGGCGGCGTCATCCGGCTCGACATCCCGGCCGACCCGGCGACGTGGCCGACGGTCGCCGCCGACACCGCCCGGCTGCTGGTCGGGCTCTCCGAGCAGCGGGACAGGCGGCCCGAGCAGGTGCTCCTCTACCTCTGCCGGGACGCCGCGGACCCGCCCGGCGCCGCACCGCCGCCGGACCCCGCACCGCCGACCGCCCCGGGGCCGCTCCCGCTGGTGCTATCCCGGGGTGCACCCGGCTTCGACCGGGTCTGGCCGCCCGGAGCCGAGGGGCCGACGGAGCCGGGCCCTCCTGACGGGCCGTCGGCGGAGCCGGTGGCCGGCCCGGGGGTGGTGGCACTGCTGCGGCCGCTGGCCGAGCAGCTGGCACAGGAGTTCCGCGCCGTGGGGGTCGTGGTGAAGGAGTCCCTGTGCGTCTCGGACGGGAGGTGGTGGTCCTTCCTCTGCGGTGAGGCGGGCTGCTGCGATCCGGCCGGCGTGGTGATCCGGTCCATCCGGCTGCCCAGCCCCATCGCGGCGGCGGCCGCCTACGCGGGCGTGGCGCCGCGGGGCAGCCGCAAGGCGATCGCCGCCGGCCTCGCCCCGATCGGCCCGCCTGGCGATGACGCGCAGAGGGAGGCCCTGGAGCTGGCCGGGCCCGAGCTGATCGGCGAACTCGCGGGGCCCGGGGGCCGGTTCGCGGTCCTGGAGCGCACCGCCGGGCTGCTGGCCGAGGCACTGGCCGACTTCGGCGCCGGAGCCCGCGAGCTCGACCCGGCCAGGACGGCCCGCCTGCTGGTCGGCCTCCAGGACAAGCTGGCCCGGGACCGGGGCGCGGAGTACGCCGAGCCGGACGAGCTGGTCCCGGCCCAGCGCCTGTGGCGCTACCTCGCCCGCCGCTGCGTCCCGCCGTTCGAGCACTACGCGGCCCCGCCGCTCACCCTGCTGGCCTGGACGTCCTGGCTGGCCGGAGACACCGCCACGGCCAGGGTGGTGCTGGCCAGGGTGCTCGACCTCGACCAGGCGTACACGCTGGCCCAGTTGCTCTACGAATCGCTGAACGGCGGTCTCCATCCCGGGGAGCTGCTCGACCGGGTCCGCCGGGAGCGCCTGGCCCGGCAGCAGCTGGCCGGGCTCCAGCGCCCGGCCGGCGACGGGCTGGGGCTCTACGGGGTGCGCGGCCCGAGGGCCGGGGCAGGGCCGAGCGCGGGAGCGGGGCCGGGGGCGCGTGCCGGAGGCGGTCCGGCGGCCTCCGCGCCGGCGGACCGCAGGGCACCGTCCCCCGGGGAGGACGCGGAGCCGTGGGCCGGCCACGGCGTGTCCGGCCCCGACGATCCGTCCGAGCCGCGCGGTGAGCGGCCGCCCCCGGCCGACTGCGCGGGGCCGGCGGACGGGGGCGGCCGGAAGAGCGGTGGCCCCGGAGCGCCCCCGCCCCCGCCCGCGGCCGGCGGGCGGAGCCGGGGCCGGACCAGAGGCGGTCCCCGCGGCCGCGCCGGTCGGCAGGGCGGTGCGGCCACGGCACCGGAGCCGGGGGAAGAGCCGCCCGGAGCCAGCCGGACGCCCCGTCAACCGCCGCGCACCGCACGCCGCAAGGGCCGCCGGAACGGGGGCCGGAGCCTGGGTGCGGCTCCGGTGCCACCCCTGGTGCCTGGTGACGGGGCGGCCGGCCACCACCAGCCGGAGCCGACGGCCCGCGCCCGCCGGTCGGGGCGCTCCGCATGACGGAGCATCAGCGGAGCGGCCGGGCCGGCCGGGTCCGGTCCGCTCCGGCCGGGCACGGGCACTGGCGCCACGGCCCGGCCGTACGGCGGCCCACGGCGCCGGACCACCCCTCGACGACCGGGGCCAACCCGCCCGGTGCGGCTCCGTGGCCGCCGTGCCGGGCGCCCCGGACGCCGAGCTGAGGCGCACTGCGGCGGCTAGACCTCCCCGCGCGCCATCTTGATCAGCCGGTCGAGCACCGCGCCGCCGCTCACCCGGAGGCCGTCGTGCTCCCACTCGTTGGTGACCCAGACCCGGGCCCCGGCCACCGCGTCCGCCGTGGCCAGCGAGTCGGCGGTGTCCACGTACATGTCGTCGTGGTAGACGGCCGCCAGCACCGGCACCTGATTGGCCGCCAGCCGGGACGGGTCGTAGAGGTCGGGCCAGTCCGTGCGCTCGGCGAGAAGCCGCGCGGTCTCCCGCAGCGGCCGCAGCGCCGGATCGGTCTCGAACAGCGCGGGGTAGATCATCTCCCCGGTGAAGAACACGGCCTCACCCGCACTCAGCGCAGCCTCGGCGTCGAACTCGGGGAACTCCTTGCGCACCCGTTCCGCCGCCCACTCGGTCCCACCGGCGTCCACGGAACGCTGCCCGTAGATCGACTCGTGCATGACCGCGTAGAGCGGCCCCTGCGCGAAGGAGAGGTGGGACTGCACCCCGGCCAGGAAGGTGTCCGAGAGCACCGGCCCCTCCGCACCCTCCACCCAGGCCTCTTCCAGCAGGTAGTGCAGCACGTGCGCGCCGCTGCCGCTGCCCAGCAGCATCCCGAGGCCCTGGAAGGCCTGCACGGTGAGCAGCCCACCGTCCGGCAGCTCGGCCGGCCGCTCGACCAGGTGGGCGGCGATCCGCCGCACCGCCGCAACGTCCTGTGGGTAGCGCGCGTAGTAGGCCCTGTTCTTCCGGGCGGTCCGGGGGTAGGCCGCCCGGTAGACGTCCTCGGCGGAACTGCGCAGCCCGGCCAGTCCTCCGGTCACGAAGGCCTCGCGCAGGCCCTCGGGGGCGATCGAGAGGTAGGTGAGGATGCAGAAGCCGCCGTAGCTCTGCCCCAGCAGGCTCCACCGGCCGGCTTCGCCGAGCAGCTGACGGCGGATCAGCTCCGCGTCCCGGACGATCGAGTCGGCCCGGAAGAGGGTCAGGTAGTCGGCCTGCTCGCGGGGGCCGCCGCGTCGAGCCAGGGTCTGGCGGGTGGCGGGGGTGGACCGGCCGGTGCCGCGCTGGTCGAGCAGCAGCACCCGGTAGTCGTCCAGCGCGCGGTCGACCCAGCCGTCCCGGCCGATCGGGCGGTTGGCCTTGCCGCCCGGCCCTCCCTGGAGGAAGAGCAGCCAGGGAAGCTCGTCGTGCTCGCGGCCCGAGGCGACCACCTCGCGGGCGTACACCTCGATCTGCTCTCCCTCGGGCGCCTGATGGTCGAGCGGGAGCTGGAAGACGTGGTCGGTGGTGACGGTCCCGGGCAGCCTGTTGCGGGTGGACATACAACTCCTCGGTACGTGCTGGTCACAGACGTGCGGCGGCTGGCGCCCACGGTGTTCCCGGTGCACCCGCCGTTGCCCCCGCACCGTATCCTGACGCGGGCAGGGAGTGACCGGGCGGCGGACCGGTCGGCGCGAGCCGCGCCGACACCGCGCGGGGCGCCGTCACCGTCCGCACGACCGGGGGGCGTGCGGGCAGCGGCCGACCAGGGAAGACCTGTCCACGGACCGGTACGGCGTGACCTGGGGGAGGGGCGGTGCGTTCAATCTGCTGGGCGGTGCCCGCGACCGCCGGTCCCGGCCGGCGCCGTGCGGTCGGTGTCGTGGCCGTCCGGGACGGCCGCCTCCGGAGCACATCCTCGCCGGGTGGCAACGTCACCGGGCGTCCCGCCCCCGCGACGATGGCCGGAGCGACGACGGGCGCCGCTCCGGGTGGCCAGGCCGGCCCCGTGCCCGTCCGCACCGCCGCCGTGGCATCCGGCCGGACCTCACGGCTCGGGCGCCCGGAGCGGGGTCCGGCGCGGGGGAGCGCCGCACCCGACCGCCCCCGGCTCCGGCCGACCTGCCGACGGGCCGCCCGCCCGACGGCACGAGCAAGCAGCACCAGATCGTGATCGAGGACATATCCGGCCGACCGGCAGCACCGCCGTCGCCCGGTCGAAGAAGGAGAGCCAGGTGAACGACCCGAGGCCGCTGCGGGACGCACCGCCCACCGTCGGGTCTGCCGCACCGTCAGCTCCCGTCCCGGTACCGACTCCCGCCGGGGTCGAGGCGACGGCACCCTCGTACGCCACCGCGGCGGCCGGGCCGTCCGGTGACGGGCCGTCCGGCGACGGGCGGTCGAGTGCCGACCGGTTCGGTGCGGGTCCGACCGCTCCGTCCTTCGCTCCGCCATCAGGGGGGCACGACCTGCCTCCGCGCGCCCCCGGCGCAACTCCGCCGGCCGCTGCCGCTCCCTTCCCGGGCGCACCGAGGACCGCACCTCCCGCCGTCGCCCCGTGGGGGCCACCGACCGCCTCCGGCGCGCCCGCTGACGCCCCGTCGAGGCCCCGGCCCCACCCCGAGCACCAGACCGCCCCGATGCCCGGCACGGGGCCCGGTGCCCCCGCCTCCGGGCTCCCGCACACCCCGCCCGGCGCCCCGGGGGCCCCGGGCGCGGCCCCCGGCGGATTCCTCGGCGGCCCCGGCAACCCAGGCGGCCCTGTCGGGTCGTCACACACGCCGCCCGGCGGGACACAGGTCCCGGCGCCGGGGGCGGTCGGGGCGCCGCGCGCATCCGGCCCCTTCCGCCCGCAGCCGCCCGCCACGCACGCCACCGTCCTCTGCGTCAGTGCCCCGGCGATGGCGCTCTCCGGCCTGGACGGTCAGCTCCGCGGCCAGGCGCTGCACGGCTTCTACCGTTCGGGCGTCCGCACGCTCGCCCGGATGGAGCTGCGCCTCGGCGGGATGGAGCCGCTGCCGCTCCAGGGCACGCTGACCTCGGCCGCGGAGGCGCGCTTCGTCGGCGCCGTCCGGGTGCCCGGTGACCCGGATCCGGACCCGGCCCTGACAGTCGAACGGCTCCGCCACGCCAACGGCGTCGAGACCGTGACGGTGCGGAACACGGGCAGCAGGCCGGCCCGGATACCGCTGGAGATCACCCTCGGCACCGACCTCGGCCAGCTCGCCGAGATCTCCGCGGGCCAGCGCCTGGCGGACCTGCCGGGGCAGGTCCAGTCGGCCGGCCTGCGCTGGGCCGGTCCGCAGCACAGCGCCTCCGTGGCGGCCCGTCCCTCGCCGCACGCCGTCCTGGCCGGAGCGGGTGTGCTCCGCTGGGACTTGGAGGTGCAGCCGGGCGCCCGTTGGTCGGTCGAGCTCAGCACCACGCTGGAGACCTCCGCCCAGACCGGCCCGCGCCCGCCCACGGGCCGTGGCCCCGGGGTGCCGCTGCCCTGGTCGGAGCCCGAGGTCCGCTGCGACGACACCCGCACGGCCCCGCTGGTGGCGCGCTCCCTGGACGCCCTCGGCGGGCTGCTGATCGCCGACGCCGACCGGCCCACCGACCTGTACGCCGTCTCCGGGGCGCCCTGGCGGTTCGGGCTGACTGCCGCCGACGCGCTCTGGGCGGCCCGGCTCACCCTGCCGCTCGGCACCCGGCTCGCGGCCGGAACGCTCCGCGCGCTGGCCCGCCGTCAGGCGACCACCGGTCCACAGGCCGGGGTGGTCCCCGGCCCGCTCCGGCACGGCGGCCCCGAGCTGCCGCCCTCCTGCACCGCGACCGAGGCCACCCTGCTCCTCGTCACCGTGCTGGCGGAGGCGTGGCGTTGGGGCCTGCCCCGCCAGGAGGTGGCCGAGCTGCTGCCCGCGGCCGAGCGGGCGCTGGCCGCGCTGCGGAGCAACGTCACCGACGCCCCCGCCACGGCAGGGCCGGACGGCGCGTCAGGCGACGGTCGGTCGGCCGGTCTCCCGTTCGGGGGAACCGCCGGCGGTGCGGGGGTCCCCGGTGGGCCGGAGACCGACGGTGCCCTGCCGGGCCCGGTCGGATTCGTGACCGACCTGGGCCGGTCGGCCGAGGAGCGCGCGGCCAGACCGGTGCCCGCCCGCTGCGAGGTGCAGGCCCAGGCCCACCGGGCGGCGCTGCACGGGGCCGAACTGCTGGAGGCCTTCGGACGTCCCGGCGCCGCCGAGTGGCGCTCCTGGGCGGCCGGGCTGCGGGAGCGTTTCCGCGAGCAGTTCTGGATCGACGACCTGTCGGGCGGCCGCCCGGCGGCGGCCCTGCTCGCCCCCGACCGGCCGCTGCCCGCAGTGGCCTCCTCCTTCGTCCACCTGCTGGACCTCGGTCTGGCCGCCGAGGGCGACCGGCACGAGGGCCTGCTCGACCGGGAGCAGACCAGGGTGCTGGCCCAGCGCCTGGTCACCCCGGAGTTCGACTGCGGCTGGGGCCTGCGGACGCTCAGTGCCAGATCGCCCCGGTTCAACCCGCTCGGGCACCGCAGCGGCGCGGTCCGGGTGCACGAGACGGCGCTCGCGGTGGTCGGCCTCACCGAGGCCGGGTTCGAGCGGGAGGCCGGGATACTGCTGGAGGGCCTGCTCGACGCCTCCGCCCAGTTCGAGGGCCGGCTGCCCGAGATGTACGCGGGGGAGCAGCGGGTCGCCGGGTGCCCGCCGGTGCCGCACCCCTCCGCCTGCCGCCCGGCGGCGCTCTCTTCCGCTGCGGCCGTGCACCTGGTCGCGGGCCTGGCCGGGGTCCGACCCGACGTCCCGTCCGGCCGGGTCACCGTCCGCCCGGCCAGCACCGCCCCGCTGGGAGAGCTGGAGCTCGGCGGCCTGCGGGTAGCCGGGGAGCCCTTCTCGGTGCGGATCAGCCGGATCGGCGTCGCGGTCGTGGAGGAGGCCTCCCCGACGCTCCAGCTCGGCACCCGCTGAGCCCGGGGCGGCGCCTCGCCGACGCCGCCCCGGACCTCGTCCAGGACCCGTCCCCCGGGGCGGCCGGGAGCGTCCTCCGGCGCCTTCCGGCCCGGGCGCTCCGTGGACGGAGCAGGATCTGATGGACGCCCGTCCGGGCCCTGTGCTTATCGTCAGAGAGACGACTATGATCGTCGCCATGTCTCGCTATGACCCGTCGGCCTTCCCCCCGTTCGCTGTCACGGTCGACCTGGTGGTGCTGACGGTCAGGGAGCACGCGCTCTGTGCCCTGCTCGTCCGCCGGGGCGAGCCACCGTTCCAGGGCTACTGGGCACTGCCCGGTGGCTTCGTCCGCCTGGACGAGGGCCTGGCCGAGGCGGCCTCCCGCGAGCTGGCCGAGGAGACCGGCCTGCGCGCCCTCTCCGCCCCCGGCCAGGGTCCCAGCACGGTCGGGGCCCACCTGGAGCAGCTCGCGACCTACGGGCACCCACAGCGCGACCCCCGCATGCGGGTGGTCAGCGTGGCCCACCTCGCCCTGGCCCCCGACCTGCCCACGCCGCGCCCCGGCGGCGACGCCAGCGGTGCCCGCTGGGCGCCGGTCGGCGACCTGCTCGGCCCCACCCCGGCGGAGGGGGTGCCGCTCGCCTTCGACCACGGGAAGATCCTCGCCGACGGTGTGGAGCGGGCCCGCTCGAAGATCGAGTACTCCTCGCTGGCCACCGCCTTCTGCCCGCCGGAGTTCACCGTCGGCGAGCTCCGCCAGGTCTACGAGGCGGTCTGGGGCGTGGTCCTCGACCCCCGGAACTTCCACCGGAAGGTCACCGGCACCCCGGGCTTCCTGTTGCCCACCGGTGGCACGACGACCCGTCAGGGCGGCCGTCCCGCGCAGCTCTTCAAGGCCGGCGGTGCCACGGTCCTCAACCCGCCGATGCTCCGCCCGGAGTCCTGAGCCGCCTCCACCGCGACTCCCCAGGGGCGACTGTCCCCTGATCGAGTGAGGTGGGCGGCCACGCCGTCCGCTCCGCGTCCGTAATGCCCGATTTCACTGCCTGCTCGCCCTACTGTGCTCCAGCGGGGCGCAAGAGCTCCGCTGCCCGGTCGGCCGAGACAGGAGCAGGCAGCGATGATCCAGATCACCGGACTGACCAAGGTCCACCGCCGAGGTCGCCCCCCGGCCCTGCTCGACCTCACCTTCGACGCCCGCCCGGGGCTGGTCACCGCCCTGCTCGGCGCCGAGGGGGCCGGCAAGACCACGGCGCTCCGGCTGATGGTCGAGCTGGAGCGCGGCCTGGGCGTCACGCTCTTCAACGGCCGGACGTACCGCAGGCTCCGCCACCCCGAGCGCGAGGTCGGCGTCCTGCTGCCCGAGGGCGGGCACGGCAGCGGTCACCCGGGCATGCGGGCCCGCGCTCACCTGCGGATGCTGGCCGCCGCCGCAGGCGTGCCGGCCTCGCGGGCCGACGAACTCCTGGAGCAGACCAGGCTGGCCGGTGTCGCCGGCCACCGTCTGCGCTCCTTCTCGCCCGGCATGCACCGCCGCCTCGCCCTCGCCGCGGCCCTGCTCGGTTCGCCCGGCACCCTGCTGCTGGACGGGCCGACCGAGGGCCTCTCCCCGCGCAACATCGAGTGGTTCCACTCCTTCCTGCGCTCGTTCGGCGTCTCCGGAGGCACCGTCCTGGTCACCACCCGCACCCCTCAGGAGGCCGCCGACCTGGCCGACCGGGTGGTGACGCTCGATCAGGGCCGCCTGGTGGCCGACCAGTCGGTCACCGAGTTCCGCCGCACCCGGCTGCACCCGGAGGTCTCGGTCCGCGGCCCGCAGATGGCCCGGCTGGCCGACCTGCTGACCGAGCAGGGCCACCAGGTCCGCCGCGACGGCGGCACCGGCCTCGCCGTGAGCGGCCTGACCCGGACCGAGGTCGGCGAACTCGCCTACCGCCACGGCATCCTGCTCCACGAGCTCGCCGACCGAGTGGTCGAGCAGCCCGTCCCGCACCCGGTGCTCCCCGCCGCCTCCGGCCGTTCCGGTCACGTCCAGCCCGTCCCGGTCCCCGCTGCCGCACCCTCAGTCGACGGGCCCGGGCCCGGCACCGCCGTCCCGTCACACCTCCCGGCTCCGGCCCACCCGACGGCTGAGACCGAGGCCGAGGCCCCGGCGTCCGCTGCCCTCGCAACCTTGGCCGTCGGTGCCGTCGGTAGCGTCGGCGCACGGTCCGCAGCACGCACCGAGCAGCCCGAGGAACAGACCGCCGTCCTGCTCGGCCGCCCCATCGCTCCCGGGGTGCACCCCGTCCCGGCACCCACCCAGGCCGAGCCGTACGCCACGGCCCCCGGCGACACCCGGCCGCCGGGCCCGGCCGAGGCGGGTACGGCCCCTCGCGCCGTCACCCTGAGCGGCCGTCAGCTCTTCCGCGACGAACTCCCCGGTTCCGCCCCCGGCTTCGTCACCGCCCCGCCCCCGGCCGCTCCCACCCCTCTCGCCACGCCCGCCGATCCCACGACCCCCGGAAGCCCCGGAGACCCCGGCAACTCCACCGCCCCCCACCCGAACGCCCCCGAGCCCCGGAGCGAGTGACCGTGCGCGTACTGGCCTACGAGCTGCGCCGCCTGCGCGGCCTCCGCTCCACCTGGCTGATCCTGGCCGCCGTCCTGCTGGTCGACGCCGCCGTGGCCGCCGTGCTGGCGCGCCAACTGCCCGCCGGGCCGCTCGGTGCGGCCGCCGCCGTCCGCTGCCTGACGGCCGTGGTCCCGCTGTTGCCGCTCCCGATCGCCGCCCTCGGCGCAGGCGCCCTCGGCGCCCTCTCCTACGGGCACGAGGTGCGCCACCCCGGCCTGGTGGCCGGCCGGGTCGCCCTCGGCCGGCGGCTCGGGCTGCTCACCGCGAAGCTGGCCGTCACCGGGCCGGTGGCACTGCTGCTCGCCGCCGTCACCGTCGCCGTGAACGCGGCGCTGGTGCTCGCCGTCGCCCCGGGCGCACAGGTGGGCACGCTCACCGACCCGTCCGCAGCGGCCTTCGGCGACCTGCTCCGTCCGCTCGCGCTCTTCGCCGGCCTGACGGTGCTGGCCGGCTGGGCCGGCCTGCTGCTGACCTCGCTGCTCCGGAGCGCGGCGGCGGGCCTGCTGGTGCTGTGCGCGGTGCCCGCTCTGCTCGAACCGGCGCTCGCCCTGCTGCTGCGCCGCAGCGGCCGGGGCTGGCCGGCCCAGGCCCGCGAGCTCCTCCCGTTCCAGTACGGCCTGGACCTGGTCCGGGGTGTCGACCCGCAGCGGTTGGGGGCGGCACCGGCCCTGGACGGTGCCTTCGTCGCGGCCGTGCTGGCGCCGCTCGCCCTGCTCCTGGTCGCGGCGGTCCTCGCCCAACTCCGCCGTCGAGCGCTCTGACTCGTCGCGCTCTGACTCGGAGTGCTCCGAGCCGGAGCGCGCCGAGTCGATCACTCCGCCGCGCCCGTGCCGAAGTGTGAACGACCGCCCTTCAGAGGGTCGGTGACACCCCGTCACCAAGATCCGTACAACCGCGTCGATCTGGGGGATTACGGCTGATAAGAAGTCAATTGTCCGGTCACGGGCGATCACCCTTTCGTGTGCTTTTCACGAGAATTCTCAAGGCGGGCCCGCCGATCGCCGACAAAGGAGCTGTGAGTACCCTTGCGCACCCCACCATGAACGCAGCTCGTCCCTCCGACGCAGTCGTCCCCGGAGAGCTGGACCGCTTCTCCTACGCCGAACGGCCCACCCCGCCCGCCCCCCGCTGGGAGGGCTCCGAGGTCGACCTGCGGGTCGGCCGCAAGACCACCAGCAGCCGGGGCCGCGGCCTGCACGGCCAGCTGGTCCAGCAGCTCGGTCAGATGATCGTCTCCGGTGACCTGGGCGCCGACCGCCCGCTGGTGCCGGAGGAGATCGGCCAGCGGTTCGAGGTCTCCCGCACCGTCGTCCGCGAGTCCCTGCGGGTGCTGGAGGCCAAGGGCCTGGTCAGCGCCCGGCCGAACGTCGGCACCCGGGTCCGCCCGGTCGGCGACTGGAACCTGCTGGACCCGGACATCATCGAGTGGCGCGCCTTCGGCCCGCAGCGCGACGAGCAGCGCCGCGAGCTCTTCGAGCTGCGCTGGGCGATCGAGCCGCTGGCGGCCCGGCTCGCGGCCGGCCACGGTCGCGAGGACGTCCAGCAGCGCCTCACCGAGCTGGCCGAGGTGATGGGCCACGCCGCGGCCCAGGGCGACATGGTCAGCTACGGCCGTGCCGACATCGAGCTGCACGCGCTGGTCCTGCAGATGGCGGGGAACCGCATGCTGGAGCACCTCTCCGGCATCGTCGGCTGCGCCCTCCAGGTCTCCGGTGGCCCGGCCACCTCCTGCGAGCGGCCGTCCGACTCGGCGGTCAGCCTGCACGCCCGCCTGGTCGACGCCCTCGGCACCGGCGACGGCACCGCCGCCGAGGCCGCCGTCCGCGCCCTGCTCACCGTCCACCCCGAGGTGGAGCACTCCGTCCCGGCCCCGCGCGAGCACTGACCCCGCGCGAGCACTGACCCGGCGCGAGCACCGGCCCGCGCGGACGGCAGCGATCCGCACGGAAGACGGATCCGCACGCGGAAGACATGCGTAGGACATCCGGAAGACAACGATCCGAGCACGGAAATCCGTCGGTACCCAATGGCCCTTCAGTCGCTCTCCCCTGCGACTGGGGGGCCATGGCCGTCCCGGGACCTCCCGGCACCCCCGCACCGGCCCCTCCCGGGGCCCCGGTGTGACGGGCGCCACCAAGGGCATGCGTAACACTTGAGGAGCGGCGGCGATGTGTACGGAGCGGAAGCGGCTCCGGAATACCACCACCGTGTCAGAATGCTGTGTTGGTCTGCGGCGCCGCTGCCGTCCTGCACACCCCAGTCCCCAAGCCCGAGCCGGTCGGAACCGGGTCCGCGCGCCTTCCGCGTGGCCGCTCCCGTCGGCTCGGCGGCCGGTACTGGTGTCGAGTTCACTCATCGTCCGAGAGGTTGTTCGTGTCGGCCAGCACATCCCGTTCGCTCCCCCCCGAGATCGCCGAGTCCGCGGCTCTGCTGGCGCTCATCGAGCGGGGCAAGGCCCAGGGGCAGATCGCCGGTGACGACGTGCGTCAGGCTTTCGAGGCGGACCAGATCCCGGTCACCAAGTGGAAGAACGTCATGCGCAGCCTCAATCAGGTCCTGATTGAGGAGGGTGTGGACCTCATGGTCAGCGCGGCGGAGCCGTCCGCCGCGAAGCGCAAGGCGACCGCGACCAAGAGCGCCGCCAAGCGCACCGCCGCCAAGACGGTCACCACCCGCACCCCGTCGGCGCCGACCAAGCCGCCGGTGCGGATCGCGCCGTCCGCCACCCCGGCCGCGCCGGCCCCGGTGGTGCCCGAGGTCCGCGTGGTCGAGTCCGTCGAGGGCTTCGGCGAGGGCACCGAGGTGCGTGCGGCCGTGGCCAAGAAGGTTGCCGCCCCCGCCAAGAAGGCGGTGGCCAAGAAGGCCGCCGCCCCCGCCAAGAAGACGGCGGCCAAGAAGACCGCCGCCACCAAGTCCACCTCCAAGGACGGCGAGGAGGAGCTGCTCGGCGAGGAGGAGCTGCTCGAGGACGTCGCCCTGCCCGGTGACAAGGAAGCCGGCCCGGAGACCCCCGAGGAGGAGTCGGACCAGGGCTTCGTGCTCTCCGACGACGACGAGGACGACGCCCCGGCCCAGCAGGTCGCCGTCGCCGGTGCCACCGCGGACCCGGTGAAGGACTACCTGAAGCAGATCGGCAAGGTCCCGCTGCTCAACGCCGAGCAGGAGGTCGAGCTCGCCAAGCGCATCGAGGCCGGCCTGTTCGCCGAGGACAAGCTCTCGGCCGCCGACAAGCTCGCCCCGAAGCTCAAGCGCGAGCTGGAGATCATCGCCGAGGACGGCCGCCGGGCCAAGAACCACCTGCTGGAGGCCAACCTCCGCCTGGTGGTCTCGCTGGCCAAGCGCTACACCGGCCGCGGCATGCTCTTCCTGGACCTGATCCAGGAGGGCAACCTCGGTCTGATCCGTGCGGTCGAGAAGTTCGACTACACCAAGGGCTACAAGTTCTCGACCTACGCGACCTGGTGGATCCGTCAGGCCATCACCCGCGCGATGGCCGACCAGGCCCGCACCATCCGCATCCCGGTGCACATGGTCGAGGTCATCAACAAGCTGGCCCGCGTCCAGCGCCAGATGCTCCAGGACCTGGGCCGCGAGCCCACCCCGGAGGAGCTGGCCAAGGAACTCGACATGACCCCCGAGAAGGTCATCGAGGTCCAGAAGTACGGCCGCGAGCCGATCTCCCTGCACACCCCGCTCGGCGAGGACGGCGACAGCGAGTTCGGCGACCTGATCGAGGACTCCGAGGCGGTCGTCCCGGCCGACGCGGTCTCCTTCACCCTCCTCCAGGAGCAGCTGCACTCCGTCCTGGACACGCTCAGCGAGCGTGAGGCGGGCGTCGTCTCGATGCGCTTCGGCCTCACCGACGGCCAGCCGAAGACCCTGGACGAGATCGGCAAGGTCTACGGCGTGACGCGCGAGCGCATCCGCCAGATCGAGTCCAAGACCATGTCCAAGCTGCGCCACCCGTCGCGTTCGCAGGTCCTGCGCGACTACCTGGACTGATCCCAGGACGGACACACGCCGGAAGGCCCGGAGCGGTTCACCACCGCTCCGGGCCTTCCGGCGTTCCGCCGTCCCGGCGCTGCGCGGTCCCGGCGTCCCGGGGTCCCGGGGTCCCGGTGTCCTGGCGTCCGCAGGGCGACGCTGCGTCAGCCGAGGGAGCGTCAGGTCGCCCGTCCGGGTACACCCGGCGCGGGCGCCCGCACGGTGGGTGACGGCTCCACTACGCTGTGCCGGTTGCTGTCCGCCGACCGATCTTGGAGACCTCGGTGCCGCCCATCACGGACGCCCGCCCGACCCCGCCGACCCGCCGCCGTCACCGCCGGGCCGTCGCCCTGGCGCTGCTCGCCTCCCTGCCGGCCCCGCTGATCGCCCTGGGCGCGGCAGGCCCGGCGAACGCGCAGCGCCGCATCGTCGGCGGTCAGAACGTGAGCACCCAACAGGTGCCCTGGATGGTCGCCCTGGCGAGCCGTCAGCAGTTCGGGAGCGCGCGGTCGGGTCAGTTCTGCGGCGGTGCGCTGATCTCGCCGACCAAGGTGGCCACCGCCGCGCACTGCTTCTACGACGAGTCCAACGGCCAGCGGGTGAACCGCCCGGGCCTGCGGGTGGTCGTCGGCCGGGACGACCTGGGCCGCACCGGCGTCGGCCGCGAGGTGGAGGTGCGCGAGATCTGGGTGCACCCCTCGTACGACTTCGCCCGCAACCTCAACGACGTGGCGGTGCTCACGCTGGCCGAGGACCAGGGCGACCGCCCGGTGATCGAGCTGGTGGGACAGGGCGAGGCCGACCCGTACGCTCCGGGCACCCGGGCCACCGTCTTCGGCTGGGGTGACACCCAGGGCAACGGCAGCTACTCCCGGACCCTGCGCTCGGTGGACGTGCCGATCGTCTCCGACCAGGTCTGCGGGGACGCCTACCGGCACGGCAGGGACGGCTCCTACGACCCCCGGGTGATGGTCTGCGCCGGCGAGCAGAAGGGCGGCAAGGACGCCTGCCAGGGCGACAGCGGCGGGCCGTTGGTGGTGCAGGGCCGACTGGTCGGGCTGGTCTCCTGGGGCACCGGCTGCGCGGATGCGCGCTACCCCGGGGTCTACACCCGGGTCGCGGCCGTCTCGGACGCGGTGCACTCCAGGATCTGAGTCGGACCCGGGACGGATCAGGGCCGCCACGTGCTCCCGTCGCCGCCGCGCTCCGTGCTTGCCCGGGCACGCTCCGGCGCTGCCCACGCCGCTGGGGGCCGGGGAGCTGACGGAGTGTCGGACATCACTCGATGCCGGCCCGGGAAACGCAGCGGAGCCGGACGGCCACCCTCCGGGAGGAGGGGTGCCGTCCGGCTCCGCCGGTGAGCCAGCCGGGCCCGCCTGTGCGGGCCCCTGGGCTCAGCGCTCGTCTTCGGAGGCGCTGGTGCTGGTCTCGGTGAGGCGACCGGTCTCGTCGTGTATCTCGACGGCGATCTTCTTCAGCTCCGGCTCGAACTTCCGCCCGTGGTGGGCGCAGAAGAGCAGCTCTCCGCCGCTCGCGAGTACGACGCGCAGGTAGGCCTGGGCGCCGCAGCGGTCGCAGCGGTCAGCCGCGGTGAGCGGGCTCGCAGGGGTCAGAACAGTAGTCACGTCGCCTCTTCTCTAGCTCGACGAGCTGTCGTACCAGGGTCAACATCCAACCAGGCCGAAAACGTTCCCGCTCGTGGCTTTTCTTCTCTGAGGATTCTGCTGTGTTGTTGATGAGGACGTGCCCAGGCCGTCGGCGGTTCATGCCTGTCGACTTCCAGGACTCGCCATTCGGCTCGAACTCCCGAACGGGTCGGGGGTCGAGGTCCGCGTAGCATAATCCTCTGCTGGGTTGGAGCATAAGCCCCGTCCACGACACCGGTAGCCTGCATAACGGCTGCTCCGCCGCCTGCCCCGGGGCCGACGGTCCGACAGGAGCCGTGGTGGCAGGTGGAGATGGCGTTCCGGTGCCGCCGGAAACGGGCCGGCTCTTGTTCGCGCAGCGCGTACAAGCTGCGGAGGCCGGGCCCGATGTGTCTCAGGCATTGGGAACACTGTGGGGGTCGGCCGCCTGACGGCGGGCCGAAGTAAGACGAGTCAGAACGTCATTGAGGAGTGCACACCGCGTGAGCGCCGAACCGACCGCGTCGTCCGCCCTGCTGGCCGGAGACGACGGTTCCAACTACACCGCTCGGCACCTGCTCGTCCTGGAGGGGCTGGAGGCGGTCCGCAAGCGCCCCGGCATGTACATCGGCTCCACCGACAGCCGCGGTCTGATGCACTGCCTCTGGGAGATCATCGACAACGCGGTGGACGAGGCCCTGGGCGGGCACTGCGACAGGATCGAGGTGGTCCTGCACGAGGACGGCTCGGTCGAGGTGAAGGACAACGGCCGCGGCATCCCGGTCGACGTGGAGCCCAAGACCGGGCTCTCCGGCGTCGAGGTCGTGATGACCAAGCTGCACGCCGGCGGCAAGTTCGGCGGCGGCTCCTACGCGGCCTCCGGCGGTCTGCACGGCGTCGGCGCCTCGGTGGTCAACGCGCTGTCGGCCCGGCTCGACGTCGAGGTGGACCGCGGCGGGCACGTGCACGCGATCAGCTTCCGGCGCGGCACCCCCGGCATCTTCACCGAGCTCAGCCCGGACGCGCCGTTCGAGGCCGGCAGCGGGATGACCAAGAAGGGGAAGGCCCCGCGCGGCCGCACCGGCACCCGGATCCGCTACTGGGCCGACCGGCAGATCTTCCTCAAGGACGCGAAGCTCTCGCTGGAGACCCTGCACGCCCGGGCCCGGCAGACCGCGTTCCTGGTGCCCGGCCTGACCATCCTGGTCCGTGACGAGCGCCTGACGGAGAGCGAGAAGGTCCAGCAGGACACCTTCCGCTACGACGGCGGCATCGGTGAGTTCTGCGAGTACCTCGCCCCGGACAAGCCGGTCTGCGACGTGCTGCGCCTGCAGGGCGAGGGTTCCTTCAAGGAGACCGTCCCGGTGCTGGACGAGCTCGGCCACATGACCCCGACCGAGGTCACCCGCCAGCTCGGGGTGGACATCGCGCTGCGCTGGGGCGCCGGCTACGACACCACCCTGCGCTCCTTCGTCAACATCATCGCCACCCCCAAGGGCGGCACCCACGTCACCGGCTTCGAGCGTTCGCTGGCCAAGACGCTGAACGAGGCGCTGCGCGCGGCCAAGGTGCTCCGGGTCGCCGAGGACGACGTCACCAAGGACGACGCCACCGAGGGCCTGACCGCGGTGGTCACCGTCCGCCTCGCCGAGCCGCAGTTCGAGGGCCAGACCAAGGAGGTGCTCGGCACCTCGGCGGCCAACCGGATCGTCGCGGCCGTGGTGGCCAAGGAGTTGAAGAACTTCCTGGCCTCCACCAAGAAGGACGAGAAGCTCCAGGCCCGCGCCGTGCTGGAGAAGGTCGCGGCCGCCGCCCGCACCCGGGTGGCGGCCCGTCAGCACAAGGAGGCGCAGCGCCGGAAGACCGCGCTGGAGACCTCCTCGCTGCCCGCCAAGCTGGCCGACTGCCGCAGCGACGACGTGGAGCGCAGCGAGCTCTTCATCGTCGAGGGCGACTCCGCGCTCGGCACCGCCAAGCTGGCCCGCAACTCCGAGTTCCAGGCGCTGCTGCCGATCCGCGGCAAGATCCTCAACGTCCAGAAGGCCTCGGTCTCGGACATGCTGAAGAACGCCGAGTGCGCCTCGATCATCCAGGTGATAGGGGCCGGTTCGGGCCGCACCTTCGACATCGACCAGGCCCGCTACGGCCGGGTCATCTTCATGGCCGACGCCGACGTCGACGGTTCGCACATCCGCTGCCTGCTGCTGACGCTGTTCCAGCGCTACATGCGGCCGATGGTCGAGCAGGGCCGGGTGTTCGCCGCCGTGCCCCCGCTGCACCGGATCGAGCTGACCAGCCCCAAGCGCGGCCAGGACAAGTACCACTACACCTACTCGGACGCCGAACTGCGCTCCACCCTGCTGGAGTTCCAGCGCAAGGGGCAGCGCTGGAAGGAGCCGGTGCAGCGGTACAAGGGCCTCGGCGAGATGGACGCGGACCAGCTGGCGGAGACCACCATGGACCCGCGCCACCGCACCCTGCGCCGGATCAACCTGGGCGACCTGGAGCAGGCCGAGAGGATCTTCGACCTGCTGATGGGCAACGACGTCGCCCCGCGCAAGGAGTTCATCGTCGACTCGGCGGCCACCCTGGACCGCTCGCGCATCGACGCCTGAGCCCCCGCACGCGAAGTGAGCCCCCGTCAGCCGACGGGGGCTCACCTGTTTGGGTGAACGTATCTGCAAAGCCCCGGCGCAGACGGGACGGACCATCCCATCCTTGAACGATCCGGGCGTACCGGAGGACCGGCCTCCGGGTTCGGCCTCCGCGCGCCGACGCCGATCGTGGAGCAGCCCGTGGCACAGCAGCAGGTACGAGAACGGGCGGCACGACCGCAGGCCGAGGTGTACCTCGCGGTCCAGGAGAGCGAGGCCTTCCAGCAGATCCGCCGCGGCTACCGCGGCTTCGTCTTCCCGGCCACCGGCGCCTTCCTCGGCTGGTACCTGCTCTACCTGGTGGCCCAGGCCGCGGCACCGGGCCTGATGGCGCGTCAGCTGGCCGGGCCGGTGAACGTGGCCTGGCTGCTCGGCCTGCTGCAGTTCGGCTCGACCTTCCTGCTCACCTGGCTCTACGTGCGGCACGCCCGCACCCGCCGGGACGCCGCCGCCCTGGAGCTGCGCTGGGACACCCAGGACCAGCTCCGATGACCGGCACCCGGCACCACTTGGCGGTCGGCCTGTTCGCGGTGATCGTGCTGGTCACCCTCGGCATCACCCTCTGGGCCGGACGCCGCGGCCAGGCCGCCGAGGAGTTCTACACCGGTGGCCGCGAGTTCAGCCCGCTGCAGAACGGCTTCGCGCTCTCCGGGGACTACCTCTCCGCCGCCTCCTTCCTCGGCGTCACCGGCCTGATCGCGCTCTACGGCTACGACGGGGTGCTGTACAGCGTCGGCTTCCTGGTGGCCTGGCTGGCCGTGCTGATGCTGGTCGCCGAACTGGTGCGCAACGCCGGGAGGTACACCCTGGCCGACGTGCTGGCGGTCCGGCTGCGCCGACGCCCGGTGCGGGCCGCCGTGGGCAGCGCCAGCGTGGTGGTCTCCCTGCTCTACCTGGTCGCCCAGATGGTCGGGGCTGGCAGTCTGGTGGCGCTGCTGCTGGGCACCGGCAGCGGGGCGGCCAAGACCTGGGCGATCGTCGCGGTCGGCGGGCTGATGATCGTCTACGTCACGGTGGGCGGGATGAAGGCCACCACCTGGATCCAGATCGTCAAGGCCGTGCTGCTGGTGGCCGGTTCGGTGCTGCTCACCGTGCTGGTGCTGATCCGCTTCCGGGGAGACCTGGCCGGGCTGATGCGCTCCGCCGCCGAGCACAGCGGCGCCGGCTCCGCGTACCTGCGGCCCGGCCTCAAGTACGGGGCCACCACGGCCAGCCGGCTCGACCTGATCTCGCTCGGCCTGGCCCTGGTGCTCGGCACGGCCGGGCTCCCGCACATCCTCTCGCGCTTCTACACCGTGCCCACCGCCCGGGCCGCCCGGCGCTCCACGGTCTGGGCGATCGGCCTGATCGGCGGCTTCTACCTGATGGCCATCGTGCTCGGCCTCGGCGCCGCCGCCCTGGTCGGCAGCGCCGCCGTCCGCGCCGACAACCCGGCGGGGAACACGGCCGTCCCGCTGCTCGCCCAGGTGCTCGGCGGAGGGGCCTCCTCCACCGGTGGGCTGCTGCTCTTCGCGCTGATCTCGGCCATCGCCTTCGCCACCATCCTGGCCGTGGTGGCCGGGCTGACGCTGGCCTCCTCCGCGGCCTTCGCGCACGACCTCTACCTCGGGGTCTGGCGCCGGGCCCGGGGCGGAGCCGAGGTGACGGCGCGTCAGGAGGTGCTGGTGGCCCGGGGCGCGGCGGTGCTGATCGGGGCGCTGGCGATCGTGCTCAGCCTCTTCGCCCAGCGGCTGAACGTGGCCTTCCTGGTCGGCCTGGCCTTCGCGGTGGCCGCCTCGGCCAACCTCCCGACGCTGCTCTACAGCCTCTTCTGGCGGCGCTTCACCACCCGCGGCGCGGTCTGGTCGGTGGCCGCGGGGCTGACCACGGCGGTGCTGCTGGTGGTCTTCTCCCCGGTGGTCTCCGGCTCCCGGACGTCCGTCCTGCCGGACCTGGACTTCCACTGGTTCCCGCTGGAGAACCCGGGCCTGGTCGCCATCCCGGTCGGTTTCCTGGCCGGCTGGCTCGGCACCGTCACCTCCCGCGAGCCCGCCGACCCGGACGGCTACGCCGAGTTGGAGGTCCGCGCCCTGACCGGCGCCGGGGCCGCCTGACCGACGCCGGGGCCGCCTGAGGGGCCCTCACCTCCTGCCGGTACCGTCGGCCGGATGACGCCCACCGCCCTGCTCGTCGACGGCGCGGTCGCCTTCGCCACCGGCTTCGCGGTCCGCGCCGTCCCCCGCGTCGTACGCGGCCGGGAGCGGGCCCGCGCCGGACGGACCGCGGGCCCGGCGGCGGCCCTCACCGTGGTGGTCGCGCTGGTCCTCCTCAACCAACTGCTCTGCGCCGCCTACCTGCTGCGGGTGCACGACGGCGACCCCTCGTACGTCACCCGGTACCTGCCCGAGGGGTGGTTCGCCCAGCCGGTGGGGAACCCGGTGGTGGAGTGGCTGGCCGAACGGCTGCCGGTGCCCGGACTGTTCGCGGTCACCGTGCTCCGGGTGCAGGCCTTCCTGGAGCTGCCCCTCGTGCTGTTCGCCTACGGCACGGTGCTGCGGCTGCTCAGCCCGGGGCTCTACCGCCGGCTGCTCGGCTCGCGGCCGCTGGTGTGGGCCGCCGCACTCTCCTACACGGCGGTCTTCTGCGTGGTCGAGCGGGACCTGCACAACCCGTGGACCGGGCAGGACCTGGTGGTGCGGGCGGCCTCCTGCCTGGTCACCCCGCTGGTGGTCACCGCGCTGGCCCGGCGGGAGACCGGTGGGGAGCGGCGGCTCGGGGCGGTCGGACTGCTGGGGTTCACGCTCGGGCTGTGGGCACTGGGGCAGCTGGTGCTGGTGGTCTACGACACCGCGCTGCTCTACAACCTCGGGCACCTGGGGGCGCGGTGGCCCTCGCTGCTGCTCGCTCTGGTGGGGGTGTTCGGGGCCACCCGGGCGGTCGACCGGTGGCCGGGAGCGGACGGCGGGGAGACGGCCGCGGCACTGGAGGGGGTGCTGCGCTGGTCGCTGGCCTACTTCCTGGTGCCCGCGCTGGCCCTCCGCTACAGCGTGGCCTTCGGCACCCCGCTGCTCGGCGCGCTGGCCGGGGGGCTGGTCGGAGTGCTGGCGCTCCGTCAGGGGCTGGGCGGCCGGGCCGGTGCCGCGCTGCCGTGGCTGCTCGTCGGCGGGGCGGCCGGGCTGGTGGCCGCGTACCTGGCGGTGCGGGCGGTCACCGACGCCACCTACGAGTCGGCGCTGCTGCGGGCGATGGCGGTGCTGCTCGGCACGACCGCGCTGACCTGCTGGTTCGCGGACCGCGGGCGGGCTCAGCGGGCGGGCGGGGCCGCCAGCAGGTAGCGGTGTTCGGGGCGGCCGGTGTCGCCGTAGCGCAGGGAGAGGCGCAGGCGGCCGTCGCGTTCGAGCTGCTTGAGGTAGCGCTGGGCGGTGGAGCGGCTGAGACCGGTGCGGTCGGCGACGTCCTGGGCGGAGAGCGGGCCCGGGGTGCGGCGCAGGGCGGCCAGCACCAGGTCGGTGGTGGGGGCGGAGTGGCCCTTGGGGAGGGCGGTCGCGGCGGGGGCGGCGGTGCGGAGGGTGGCGAACAGCCGGTCCACCTCGGCCTGGCAGGTCTCCCGGGCGGCCGGGCCGGTGAGGGCCTGGCGCAGCTCGGCGTAGGCGGTGAGCTTCTCCCGCAGTCCGGCGAAGGTGAACGGCTTGACCAGGTACTGCAGTGCGCCGTGCCGCATCGCGGCCTGGACCGTGGAGACGTCGCGGGCGGCGGTCACCATCATCACGTCGCAGCCGATCCCGGCGGACTGGAGGTCGCGGATCAGCTCCAGGCCGGTGCGGTCCGGGAGGTGATGGTCCAGCAGGATCAGGTCGGCCGGGGTGCGGCGGAGCGCGGCGGCGGCCTCGGCGGCGCTGTGGGCCTGCCCGGAGACCCGGAACCCGGGGACCTTGGCGACGTACGCGGCGTGCACCTGGGCCACCCGGAAGTCGTCGTCCACCACGAGCACGTCGATCACCGGGGGGCTCCTGCGGGGTGGGGGAGGGTGGAGGGGAGCGGGTGGATGCGCTCCGCGGGCGGGGCGGTCAGCAGGGCCTCGGGTAGGTCGACGGCGAACTCCGCTCCGCCGGAGGCGGACCGTCCGACGGTCACCGAGCCGCCCGCGCGCTCGACCTGACGGCGGACCAGGGGGAGGCCGAGGCCGCGCGGGCGGTGGGCGGGGGCCCGTTTGCTGGTCCAGCCCTCCTCGAAGACCCGCTCGCGCAGGTCGGGCGGTACGCCCGGGCCGTCGTCGGAGACGGTCAGGCGCAGGCGCGGCCCGTCGGCGAGGAGGGAGACCTCCACCGAACGGGCCGCGGACTCCAGCGCGTTGTCGAGCAGGTTGCCGAGAACGGCGGCGAGCATCCGGGCGTCGGCCGCCGCGTCCGGCAGGTGGCTGTCCGGGGTGACCGTCAGCCGGGTGCCCCGTTCGGCGGCGACCGCGGTCTTGCCCGCGAGCAGCGCGGCCACGTGCGGGTCCTGGACCTGTCCGGCGATCCGGGCGGCCACCGCCGCCTGGGTGCCGGACTCCTCGCAGAGGTACTGGGCGGCCTGGTCGTGCAGACCGAGCTCCAGCAGGCCGAGCAGGGTGTGCAGCCGGTTGGCGTGCTCGTGGTCCTGGGCCCGGAGGGCCTCGGTGAGGCTCCGGGTGTGGTCCAACTCGCGGACCAGCGACTCCAGTTCGGTGCGGTCGCGGAGGGTGGTGACGGCACCGCCGTCGGCGGTGGCCATCCGGTTCATCAGCAGCACCTGCTGACCCCGGACGGCGGGCAGGTCCGCCCCGGTGACCCGGCCGGCCAGCACGTCGGCGGGGCGGCCGGGCGGCAGCACCTCGTCCACCGGGCGCCCGGTGCAGTCCTCGGGGAGGGCCAGCAGGCGGCGGGCCTCGTCGTTGGCCAGCCGGATCCGGCCGCGGGCGTCCAGCGCCACCACGCCCTCGCGGATGCCGTGCAGCATCGCCTCCCGCTCGATCAGCAGGGCGGAGATGTCGGCCACCGCGATGTTGTGGGTGCGCCGCTTGAGCCGCCGGGCCAGCAGCAGGGTGGCGACCGTCCCGGCCACCAGGCCGGTGCCGGCGCAGAGGGCGATCCCGTCGGTCATGCCGAGCAGTTGACGGCGGATCGACCGGTCGCTGATCCCGACCGAGACCTCGCCGACGATCCGGCCGTCGGCCAGCCGCAGCGGCACCTTGCCCCGGGCGGTGCGTCCGAGGGTGCCGTGCTGGATGGCGGTGACGCTCCGTCCGTTCAGCGCGGGCTCCGGGTCGGTGGAGACCCGCTGGCCGATCCGGGCCGGATCGGTGTGGGAGAGCCGCAGCCCGGCCGCGTCGGTGACCACCACGAAGCTGGCGTCGGTGGCCAGGCGGATCTGCTCGGCGTTGCGCTGGACGGTCGCGGAGTCCCGCTCGGCGGCGGCCAGGGCGATGGTCTCGTCGGCGGCGGTGGCCTGGGCGATGGACAGCGCCCGGGCCATCGCGTCCCGGTCCAGCTCGTGGCTGACCGGGGCGAGCAGCAGCCCGGCGGTCAGCGCCGTCACGCCGAGGGTGACCACGGTCTGGCCGAGCAGCAGTTGGGCGAAGACCCGGCGCGGCCAGTGCGGACGTCTCATCCGGGGCTCCTCTCCTCTCTCCGGGACGGCGCAGGTGACGGGCACCCTACGTTCGTCCTCGCGTCCTGTCAGCCCCCGTCCGCCGAGTATCCGGAAGCAGAACGAGCAGAACAGCCCCCTGTGCGCAGAACCCGCGCAACGCCCGCAAGCCTCCCGGCCCCGGCCCGCCCGCTCCTAGCCTCCCGGAGCACCGCACCACCACCCACCCGTGGAGGCCAGAGACCCATGAGCAGTACCCCGCCGGCGATCGAGCTGATCGGCGCCACCAAACGCTTCCGGACCCCGTCCGGCTCCCTGCACACCGCCGTCCACAGCCTCGACCTGGCGGTCGCCCCGGGCGAGTTCGTCGCCGTGGTCGGCCCGACCGGCTGCGGCAAGTCCACCACGCTGACCCTGGTCAGCGGGCTCGAGGAGCCCACCGAGGGCGAGGTGCTGGTGCACGGCCGCCCGGTCACCGGGATCGACCCCGAGGTCGGGTTCGTCTTCCAGCAGGACGCCGTCTTCCCCTGGCGGACGGTGCTCTCCAACGTCGCGGCCGGCCCCCGGTTCCGGGGCGTGCCCGCCGCCGAGGCGAAGGAGCGGGCCAGGGACTGGCTGGCCCGGGTCGGCCTGGCCGCCTTCGAGGACCGCTACCCGCACCAGCTCTCCGGCGGCATGCGCAAGCGCGTCGCGCTGGCCCAGACCCTGGTCAACGACCCGCGGGTGCTGCTGATGGACGAACCGTTCTCGGCCCTGGACGTGCAGACCAGGGCGCTGATGTCCGATCAGCTGCTGGAGCTGTGGGCCGGCACCGGCTCCTCGGTGGTCTTCGTCACCCACGACCTGGACGAGGCGATCGCGCTCGCCGACCGGGTGGTGGTGATGACGGCGGGCCCCGCCACCGTCAAGGAGGTCTTCACCGTGGACCTGCCCCGGCCGCGCACCGTCGAGGCCGTCCGCCTGCAACCCCGCTTCGTCGAGCTGTACCGGGAGATCTGGGCCTCCCTCGGCGAGGAGGTCCGGATCACCCGTGAACGAGGTGCCGAACGAGGAGCCGACCGTGCAGCCTGACACCCTCACCCCTTCCGCCGCCGCTCCGGCCGCCGCCGGCTCCCGCACCGAGGCCCGCGAACGGGCCGCCCGGCAGCGCCGCCTGGGCGTCGCCGGGGCCCGCGCCGCCGTGCTGGCGGGCTTCCTCGGCCTCTGGGAGCTGGCCGCCCGCACCGGGGTCGTCGACCCGTTCAACTTCTCCCAGCCGTCCCGGATCTGGGCCCAGATCTGGCAGTGGACCACCCACGGCACCGCACAGGGCTCGCTCGGCGAGCAGATCGGCTACACCCTCTACGAGGCCCTCACCGGCTGGGTGGTAGGCGTGGTCGGCGGCGTGCTGCTGGGCATCGCGCTCGGCCGGATCCGCTTCCTGGCGGACGTGTTCGGCCCCTACATCAAGGTGCTCAACGCGATCCCCAGGATCGTGCTGGCCCCGATCTTCCTGATCTGGTTCGGCCTCGGCCCGGCCTCCAAGGTGGCCTCCGCCGTGGTGCTGGTCTTCTTCCCGGTCTTCTTCAACGCCTTCCAGGGCGCCCGCGAGGTGGACCGCAACCTGATCGCCAACGCCCGCATCCTGGGCGCCTCCAACCGCCAGGTCACCTTCCGGGTGGTCATCCCGGCCGCCACCAGCTGGATCTTCACCAGCCTGCACGTCTCCTTCGGCTTCGCCCTGATCGGCGCCATCGTCGGCGAGTACATCGGCGCCACCAAGGGCCTCGGCCTGCTGGTCGCGGCCGCCCAGGGCACCTTCAACGCGGCCGGGGTGTACGCGGCGATGACCATCCTCGCCGTGGTCGCCCTGCTCACCGAGGGGCTGCTCACCTTCGCCGAGAAGCGGCTCTTCCGCTGGAAGCCGGCCGACTCCGGCGACGGCCGCTGACGCCCCCTCACCTCCTCGTCGAAAGGCACCCACCCGTGCGCAGAACCGCTCTCCTCGCCGCCGCCCTGCTGCTCACCCTCACCGCCTGCGCCAACGAGGCCTCCTCCTCGCACAGCACCGGCTCCGGTCCGGTGGTCGAGGGCCCCAAGGTCAAGATCATGGTCGGCGGGCTGGACAAGGTGATCTACCTGCCCGCCATGCTCACCCAGCGGCTCGGCCACTTCGCCGAGGCCGGGGTCAACGTCGAACTCCTCACCGAGCCCGCCGGGGTGAACGCCACCACCGCCCTGCTCGCCGGGGACGTGCAGGGCGCCGTCGGCTTCTACGACCACACCATCGACCTCCAGGCCAAGGGCAAGGAGGTGCAGTCGGTGGTCCAGTTCTCCCAGGCGCCCGGAGAGGTCGAGGTGGTCTCGGCCAAGCAGGCCGGGGCGATCCGCAGCGGCGCCGACTTCAAGGGCAGGAAGCTCGGCGTCACCAGCATCGGCTCCTCCACCGACTTCCTCACCAAGTACCTGGCCGTCAAGAACGGCGTCGCGGTCAGCGAGTTCAGCCCGATCGCGGTCGGCGCCGGGCAGACCTTCGTCGCCGCCATGCAGCAGGGCTCGATCGACGCCGGGATGACCACCGACCCGACCGTGGCCAACGTCCTGGCCAAGCAGATCGGCACCGTGCTCTACGACATGCGCACCCCCGAGGGCTCGCGCGCCGCCCTCGGCGGCCTCTACCCCTCCTCCTCGCTCTACATGAACACCGCCTGGGTCCAGCAGAACAAGGAGACCGTGCAGAAGCTGGCGAACGCCTTCGTGAAGACCCTCAGGTGGATGAACACCCACACCCCCGAGGAGATCGCCGCCAAGATGCCCGCCGACTACGCCCAGGGCGGCGCCGAGCAGTACGCGGCGGCGATCAAGGCCACCCTGCCGATGTTCACCACCGACGGGGTGATGCCGCCGGAGGGGCCGAAGACGGTGCTCGCGGTGCTCGGCGCCTTCCACCCGGACGTCCAGGGCAAGGAGGCGTCGATCGACCTGGCCCGTACCTACACCACGGAGTTCGTCTCCAAGGCCGGCTGAGGGTCGGACGGGGGCAGACGGGTGTCAGCCGAGGTCGGCCAGGGCGGTCAGCGAGGTGACGTCCATCCGGGACGGCGTGGCCGCGGCCTTGCCGCAGCTCTCCGCCCGGGGCGGCTCGCTCACCCCCGCCGTCACCTCGGCCCGCCAGGTCCGGCCGTCCTGGTGACGGACCGTCACCCACCAGCCCTCGCCGTCCCGCTCCTGGTCCACCGTCAGGGCGTCGGCGGCGCTCTCGCCGGTCAGCAGCCGCACCGCCTGCTCGGCGGCCTGGCCCGGCCGGTCCCAGTACGAGCGGCCGCGCGAGAACTCCGGCACCACGTGGCCGACGGCGGTGGCCGCCAGCACCTCCTTGGCGGCCGTGGGGCTCAGCCGCCCGTACGCGTAGCCGAACGGGAGCACCAGCATGGTGGGGGAGAAGCGGTGCCCGCCCAGGTGGGTCACCTCCCACACCTCCGCGTGCCCGGCCGCGGCCAGCTCGGCCGCCAGCGGGCGGCCGAGCAGCGCGCAGCACCGGTCCCGGCGGCCGTTGGTGCACACCAGGGCCAGCGGGTCGCCGCGGTGCTCGGTGCCGAAGCCGCCGTGCTCGCCCGCCCCCAGGGCGGCGAAGTCCAGGGCGAGCAGCTCCGCCGGATCGGCCACGCCGGTGCGGCGCACCCAGGAGCGGCCCGGAGCGGTGTGCGCGAGGACCACCTCGTGCCGGGCGGTCCCCAGGCGGTCCGCGTGCCGGCCGGGCCGCCGGATCAGTGCCACCCGGACCCCGGTGCCCGCGGCCGCCGCGTCCAGCGCCCGGCCGACCGCCGGGTCCAGGTGGCTCTCCGTCAGGGCCTTCGCGCCCCAGGGGCCGGCCTGTTCCACCAACAGCCAGGTCGTCGCGGTGGCCGCCGTCGCGGACAGCGGCTCGGTCAGTTCGCGGGACAGCGTCGCACAAGTGCTCACGCCGGTAAGGCTACCCTTCCCCGCCCCCCGGCCGCAGTGGGTACGAACTTGTTCCGTCGGATCCCGGCGGCGACGACGGGAGGGCGGCACCGGTGATCCGGTACCGCCCTCCCGTTCGCGTCAGGCCGTCGGCCCGCTCGGCCCGTCGGCCCCCTCGACCCCTTAGGCCGTCGGCCCGCTCACCGCGGCGACGGTGCCGGTGACCGGGGTGCCCGAGCCGTCGCGGCGCGGATCGCGCTCCGGGAGGTCGACCGGAGCGCCGTTGGCGGTGCAGGCACGGGCCGGGGCCGGCCCGGCCCAGGCGAAGGCCAGGCCGTCCTCGCCGCGGAGGAAGCGCTGCACCCGGACGCCGCCGGTGGCGCGCCCCTTGCGCGGGTAGAGCTCGAAGGGCGTGACCTTCCAACTGCTGTGCTCAGAACCGGAGAGCGTGCCCGAGGCGGCGGCCACCGAGACCACCACCGCGTCCGCCGCCGGGTCCACCGCGGTGAAGGAGAGCACCCGGGCGCCGTCGGCGAGCTTGACGCCCGCCATGCCGCCCGCCGGGCGGCCCTGCGGGCGGACCTGGCCGGCCGGGTAGCGCAGCAGCTGGGCGTCGGAGGTCATGAAGACCAGGTCCTCCTCGCCGGTGCGCAGCTCCACCGCACCGACCACCTCGTCGCCGTCCTTGAGCGCGATGACCTCGAACTCGTCCTTGTTGGCGGGCCACTCGGGCACCACCCGCTTCACCACGCCCTGCACCGTGCCCAGCGCCAGACCCGGCGAGGACTCGTCCAGCGTGGTCAGCGCGATCACCCGCTCACCGTCGTCCAGGCGGAGGAACTCGCCCACCGCCGCACCCCCGGCCAGCGAGAACGACGGCGAGGGCGGCAGCGCCGGCAGGTCGATCACCGGCAGCCGCAGCACCCGCCCGGCCGTCGTCACCGCCCCGACGTCGGCCCGCGCGGTGGCCGGCACCGCCGACACCACCACGTCCTGCTTGGAGCGCGTCCCGGAGAACTCCACCGGCTCGCCGTCCGCCGTCCGGGCCAGCAGGCCCGTCGCCGACAGCAGCACCCGGCACGGATCGTCCGCGACCTCCAGCGGCACCGCCAGCGAGGCGGCCGGGGCCGCCCCGGCCTCCAGCAGCACGGTGCGCCGCTCGGTGCCGAACTGCTTGGCCACCGCCGCGAGTTCGCCCGAGACCACACTGCGCAGCTTGCTGTCCGAGTCCAGGATCTCGGTCAGCTCCGCGATCTCCGTCAGCAGCTTGGCCTGCTCGTCCTCCAGCTCCACCCGGTCGAAGCGGGTGAGGCGGCGCAGCGGGGTGTCCAGGATGTACGCGGTCTGCGTCTCCGACAGCGAGAAGCGCTCGATCAGCCGCTCCTTCGCCTGCGTCGCGTTATCGCTGGAGCGGATGATCGCGATGACCTCGTCGATGTCCACCAGCGCGACCAGCAGGCCCTCGACCAGGTGCAGCCGCTCCTGGCGCTTGCGGCGGCGGAAGTCGCTGCGCCGCCGGACCACCGTGAACCGGTGGTCGACGTAGACCTCCAGCAGCTCCTTCAGGCCCAGCGTCAGCGGCTGGCCGTCCACCAGCGCCACGTTGTTGATGCCGAAGGTCTCCTCCATCGGCGTCAGCTTGTAGAGCTGCTCCAGCAGCGCCTCGGGAACGAAACCGTTCTTCACCTCGATGACCAGGCGCAGACCGTGCTCACGGTCCGTCAGGTCCTTGACGTCGGCGATGCCCTGGAGCTTCTTGGCGCCGACCAGGTCCTTGATCTTGCCGATCACCTTCTCCGGGCCGACGCTGAACGGCAGCTCGGTGACCACGATGCCCTTGCGACGGGCCGTCACCGCCTCGATCGAGACCGTCGCCCGGATCTTGAAGGTGCCGCGGCCCGACTCGTACGCGTCCCGGATGCCCGACAGGCCGACGATCCGCCCGCCGGTCGGCAGGTCCGGGCCCGGCACGAAGCGCATCAGCGTCTCGAGGTCCGCCTGCGGGTGCTTGATCAGGTGCCGGGCGGCGGCCACCACCTCCGCCAGGTTGTGCGGCGGCATGTTGGTCGCCATGCCGACCGCGATGCCGGTGGCGCCGTTGACCAGCAGGTTCGGGAACGCGGACGGCAGGACCGTCGGCTCCTGCTCGCTGCCGTCGTAGTTCGGCCCGAACTCGACGGTGTCCTCGTGGATCGACTCCACCATCGCCATCGAGGCGGCCGTCAGCCGCGACTCGGTGTACCGCATCGCGGCCGGCGGGTCGTCGTTCCCCAGCGAACCGAAGTTCCCGTGACCGTCGATCAGCGGCAGCCGCATCGAGAACGGCTGCGCCATCCGGACCACGGAGTCGTAGATCGAGGCGTCGCCGTGCGGGTGCAGACGGCCCATCACCTCGCCCACCACACGGGCGCACTTGACGTGCGCGCGGTCCGGGCGCAGGCCCATCTCGTTGGCCTGGTACAGGATCCGGCGGTGCACCGGCTTCAGGCCGTCGCGCGCGTCGGGCAGGGCGCGGGAGTAGATGACCGAGTAGGCGTACTCCAGGAAGGAGCCCTGCATCTCGTCCACCACGTCCACGTCGAGGATGCGCTCCTCGTAGTCTCCGGGCGGCGGGGTGGGCGAACTGCGGCGGGCCATCGCGGCTTGGCTCCCTTGCGTCTCTGACGGTACTTCGGTAAACGTCCGGGCTCGGCGCCGGGGTACGGCGCCCCCCATTGTGAACCCTAAGGCTGACAGCCCCAGTCAACCCCCTCCCCCCTGACGCCGCGTCCGCCCGTGGCGAACGCACCGTTGGCGCGGGCACAACCGGACGCGCCGTGCGTTGCACCAGAATGAGGAACGGCATCCCTGCCACCCGGACCAGCCGTCCGGCCGCGACCGACCGAAGACGGGAAGGACCCAGCATGGCCAACCCGGCCCCCGCCTCCACCCGAGGACTCGCCATCACCGAGCACCGCCTGGCCAACGGCCTGCGCGTGGTGCTCTCCGAGGACCACCTCACCCCGGTGACCGCCGTCTGCCTCTGGTACGACGTCGGCTCCCGCCACGAGGTGAAGGGGCGCACCGGCCTGGCCCACCTCTTCGAGCACCTGATGTTCCAGGGCTCCGCCAACGTCTCCAACAACGGCCACTTCGAACTGGTCCAGGGCGCCGGCGGCTCGCTCAACGGCACCACCAGCTTCGAGCGCACCAACTACTTCGAGACCATGCCCGCCCACCAACTGGAGCTCGCGCTCTGGCTGGAGGCCGACCGGATGGGCTCCCTGCTGGCCGCCCTCGACGACACCTCGATGGAGAACCAGCGCGACGTCGTCAAGAACGAGCGCCGCCAGCGCTACGACAACGTGCCCTACGGCACCGCCTTCGAGAAGCTCACCGCGCTCTCCTTCCCGGACGGCCACCCGTACCACCACACCCCGATCGGCTCCATGGCCGACCTGGACGCCGCCACGCTGGAGGACGCCCGCGCGTTCTTCCGCACCTACTACGCGCCCAACAACGCGGTGCTCTCCATCGTCGGCGACCTCGACCCCGAGCAGACCATCGCCTGGGTCGAGAAGTACTTCGGCACCATCCCCGCCCACGACGGCAAGCAGCCCCTGCGCGACGGCACCCTGCCCGGGGTGATCGGCGCCGAGGTCCGCGAGCTTATCCGCGAGGACGTCCCCTCCCGCGCCCTGATGGCCGCCTACCGCCTGCCGCACGACGGCACCCGCGAGGCCGACGCCGCCGACCTGGCGCTCACCATCCTCGGCTCCGGCGAGTCCAGCCGGCTCTACAACCGGCTGGTCCGCCGCGACCGCACCGCCGTCTCGGCCGGCTTCGGCCTGCTCCGCCTGGCCGGCGCCCCCTCGCTCGGCTGGCTCGACGTCAAGACCTCCGGCGACGCCACCATCGCCCAGATCGAGACCGCCGTCGACGAGGAGCTCGCCCGCTTCGCCGCCGAGGGCCCCACCGCCGAGGAGCTCGAGCGGGCCCAGGCCCAGATCGAGCGCGAATGGCTCGACCGCCTCACCACCGTGGCCGGCCGCGCCGACGAACTCTGCCGCTACGCGGTCCTGTTCGGCGACCCCAAGCTGCTCAACGAGGCGCTCGGCAAGGTCCTCGACGTCACCGCCGAGGAGGTCAAGGCCGTGGCCGCCGCCCGCCTGCGGCCCGACAACCGGGCCGTCCTGGTGTACGAGCCCACCACCACCGACGATGCTGCCGACACCGAGGACGAGGAGGCGGCGGCATGACCGACCCCACCCCCACCATGACCTTCCACCCCAAGCCGACCGCCGGCGACCCGAGCCCGTGGGCCTTCCCGGCCCCCGAGCGGTCCGTCCTCGGCAACGGCCTCACGGTGCTGGACTGCCACCGCCCCGGCCAGCAACTGGTCGCCGTGGAGATCCAGTTGGACGCCCCGCTGGCCGCCGAACCCGACGGCCTCGACGGCATCGCCAACATCCTCGCCCGCGCCCTCAGCGAGGGCACCGACACCCTCACCGCCGAGCAGTTCGCCGGCGAGCTCGAGCGGGCCGGCGCCACCCTGGACGCCCACGCCGACCACCCCGGCATCCGGGTCTCCCTCGAAGTCCCCGCCTCCCGCCTGGAGCGCGGCCTCAGCCTGGTCGCCGACGCCCTGCGCGCCCCCGCCCTCCCCGAGGACGAGATCGAGCGCCTGGTCGCCAACCGCCTCGACGAGATCCAGCACGAGCAGGCCAACCCGGCCCGCCGCGCCGCCAAGGCCCTCTACGCCGAGCTCTTCGAGGAGGCCGACCGCCTCTCCCGCCCGCGCAGCGGCACCGCCGACACGGTCAAGAACATCACCCGGGCCGCCGTCCACGCCTTCTACGCCGCGCACGTCCGCCCCTCCACCGCCACCGCGGTCGTGGTCGGCGACCTCACCGGCATCGACCTCCCCGCCCTGCTGGAGGCCACCCTCGGCCAGTGGACCGGCACCGCCGTCGAGCCCAGCGCGCACGCCGCCGTCACCGCCGACGACACCGGACGGGTCGTCATCGTCGACCGGCCCGGATCGGTCCAGACCCAGCTGCTCATCGGCCGGATCGGCCCCGACCGCCACTCCGCCGACTGGGCCGCCCAGATCCTCGGCACCTACTGCCTCGGCGGCACCCTCACCTCCCGCCTGGACCGCGTCCTGCGCGAGGAGAAGGGCTACACCTACGGCGTGCGGGCCTTCGCCCAGCCGCTGCGCTCCAACGCGGCCGGCACCGGCCGCTCCCTGCTCGCCATCAGCGGCTCGGTGGACACCGCCTCCACCGCCCCCGCCCTGGCCGACACCTGGACCATCCTGCGCACCCTCGCCGCCGAGGGCCTCACCGACGCCGAGCGCGACGAGGCCGTGCAGTTCCTGGTCGGGGTCGCCCCGCTCAAGTTCGAGACGGCCGGATCGGTGGCCGCCACCCTGGCCGACCAGGTCGAGCAGTACCTGCCCGACGACTACCAGGCCGAGGTCTACCGGCAGCTCGCCGCCCTCGGCACCGACGCCGCCACCTCGGCCGTCGTCGCCGCCTTCCCGCCGGACCGGCTGGTCACCGTGCTGGTCGGCGACGCCTCCGCGTTCGCGGACGCGGTACGGGAGTTGGGGATCGGCGAGGTCACCGTGGTGAGCTGACGCACCGTCGGCACGCGGCCCGGTGGAGCCCTTTCGGCTCCGCCGGGCCGTCTTTTATTTCGTTGTGCCGCTGTCGGTGGCTGTGGCTAGATTGCTCCCGTCGCCACACGGGCGGCCATCGAGCACGGGAGAGGAGGCGGTCACCATGCGGGTCGAGCGACGAACTGGCTCCCCGAGGCCGTACTTCCCCTGTGCGGCTCTCTGAGCCCTCTCGGTCTTCCCCGAGCCACGCCGGAAGCTTCGCGTGGCAGTTCGTTCTCCTTACGCTTGAACCAGCCGACCCGTGGAGGTCGTTCACCATGTCGTACACCGAAGTACCCGGCATCCGCGTCCCGATCCGGATGTGGACCAACCCCTCGACGGTCGAGGGAGCCGCGATGCAGCAGCTCCGCAACATCAGCTCCCTCCCGTGGCTGCACGGCCTCGCCGTGATGCCGGACGTGCACCTCGGGAAGGGCGCCACGGTCGGGTCCGTCATCGCCATGAAGGGCGCGGTCTGCCCGGCGGCGGTCGGCGTCGACATCGGGTGCGGGATGAGCGCGGTGAAGACCTCGCTCACGAAGAAGGACCTGCCCGACGACCTGTCGCGGCTGCGCTCGAAGATCGAGCAGGCCATCCCGGTGGGGCGTGGGCTGCACTCGGATCCGATCGATCCGGGCAAGCTCCACGGCTTCGCCACGGCGGGCTGGGACGACTTCTGGCAGCGCTTCGACGGGGTCGCTCCGGAGGTGAAGTGGCGGCGTGAGCGGGCCATGCAGCAGATGGGGACGCTCGGCAGCGGAAATCACTACCTCGAACTGCTGTTCGATACCGAGGGGTCGATCTGGCTGACGCTGCACTCCGGGTCGCGGAACATCGGCAAGGAGCTGGCGGAGCATCACATGGGCGTCGCCCGTGGACTTCCGCACAACCAGGGACTGGTCGACCGTGACCTGGCGGTCTTCATCTCGGACACCCCGCAGATGGCGGCCTACCGTTCGGACCTGTTCTGGGCGCAGGAGTACGCCAAGTACAACCGTGCGCTGATGATGGCCCTGTTCAAGGACGTCGTCCGGCGGGAGCTCCCGAAGGCCAAGGTCGCGTTCGAGCCGGAGATCAGCTGCCACCACAACTACGTGGCGGAGGAGCAGTACGACGGCGTCGACCTGCTGGTCACCCGCAAGGGCGCGATCCGGGCCGGCGGCGGAGAGTACGGGATCATCCCGGGCTCGATGGGCACCAGTTCGTACATCGTCCGCGGCCTCGGCAACGCGGCGGCGTTCAACTCGGCCTCGCACGGCGCGGGTCGGAAGATGAGCCGGACGGCGGCGAAGAAGAAGTTCACCGCGCAGGACCTGGCAGACCAGACCAAGGGCGTCGAGTGCCGCAAGGACAGCGGCGTGGTGGACGAGATCCCGGGCGCCTACAAGTCCATCGAGAAGGTGATGGACCAGCAGCGCGACCTCGTCGAGGTGGTGGCTCAGCTCAAGCAGCTCATCTGCGTGAAGGGTTGACGGATCAGGCCAGGGGGCGCGGGAAGCGCACCCTGGCCTTTTTCGGTCCTTGGACGCGCCAGCGGCGCATCTGGCAGCTCTGGACCGTGCGGTTCAGCAGGACGGCGGCCTCCGCCGGGTCCGCTGTGGCGAGGAGGAGTTCGGTCTCCTCGTCGGTCCAGGAGCGACGACTGATCTTCCGCACACTGGCAGGCCGGATCCAACTCGTCACCTGATGTGCCGACTCGAGCTTCCTCGGCAGGGCCAGGCAACCCGGGTAGTAGAGGTCGTCGGTGATCGCGACGGCATCCTCTCGCGTGATGCAGATGTTGTAGATGTCGTCACGGGAGTTGCGGTTGATGATGCGTCGGAGGCCGGTGATCCGCTCGGCGTACGCCCCGAAGTGAGCGGCGATCACATCGCTCTTGGTGGTGAGACCGATGAACGGCAGGTCCCTCCCGGTACGGCCCAGTGAGCCATCAGCGTCCACCAAGCCGCGCAGGTAGTCGCGTTCGGAGTGTGGCACCGTGGGCGGAGCTATGGTGTCGGACTTCCGGCCGGGAGGTAGGCCGAGCGCCTGGAGCGTCTCGCGGAACTCGCGGGCGCAGACCGTCCAGACGACCGAGGTGTGTTCGGCGGCGAAGTTGGTGCTGCGGGTGCGGTACCTGATCGAGCTGTAGTAGGGGCAGAGCCGCTGGAACTCCTCAAGGAGTGGGGCATCGCGCGCGGAGATCTCCACAGTGAGGCGGCCCCTGTTGCGGCTTTCCAGGCGGAGGTGCCCGTCCGCCTGAAGGAAGCCGAACATGTAGGCGTGCTCGGGGCGTTCGAGGTCGAAGTCGTTCATGCCGCCCAGCGTGGAGGCCGATGATGTGCGTCGTTCCTGAAATCGGCTCGGACCATCCGATCGGATGGATTTGCTAAAGGCGATTTGTCTGCTTAGCCGAGCTGGAGCGCCGTCATGTAGACCGCCGTGCCCGCCAGGACGCTCAGCAGGGCGCTGCGCCGCCAGAGTTGGAGTCCGACCGTGGTGGTCAGGCCGGCGGTGGCGGGGAGGGCGGTGGCGGCGGTGGTGCCGTGGAGGGTGTAGACGGCGAGGATGACCATCACGCCGGCGGGCATGGCGGTGGAGAGGTAGGTGAGGAAGGGGGAGTCGCGGAGGCGGCCGAGCAGGAGGAAGGGGGCGGCGCGGAGGGCGAGGGTGACGGCGAGCATCACCAGGAGGCCGGTCAGGAGGTAGCGGTCACTGGGCACGGCGGCGGCTCCTGAGGGTGTGGCGGACGGCGAGGGCGGCGACGTAGAGGCCGAGGGCGACGGCCAGCAGTTGGTCGGGGGCGATCAGCAGGGCGGTCAGCGCGGAGAGCAGCCCGAGGACCGGGCCGGGGACGTCGCGGGTGGCGCGGTAGCCCTCGACGGCGAGGACCGCGATCAGGGCGGTGAGGGTGAACTCCAGTCCTTCCAGGCCGGCCGGGAGGGCGGAGCCGAGCAGGGCGCCGAGCAGACCGCCCGTCACCCAGTAGGCCTGGCAGAGGGCCTGGATGCCGAGCACGTAGCCCGAGGAGAGCGTCTCGGCCGGCTTGGTGGCGGTGAGGGCGTAGGCCTCGTCGGTCAGCGAGTAGACGCTGTAGGCCTTGCCGAGCCGGCCCCGGACGCGGTGCAGCGGGAAGGAGAGCCCGTAGAAGACGTGCCGGAAGTTGACCAGGAAGGTCGTCATGGCGAGCGAGGCGAGCGGGGTGACGGCGAGCAGCAGGCCGATGGCCAGGAACTCCACCGAGCCGGCGTAGATCAGCACCGAGAAGAGCGGGGCCCACCACCAGGCGTAGCCGCTCTGGGTGAGCAGCACGCCGAAGGCCAGCCCGAGCGGGAAGATCCCGATGCCCACGCCGAGGGTGTCCCGGAGGGCGGCGCGGGGCGGGACGAGCGGCGGTGCGGGCAGTGGTGCGGGTGGCGGGGCGGTGGCGGTCATCCCGGCACCGTAGGCGGTGCGGCCGTCCGAATGCGAACGGCATTTCGACTGGTGGGACGCGTGCTCGCACAATGGCCGGGTGGACTACCAGCAGCTCTTGCACCAGGCGATGGCGACCGCGCTGAGCGCGCCCGAGCGCGGCCGGCCGGCCGACTACATCCCGGCCCTGGCGGCGGTCGACCCGACGGCGTTCGGCATGGCCATCGCGACGGTGGACGGTGAGGTGTACGGCGCGGGGGACTGGGAGACGCCGTTCTCGGTGCAGAGCGTCTCCAAGCTGTTCACCCTGGCGCTGGCCCTCGCCGAGGGCGGGGAGGACGGCGACGCGCTGTGGCGGCGGGTCGGCCGGGAGCCGTCCGGCAATCCGTTCAACTCGCTGGTGCAGCTGGAGACGGAGCAGGGCATCCCGCGCAACCCGTTCATCAACGCCGGCGCCCTGGTGGTGACGGACCGTCTGCTGGAGCTGACCGGGGACGCGGTCGGCGCGGTGCGGGACTTCCTGCGGGCGGAGTCGGGCAACGAGGCGATCGAGGTGGACGACGCGGTGGCCGCCTCGGAGGCCCGGCACGGGCACCGGAACGCGGCGCTGGCGCACTTCATCGCCAGCTACGGGAACCTGCGCAACCCGGTGGAGAGCGTGCTGGCGCACTACTACGCGCACTGTGCGATGACCGCGAGCTGCCGGGACCTGGCGCTGGTGGGGCGGTTCCTGGCCCGGCACGGGGTGCGGGCGGACGGGTCGCGGCTGCTGAGCCGGAGCGAGGCGAAGCGGGTGAACGCGGTGCTGCTCACCTGCGGCACGTACGACGCGGCGGGGGAGTTCGCCTTCCGGGTCGGGCTGCCCGGCAAGAGCGGGGTCGGCGGCGGGATCCTGGCGGTGCTGCCGGGGCGCGGGGCGGTCTGCGTGTGGAGCCCGGGGCTGGACCAGGCGGGGAACTCGGTGCTGGGCGTGGCGGCGCTGGACGCGCTGACCACGGCCACGGGGTGGTCGGTGTTCTGAGGTCCGGGCGCACGGAAGGGGCGCGCCGCCGGCTGACCGGTGGCGCGCCCCTTCGGATGGTGCGTCAGGCGGCGGGGAGCTCGTCCAGGCCCTCCTGGACCAGCTTCGCCAGGCGGTCCAGCGCCTCGTCCGCGCCCTCGGCGTCGGAGGCCAGGACGACCGGGTCGCCGCCCTGGGCGCCGAGGCCCAGCAGCGCCAGCATGGAGGCGGCGTTGACCGGGTTGCCGCCCTCCTTGGCGATGGTGACGGGCACGCCCACGGCGGTCGCCGCCCGGACGAAGACGGAGGCGGGACGGGCGTGCAGGCCCTCGGCCCAACCGATGGTGACGCGGCGCTCAGCCATGTGACGTGCCTTTCAGGTGGTGCTGGTGGAGCTGGGTTGTCTAGACCAGTGTCGCATGCAAACGGCGAGGTCGCGCCGGTGCGGGACTCTTTGGTGGCCAAAGTCCCAGCCTGCCCGGGACCACCCGCGGTGCCGGGCAGGCTCGCCGGGGCGAAGGGGTGAGGGGGCCGCTGCGCGGAGCCGGGGGGAGGGCGGGGGAGGGGCCCGGGCCGAGCCGGAAGCGCAGGCGGGGCCCGCCGGGCCGCCGGGGTGAGAGGCCTGCTCGGTGGAGGCCGGGAGCGTCTAACCTGACGCTGTGGAAGACGGTGCGCCGCACGGCGACGAGCACAGCTACCCCCAGCACTGGGAGGCCGACGTCCTGCTGCGCGACGGCGGCACGGCCCGGATCCGCCCGATCACCGAGGCCGACGCCGACCGGCTGGTGGAGTTCTACGAACAGGTCTCGGACCAGTCGAAGTACTTCCGGTTCTTCGCGCCGTACCCCCGGCTCTCCGACAAGGACGTCCGCCGCTTCACCCACCACGACTACGTCAACCGGGTCGGCCTGGCCGTCGTGGTGCGGGACCGCTTCATCGCCACCGTCCGCTACGACCGGATCGACCCGGACGGCCGCCCCTCCATCACCGGGACGGACGCCGAGGTGGCCTTCCTGGTGCAGGACGCCCACCAGGGCCGCGGCGTGGCCTCGGCGCTGCTGGAGCACATCGCGGCCGTGGCCCAGGAGCGCGGCATCCGCCGCTTCCAGGCCGAGGTGCTGCCGGAGAACCGGAAGATGGTGAAGGTCTTCACCGACGCGGGCTACGTCCAGCGCCGGTCCTTCGCCGACGGCGTGGTGCACCTGGAGTTCGACCTGGAGCCCACCGACTCCGCGCTGGCGGTGATGCGGGCCCGCGAGCACCGGGCCGAGGCGCGTTCGGTGCAGCGGCTGCTGACGCCCCGTTCGGTCGCGGTGATCGGGGTCTCCCGCCAGCCGCAGTCGGTCGGCCGCTCGCTGCTGCGCAACCTGCGCGGCGGCGGCTTCGCGGGCGAGCTGTTCGCGGTGAACCGGAACGCGGAGCCGGGCACCCCGATCGACGGCGTGCCCAGCCACCGCTCGGTGCTGGAGATCCCCGGCCCGGTGGACCTGGCGGTGATCGCCGTCCCGGCGCCCGCCGTGCCGCAGGCCGTCGCCGAGTGCGGGGCGCACGGCGTGCAGGGCCTGGTGGTGGTCACCGCCGGCTACGCGGAGACCGGTCCGGAGGGGCGGGACCGCCAGCGGGCCTTGGTGCGCCAGGCCCGGGCGGCCGGGATGCGGGTGATCGGGCCGAACGCCTTCGGCCTGGTGAACACCGATCCCGAGCGGCCGTTGAACGCCTCGCTCTCCCCGGCGCTGCCCGGCCGGGGCCCGTTCGGCCTGTTCTGCCAGTCCGGGGCGATCGGGGTGGCGCTGCTGGAGACCGCGCACCGCCGGGGCCTGGGGATCTCCTCCTTCGCCTCGGTCGGCAACCGTGCCGACGTCTCCGGCAACGACTGGCTGCAGTACTGGGAGGACGATCCGGCGACCGAGGTGGTGCTGCTCTACCTGGAGTCCTTCGGCAACCCGCGGAAGTTCACCCGGATCGCCCGGCGCCTAGCCGCGAGCAAGCCGGTGGTGGTGGTCAAGGGGGCCCGGCACACCGGCAGCCTGCCGCCCGGCCACGCCGTGCAGCCGGCCTCCAGCGGGCTGCGGGACGAGACCGTGGACGCGCTGTTCCAGCAGGCCGGGGTGGTCCGGGTGGAGACCATCACCGAGCTGTTCGACACCGGGGAGCTGCTGGCCTTCCAGCCGCTCCCGGCCGGGGACCGCGTCGCTGTGGTGGGCAACTCGGACTCGCTCGGACTGCTCACCCACGACGCCTGCCTGAGCGCCGGCCTGCGCCCCGGCACCCCGGTGGACCTGACCACCGGCGCCACCGGCGAGAACTTCCGGATCGCGCTGGACACCGCGCTGGCCGACCCGGCGGTGGACGCGGTGATCGCGGTGACCATCCCGCCGATCGCCACCCACCGCCCACCGACCGAACGCGGCGCCCAGGAGCCGGAGTTCGCCGACGCCCTGATCGAAGTGGCCGGAAGGGCAAGGGAGTTGGGCAAGCCGCTGCTGCTCGCCCACCTGGCGCTGACCGACCTGCCCGAGCGGCTCAAGGCGGCCCGGATCCCGGCCTACCCGGCACCCGAGCGGGCCGTGCACGCGCTGGCCCAGGCGGCCCGCTACGCCGACTGGCGCCGCCGCACCGCCGAGGCCGAGCAGACCGCCCGGGTCCCCGAGCTGGACCGGATCGCCGAGGACCGGGCCCGCGCCCTGGTGGAGGCCGCCCTGCAGACCAGGACGGCGGTGGCGGCCCGGACCCAGCCCGGCGGCGCGCGGATCGTCCTCTCCGACGAGCAGGCCGCCGAGCTGCTCGGCCACTACGGCATCGACGTCCACCCCGCGCTGCCCGCGCCCGACGAGGAGAGCGCCCTGCGGGCGGCCGCCGCGCTCGGCTACCCCGTCGCGCTCAAGGCCACCGCCGAGCACCTGCGCCACCGCGCCGACCTGGGCAGCGTCCGCCTGGACCTCACCGGGGAGCCCGGACTGCGGCGCGCCTTCCGGGAGCTGGACGCGCTGCTGGGCGGAGCGGCCAGGGCCCGGCTGGTGGTGCAGCGGCTCGCGCCGCGCGGGGTGGACACCGTGATCGGCGCCACCGTCGACCCGGCGGTCGGCGCGATCCTCTCCTTCGGCCTGGCCGGCGCCCCGTCCCAGCTGCTCGGCGACGTCGCACACCGGCTGGTCCCGGCCACCGACCAGGACGTCTCGGCGCTGGTCCGCGAGGTGCGGGCGGCCCCGCTGCTGTTCGGCTGGCGGGGCGCCGAGCCGGTGGACACCGGGGCCCTGGAGGAGCTGCTGCTGCGGGTCTCCCGGCTGGTGGACGACCTCCCGGAGGTGGCCTCGGTGGACCTGGACCCGGTGGTGGTGGCACCGCGCGGGCTGGCCGTGCTGGCGGCCCGGGTGCGGATCGCGCCGCTGCCGGTCCGCAGCGATCTGGGGCCGCGCGCCATGAGCACCCTGTAACCTTCCTAGGTTGTGTCCGACACCGGACGCGAAGAGGCCGGAAGTCCGGCGCAGCGCCGACCGCCACGTCGGCGGGACATGCCAGGATGGAGCTATGGCGAAGACCGGTACCACCACCACCCAGGACCTGCGGTCGGCGATCGAGCGCAGCGGCTACTACCCGGCCCTGGTGTCGGAGGCCGTGGAGTCGGCGGTGGGCTCCGAGCCGATCGTCTCCTACCTGGTCCACCAGGAGACCACCTTCGACTCCAACGAGGTGCGCCGCCACGTGACCGTCCTGGTGCTGACGCCGAGCCGGTTCGTGGTCAGCCACACCGACGAGCAGAACGCCGACGGGTCCAACCCGGTGCCGTACGCCACCACCTCCACCGAGTGCGTCCGGATCGACCGGATCAACTCCGTGGTGCTCTCCCGGATGGTGGCCAACCCCGAGACGTACACCCCCGGCACGCTGCCGCGCGAGGTGGTGCTGACCATCGGCTGGGGCGCCGTCCAGCGGATCGACCTGGAGCCGGCCGGCTGCTCGGACCCGAACTGCGAGGCCGACCACGGCTACACCGGTTCGGCCACCGCCGACGACCTGTCGCTGCGGGTCAGCGAGGCCGGGGACGGTCCGGAGACGGTCGCGCAGTCGCTGGTCTTCGCCCGGGCGCTGTCCGAGGCCACCATCAACCGGGGCTGACGCACCTTCATGACCACGCACCTCGGGTACGACGACTTCGAGATCCTCGACCCCTCCGACGCCCCCGTGCCGCGCTACGGCACCGGCGCGCTCTCCGACCTGCTGCCCGCGGTGGCGGCCGGCTTCGGCCTGGCCGGCTTCGCCGACGGCCTCGGCCTGGAGCCCGCCGACCGGGTCTGCGTCTTCCTGGTGGACGGCCTGGGCTACGAGCTGATCAAGCGGAACCCGGACTACGCGCCGTTCCTGAACGCGCTGATCGCGGCGGGCGGACGCTCCGTCACCTCCGGCTTCCCGTCCACCACCGCCACCTCGCTGGCCTCGGTCGGCACCGGCCTGCCGCCCGGCGCGCACGGGCTGGCCGGGTACACGGTGGCCGTGCCGGGGCGCGACCAGCTGATGAACCAGCTGCGCTGGCAGCCCCCGGTGCCGCCGCGCGAGTGGCAGCCGCACCCCACCGTCTTCGAGCGGGTGCACCAGGCGGGCGTGGCCACCGCACAGGTCTCCTCGCCGCTGTTCGCCCAGACCCCGCTCACCCAGGTGGCGCTCTCCGGCGGCACCTTCCTCGGCCGCACCACCGGCGAGGAGCGGATGGACCTGGCCGCCCAGTGGCTGGCCGAGCACGACCGCGCGCTGGTCTACACCTACGTCAGCGAGCTGGACGGCACCGGCCACCGGTACGGGGTGGACTCGGGCGAGTGGCGGATGGCGCTGTTCGCGGTGGACCGGCTGGCCAAGCGGCTGGCCGAGCAGCTGCCGCCGCGCTCGGCGATGTACGTCACCGCCGACCACGGCATGATCGACGTCGCCCCCGAGGACCGGATCGACTTCGACGAGGACTGGGAGCTGGGCGCGGGCGTCGCCCTGCTCGGCGGCGAGGGCCGGGCCCGGCACGTGTACGCGGTGCCCGGGGCGGCCGGCGACGTCTTCACGGTCTGGAGCGAGGTGCTGGGCGACAGGTTCTGGGTGGCCACCCGGGACCAGGCGATCGCGGCCGGCTGGTTCGGCCCGGTGGTCGAGGACCGGGTGTACCACCGGATCGGCGACGTGGTGGCGGCCGCCCGCGACGACGTCGCGGTGATCGCCTCGCGCCGCGAGCCCGGCGAGTCCTCGATGATCGGCCTGCACGGGTCGATGACGGCGGTGGAGCAGATCGTGCCGCTGCTCGAAGTCCGCAGCTGACCGACCCCAGCTCTCACGACCGAAAGGCCCCCGTTCCACCCATGGCTGACCTGGTGTTCTTCTCGGGCACGATGGACTGCGGCAAGTCGACGCTCGCGCTCCAACTCGACCACAACCACGCCGCCCGGGGCCGACGGGGCATCATCTTCTCCCGGCACGACCGGGCCGGCGCCTCCACCATCTCCAGCCGGCTCGGCCTGCGCGCCGAGGCCAAGGAGGTGACCGACGGCTTCGACTTCCACGCCCACGTGGTGCACCTGCTGTCGGCCGGCGGCAAGGTCGACTACCTGATCTGCGACGAGGCCAACTTCTACACCGCCGAGCAGGTCGACCAGCTGGCCCGGGTGGTGGACGAACTCTCCATCGACGTCTTCACCTTCGGCATCACCACCGACTTCCGCACCCGGCTCTTCCCCGGCTCGCAGCGCCTGATCGAGCTGGCCGACCGGGTCGAGGTGCTCCAGGTCGAGGCGCTCTGCTGGTGCGGAGCCCGGGCCACCCACAACGCCCGCACGGTCGGCGGGGTGATGGTGGTCGAGGGCGCCCAGGTGGTGGTCGGTGACATCGCCAAGAGCGAGGCCGAGGTCGGCTACGAGGTGCTCTGCCGCCGCCACCACCGGCGCAGGCTGACCGCCGCCACCGCCCGTGCCTCGGTGCTCTCGCCCGACGTGCTGCCGTTCGGCGAGGCGGGCGCCCAACAGGCCTGATTTGCCGCTCTCCTGAGCCTGCGTCAGGAGACCGCGATCACCGAGAAGCGCGCGCCCTGCGGATCGGCCAGCCGGGCCACCCGGTCGTGCCCGGTGTCGTGCGGGGAGACCAGCACCCGCCCGCCCAGCCGCTCGGCCAGGTCGGCCGTCAGGTCCGGGTCGGTGACGCCGAAGTGGACCCGCCAGCGCGGCGGCCCGTCCCGCAGCTCCTCCCCGCTCCGGAAGGTCCGCTCCGGGCCGGCCCCGAAGACCGCGTCGTAGAAGTACCCGGCGCCCTCCCGGTCCGGGGTCAGCAGCTCCACCCGGGCCGGGGCACCCGGCACGCCGACCAGCTCCCAGCCGGTGTGCTCCTCGCCCTGCCAGAGGCCGAACACCGCGCCCGTCACGTCCGCCGCGATGGCGACGCGCCCGGCCCGCTCGGCCTGCACCGGGCCGACCGCCACGGTGCCGCCGCACTCCCGGATCCGCTGCGCCACGTCGTCGGCCTGGTCCACCGCGAAGTACGTCGTCCACTCCACCCCGTGCCCCGAGCCGGGCGGCGTGACGCCCAGCCCGGCCACCCGGGCCCCGCCCAGGGTGGCGCGCACGTAGCCGCCGAACGGGGTCGGCCCCGGCTCGAACTCCCAACCCAGCAGGGCGCGGTAGAACTCCTGCGCGCCCTCCGGATCGCCGGTCATCAGGCTCACCCAGCAGGGCGTGCCCTGGGCAAGCCGTGCCTTCACCGCGGTCATGGCGGTCCTCCTCGGAGTGCTCCGGTCGCAGGGGAATGGTTCCACCGCGAAGGCGGACTCGTGGTGTACATGCCCCGGCGAGCCGCGCAAAGACCGTACAAAGGAGGGAGTTTCGGAGGAAGAATGGCGCGCATGAGCACCCCTTCCCCCCTGATCGACGTCGAGGAGCTGGCCGCCGCCCTCGGCGGCGCCGACGCCCCCGCCCTGCTGGACGTCCGCTGGGCCCTGGGCGGCCCGCCCGGCGCCGAGGAGTACGCGGCCGGCCACCTGCCCGGCGCCCACTACGTGGACCTGGACCGGGAGTTGGCCGCCCCGCCGGGTGCCGCCGGGCGGCACCCGCTGCCCGACCCGGAGGTGTTCGGTGCCGCACTGCGCCGCGCCGGGGTGCGGGCCGACCGGCCCGTGGTGGTCTACGACGCCGGGCCGGCCACCTCGGCCGCCCGGGCCTGGTGGCTGCTGCGCTGGGCCGGCCACCGGGACGTCCGGGTGCTCGACGGCGGTCTGGCCGCCTGGACGGCGGCGGGCGGCCCGCTGACCACGGAGGCCCCGGCCGGCGGCGGCGGGGACTTCAAGCCCGAGCCGGGCGCGCTGCCCACCGTGGACGCCGGCGGTGCGGCCGAACTCGCCCGCACCGGGCTGCTGTTGGACGCCCGTGCGGGGGAGCGCTACCGCGGCGAGGTCGAGCCGGTGGACCCGCGGGCCGGGCACATCCCCGGCGCGGTCTCCGCCCCGACCACCGAGAACCTGGCCGCCGACGGCCGCTTCCTGCCCGCCGGCGAGCTGGCCGTGCGGTTCCGCGCACTCGGCGTCGAGGAGGCCTCCGGGGTGGCGGTCTACTGCGGCTCCGGCGTCACCGCCGCGCACGAGCTGCTGGCCCTCGCGGTGGCCGGCCACCACGGGGCCGCGCTCTACCCGGGCTCCTGGAGCGAGTGGTCGGCCGACCCGGCCAACCCGGCCGCGACCGGCGCCTGAGACGGCCGACCCTGCCGCGACCGGGTGCCGGCCCGGCCCCGGAACGCGGCGGAGGCGGGGCCCCTCGGGGCCCCGCCTCCCGCGCTCACGGCCTGACGGCCGGTCAGTCCTGCTTCTTGCGGCGCGAACCGAAGACGATCTCGTCCCAGCTCGGCACCGTGGCCCGCCGACCGGGCCGGACCCCGTCCGCCTCGGCCTGCCGGTCGGTGGTGCCGACCAGCCGCTCGCGGTGCGGCGCGACCGCCCGCGGCATCAGGATGTCCGCGTACGCCGAACCGGCGCCGACGCTGGCCGCCGGAGCGGCCTCCTCGACCTCATCCGGCTCGGCCTCGGCCGCCACCACCGGTTCGATGGCGGGCACGAAGGAGGGCACCACGTCCAGCAGGCTGGTCAGCGGGTCGCGGACCTCGGCGGTGGCCGCCGCCGCGGTGACCTCCCGGACCTCGCGCACCTCCCGGGCCATGATCCGGTCGGCCGAGGGCCGCTCGATCATCGGGCGGGACGGACGGTCCTGGGGCAGCCGGGCGATCCGCGGGATGAACGGGAAGACGGAGTCCTCCTCCCGCTCCACGTTCTCGCCGATCAGCGCCCGTGCCTCGTCGTCGTTCGGCTGCACCAGCCGGCGCGGCGGGTCGTACGTCCAGCCGGCGCTGCGGCCCTCGCCGTCGGCCCGGTAGGAGAGGATGACCTCCCAGGTGCCGTCGTCGCGCCGCCAGGAGTCCCAGCGTTCGGTGTCCTTCTCCGCCCCGCGCAGCGCGAGGCGCTCGGCGACGGCCTCGCCGAGCTGCGGGCCGGTGGTCTCGCCGTGCCGGCGGATCGCGGTCTTGCGGGCGCGCTCGGCCATGAACGCGCGCTCGGCCAGCACCGGACCCTCGAAGCGGCGCACCCGGTCCACGGAGATGCCGGCGGCCTGGGCGACCTCCTCGGCGGAGGCACCGGCTCGTATCCGCGCCTGGATGTCCCGCGGGCGCAGGTGGCTCTCGACCTCGATCTCGATCTGGCCGAGGCGCGGGCGGTCACCACGGATGGCGGCGCGCAGCCGCTCGTCGATGGGGAGGGTGTACTCCGTGCTGTCGGCAGCCTTGAGCACCAGCCGTGTGCCGTCGTTGCTGACGGCCACGACGCGCAGTTCGGGCACGGTTACCTCCCGGGTGGTGCCTGCCGACGTCACCTGCGTCGCTGCTCCCGTACTGAGTGTGGCCTGCCCACTCACGACTGGCCACAACCTTGCAGAGTTACTCGGCGTGTCGGGCTTCCGCCCTGACGCACCGTTGTGGCACGGTTGCCTGTTTGCCACGTCGCCGGTCGACGTCGCGCCCGGGGGCCCCGGCCGCCGTCCGCTGGACAGCCGACACTGATGACCGAGGCTCAGGCTCCACGAACAGTACTCCATTCGTGGCATCCAGAGGGGCGGCTCGCCGCTCAAGTCTCCCCGGATTCAGGGGAATCTCAAGGGCGGGCACTCCAATAGCCGACGGTCGGTCAGTGCGCGGTGATCATCTTCACATATATCGGCGGCCAAGAACCAGATTTTCGCCCGTTGTGTCCTCCTTTGTGCAAGATGGAGGGACTTTTCCGGATGAACAGCCGTACCGACCGAGGGATGTTGATGCCCCAGCAGCGCACCGAAGCGACCACCACCGAGGAGAAGGAGGGGGAGGGCGGCCGACGGCGGATCGACCTGAGCGTGGCCCAGGTGGCCGCGAGCGCGCTGGCCACGATCGTCGGCGCGCTGCTCGCCTCCGAGCTGGGCGTCTACGGCACCATCCTGGGCGCCGCGGTGGTCTCGATCGGTGCCACCACGGGGAGCGCGGTCCTCCAGCACTGGTTCCGGCGCGGTGGGGAGCAACTCCGTCAGGTCGTGGACCGCACCCAGGGGTCGAAGCGGGATCCGCTGCCCGAGGTCACCGAGGTGTCCGAGCTGTCCGAGGAGTGGAACGACCCGACCACGGTGCGGGCCAAGCGGCGCTGGACCTGGAGGACGTACCTGGCGGTCTCGGGGCTGGTGTTCGCGCTGGCGATGGTGCCGATCGTGTCCTTCGAGCTGATCACCGGTCAGCCGGTGGCGGCCACCGTCAAGGGCGAGCAGGGCCAGGGCACCTCCTTCGGGGGCACGGTCGAGAAGTCCCCGCCGTCTCCTGACACCTCGTCGGAGGAGAAGCAGCAGCCGGGGGCCACGCCGAGCGGAGGCCCGTCCGGGACTCCGTCCGGGACGCCGAGCGGGACGCCCTCGGGAAGTCCGTCCTCCTCGCCCTCTTCCTCCCCCTCCGGCAGCCCGAGCCCGACGCCGACGCCGAGCCCGACCCCCAGCCCGACCCCGTCGCCGACCCCGACGCAGGGCACGACCCCTTCCGGCGAGCCCGCGGCGCAGCCGCCGTCCGGGAGCCCCTCGCCCTGACCGGCCGTCAGTCCCCGAGCACCCGGCGCAGGTAGTCGTTGGCGAACAGCCGGCCCGGGTCGACCTTGTCGCGCAGCGCGGTGAAGTCGCCGAAGTGCGGATAGACCGAGGCCAGGTACTCGGCGTCGCGGGTGTGCAGCTTCCCCCAGTGCGGGCGGCCCTGGTGAGCGGTCATCAGCTTCTCCACCTCGGTGAAGTAGCCCTGCTCGTGGGTGCCCCGGTAGAGGTGGACGGCTATGTAGACGCTGTCCCGGCCGTTGGCGGTGGAGAGCCAGAGGTCGTCGGCGGGTGCCACCCGCACCTCGACCGGGAAGCTGACCTTCCAGTCGGAGCGCTCGACCAGCGCCTTGAGCTCGCGCAGCACGGTGGTGGCCGCCGCGCGCGGGACGGCGTACTCCATCTCGGTGAAACGCACCGTGCGCGGGCTGGTGTACACCTTGTACGCGACGTCGGTGAAGGTCCGCTCGGACCAGGCGCGGCTGGCCAGCTGGGCGATGGTGGGGATCGAGCCGGGGAAGCGGCGGCCGACCCGGCAGGCGCCCTCCCAGACGGTGTTGGAGAGGAACTCGTCGTCCAGCCAGGCCTTGAAGCGCGGCAGCGGGGCGGCCGGGCCCTGGCTGCGGTTGTTCCGCTTCACCGAGCAGCGGTCGGTGTGCGGGAACCAGTAGAACTCGAAGTGCTCGTTGACGGCGGCCAGCTCCTCGAAGGAGCCGAGCACCTCCTCGAAGCCCATCGGCCGCTCGTGCGCGGTGAGCAGGAAGAGCGGCTCCACCGCGAAGGTCAGCGCGCTGACCACGCCGAGCGCGCCGAGGCCCAGCCGGGCGCCCTGGTACAGCTCGGCGTTCTGCTGCGCCGAGCACTGCTGCACCGAGCCGTCGGCCAGCACGATCTCCACCGCCCGCAGCTGCGCGGCCAGCGAGCCGGAGTCGCGGCCGGTGCCGTGGGTGCCGGTGCTGGTGGCCCCGGCGACGGTCTGCACCTCGATGTCGCCCATGTTGGTCAGGGAGAGGCCGGCCGCCTCCAGGGTCCGGTTGAGCTTCCAGAGCGGGAAGCCGGACTCGACGGTGACGGTGCCGGCCTCGCGGTCGATGCCGCGCAGCGCGGACAGGCCGTCGGGGTGGATCAGCAGGCCGTCCCCGGCGGAGGCGATCGCGGTGAAGGAGTGGCCGGAGCCGACCGCCTTCACCGTCCGGCCCTGCTCGGCGGCGTGGCCGATCAGGGCCGACAGTTCCTCGACCGAGCGCGGCGTCGCCGTCCGGCTCGGCCGGGCGCTCTGGTTTCCGGCCCAGTTCCGCCAGGTGGCCTGGGGCATGGGGGTGCCTCCGCTCCGGGCCTCGGCCCGCTCCGTACCGGTGGGTAGGGGGAGCGTAGTCGCCGCGCGCCCCGGAAAACAGGGGTCCGGGGCACGCCGACGATCATTCGGAGGGGAGCGGTCTCAGACCGCCACGGGCTGCTGCGCCTCGGGGGCGGGCAGCCCCGCGCGCAGCCGCCGGATGCCGCCGAGGGCGACCAGCGCGCCGAAGGCGGCGGAGGCCACCGGCACCCAGTACCCGGCCGAGGCGCCGGCCGCGTCCACCACCAGGCCGCCGGCCGAGGAGCCGAGTGCCACGCCCAGGGCCAGGCCGGTGGTGGTCCAGGTCATCCCCTCGGTCAGCTGGGTGGCCGGCACCAGCCGCTCGACCAGCGCCATCGCGGTGATCAGGGTCGGCGAGATGGAGATGCCGGCCACGAACAGCGCGGCGCTGATCGCGACCAGCCCGGCGGTGCCGTGCACCAGCGAGCCGACCACCACCAGCGGCACCATGCTGGCCGCCATCAGCGCGACCCCGACCAGGAAGCGGGTGGCCATCGATCCGGTGAGCTTCAGCGTCCCGAACACCACCCCGGCCAGGCAGGAGCCGAGCGCGTAGATCGCCAGCACCACGCCGGTCAGGCTCTTGTGCCCCTCGGCCTCGGCGTAGGCCAGGGTGACCACCTCGACCGAACCGAAGACCGCGCCGGTCGCCACGAAGGTGGCCACCAGCACCTGGAGACCCTTGGAGAAGATCGCCGACCGCCCGGCCCGGTGCTCCTCGGTGCGCACCGGCGGCTCGGTCCGCCGCTGGGCGGTGAAGAGCAGCACGCCGACCAGCAGGAAGACCCCGGCCAGCAGCACGCCGGCCTCCGGGAAGACGCTGGTGGCCAGCGTGACGGAGAGGATCGGGCCGATGATGAAGCAGATCTCGTCCACCACCGCCTCGAAGGAGTACGCGGTGTGCAGCTTGGGCGGGGTCGAGCTGTACAGGTTGGCCCAGCGGGCCCGGACCATCGAGCCGGCGCTGGGCATCACGCCCATCCCGATCGCGGGCAGGAAGAGCGTCCAGCTGGGCGCCCCGGCCCGGGCCAGCAGCAGCAGGACCACCGCCGCGGCGACCGTGACCGCCGTCGCGGGCAGGGTGATCCGCCGCTGTCCGTAGCGGTCGACCAGCCGGGAGACCTGTGGGCCGAGCACCGCGGCCGAGACGGCCATGGCGGCCGAGACCGCGCTGGCCAGCCCGTAGGAGCCGCGCAGCTGGGACAGCATGGTGATGATGCCGATGCCGGTCATCGAGATCGGCATCCGGGCTATGAATCCGGAGAACGAGAAGGCCAGGGTGCCGGGGGCGGCGAAGATCTGGCGGTAGCTGGACAGCACGGGGGAGCTCCGCTGGTGGGGTAAGGAACACGGATCGCATACACAGCTTACGAGCCTGGGCAACCGATATTTCCGTTCTGTGGACCTGCGCCGGGGAACGGGCCCTTTGGTGGCAGGATCGGTGCCATGCCCGACTCGCGCACCCTCACGCCCGGCTCCGGCCCGGCCCCGTACGACGCCCTGCTGCTGCTCTCCTTCGGCGGCCCGGAGGCCCCCGAGGACGTGGTCCCCTTCCTGGAGAACGTCACCCGCGGCCGGGGCATCCCGAAGGAGCGGCTGGCCGAGGTCGGCAAGCACTACTTCCTGTTCGGCGGGGTCAGCCCGATCAACGAGCAGAACCGGGAGCTGCTGGCCGCCCTCCGCAAGGACTTCGCCGACCACGGCCTGGACCTGCCGGTCTACTGGGGCAACCGGAACTGGGCGCCCTACCTGACCGACACCCTGCGCGAGCTGGCCGCCGACGGCCACCGCCGGGTGCTGGTGCTGGCCACCAGCGCCTACGCCGGCTACTCCGGCTGCCGCCAGTACCGGGAGAACCTGGCCGACGCGCTGGCCGCCCTGGAGGCGGAGGGCGTCACCGGGCTGGGCGTGGACAAGCTGCGCCACTTCTACAACCACCCCGGCTTCGTCGAGCCGATGGTGGACGCCACCCTCGCCGCCCTGGAGGGGCTGCCCGCCGCGGCCCGCGACGGTGCCCACCTCGCCTTCACCACGCACTCCATCCCGGACGCGATGGCCGACGGCTCCGGCGCCCCCGACGACCCGGCCCGGGGCGAGCCCGGCGGCGCGTACGTGGCCCAGCACCTGGAGGTGGCCCGGCTGGTCGCCGAGGCCGTCGCCGAGCGCACGGGCGTGACGGGCCGTCCGTGGCAGCTGGTCTACCAGAGCCGCAGCGGCGCGCCGCACGTCCCGTGGCTGGAGCCGGACATCTGCGACCACCTGGAGGGCCTGAAGGAGGCCGGTGCCCCGGCCGCCGTGATGGTGCCGATCGGCTTCGTCTCCGACCACATGGAGGTCAAGTACGACCTCGACACCGAGGCCACCGCCAAGGCCGCCGAGCTGGACCTGCCGGTCACCCGGGCCGCCACGGTCGGCGCCGACCCGCGCTTCACCGCCGCCGTGCGCGAGCTGGTGCTGGAGCGCGCGGCCGCCGAACGCGGGGAGCGCCCCGAACGGTGTGCGCTCGGGGCGCTCGGCCCCAGCCACGACGTGTGCGCCGTCGCCTGCTGCCCCAACCCGCGCGCCCCGCGTCCGGCCGCCGCCGAACGCTGAGCCGCCGAGCCGAACTGACGCGGCGTCGTCCTGACGCCGCGTCACCCTGACGGACCGTCGGAAGGAAACCCCGTGCCCGATCCCGCCCTGCTCGACGAACTCCTCGACGTGGCACTGGAGGCCGCCACCAAGGCCGGCGCCCTGCTCCACGACGGCCGCCCGGCCGACCTCGGGGTGGCCGCCACCAAGAGCAGCCCGGTGGACGTGGTGACCGAGATGGACCTCGCCTCCGAGAAGCTCGTCCTGGAGCTGATCGGCACCCGCCGCCCGCAGGACGGCTACCTCGGCGAGGAGGGCGCCGACCGGCCCGGCACCAGCGGGGTGCGCTGGGTGGTCGACCCGCTCGACGGCACCGTCAACTACCTGTACGGGCTGCCCTCCTGGGGCGTCAGCGTGGCCGCCGAGCTGGACGGGCGGGCCGTGGTCGGGGTGGTCGCCGTCCCGGCCCGGGGGGAGCTCTTCCACGCCGTGCTCGGCCGCGGCGCCCACCTGGACGGCGCCCCGATCCGCTGCCGCCCGGCCCCGCCCTGGGGCCAGGCCCTGGTCTCCACCGGCTTCAACTACGTGCGGGCCGTCCGGGAGGAGCAGGCCCGGGTGCTGCTCGGCCTGCTCCCGGAGGTCCGGGACATCCGCCGGGGCGGCGCCGCGGCGGTCGACCTGTGCGACCTGGCGGCGGGCCGGCTGGACGCCTTCTACGAGCGCGGCCTGCACGCCTGGGACCGGGCCGCCGGGCTGCTGATCGTCGCCGAAGCGGGCGGGGTCTCCGGCGGCCGCCCCGGCGAACCGGCCGGCGACGGGCTCACGGTGGCCGCGCCGCCGGCCACCTTCGAGCGCCTCACCGCCCGGCTGGCCGAGCTCGGCGCCTGACGGGCCGCAGCCGCACGCGCGCCCCCGGCTCCCGCACCCCGTACCCGTTGTGCCCGGGCAGCACGAAGCCCTGGCACACGGGGGGTGCCAGGGCTCGGTCTGTGCGGGTGGCGCGGCGGTGCGGGTGGCGCTGGGTCAGGCGGCGGAGCGGTGCAGCTCCTGCACCGGGTCGACGCCGTGTTCGGCGGCGAGCCGGCGGAGGTCGTCCAGCTCGGACTGCTCGACCTCGGCGAGGAACTCGTCCCCGGAGGCGAGAGCGCGGTGCAGGTCTTCCTCGGCGTTCCTTATGCGCTGGATGATCCCGGCGGTGAAGGCGTCCATTCGGGCCCCCTTACGGTGTCGGACGGGCACGGTCCGGCGTTCCCCGATCCGGATGACGGCGACAACGGGAACGCCCCAGCCGGGCTCCCTGCTCCCCCGGCTGGTGCGTCAACGGCCTGCGGCCGCCCTATGTGACTCCGAAACCCGGACCGGTGCGGATGAACGCACGGCGGGTGGTGACCACGATCGGCGTTCGGCGCGATCGTGGGTGTGCAGCTCTACTCCCCGCCACCACCGCCGGGAAACCTGACGGGGACGGAAAGTTGCCCGCGTCACAGTCCGAACACGGAACCGTTCGACCTGACGTGCCCTGGCCGAGACCGACCGGCAGTCGGGGGGCGGCGTCGCGGCGTTGGGGTGCGCACCTCGCCGGCTTCTCCTCGGTCGCCGATGCTCCGCATGGACTTCCTCGTCGGCGCCGCCGAGGCACGCACCCCAACGCCGCTCCTTCTTCCACCCCCCGACTGCCGGTCGGTCTTATCGCTGCTTTACCGCCCGACCAGGCAGGATGGAGCCACCGTCGGACCGCTGTGCCCGGCCCCGCCGCCGCAAGGCCGGTGGGTGTCCGCGCCGGTGTCCGCGCCCGGCCGCACCACGGCCTGCCCGGGCACCGCCACGGTGGGCCGCAGCCAAGCCGTAGAAGGGACAACCACCGTGCGGGTTCTCGTCGTGGAGGACGAGCAGCTGCTCGCCGAAGCAGTGGCCACCGGTCTGCGCCGGGAGGCCATGGCCGTCGACGTGGTCTACGACGGGGAGGCCGCGCTCCAGCGCATCGCGGTCAACGACTACGACGTGGTGGTGCTCGACCGCGACCTGCCTCTGGTGCACGGCGACGACGTCTGCCGCAGCATCGTCGAGCAGGGCCTCGCCACCCGGGTGATCATGCTGACCGCCTCCGGCGACATCAGCGACCGGGTCGAGGGCCTGGAGATCGGCGCCGACGACTACCTGCCCAAGCCCTTCGCCTTCAGTGAGCTGGTGGCCCGGGTCAGGGCGCTCGGCCGCCGGGCCACCGTCCCGCTGCCGCCGGTGCTGGAGCGGGCCGGGATCTCGCTGGACCCGGGCCGCCGCGAGGTGCTGCGGGACGAGCGGCCGATCCAGCTGGCCCCCAAGGAGTTCGCCGTGCTGGAGGTCCTGATGCGGGCCGGCGGCGCCGTGGTCTCGGCCGAGCAGCTGCTGGAGAAGGCTTGGGACGAGCACACCGACCCGTTCACCAACGTGGTCCGGGTGACCGTGATGACGCTGCGCCGCAAGCTCGGCGACCCGGCCGTCATCGTCACCGTGCCCGGTTCCGGCTACCGGATCTGAGTCCGGGCCAGCCGACCTGACGCCGCGTCAGCCCGACCGGCCCCACCCACCACCGGCCCCGGACCGCCCCGGCCCCGGACCGCACCCGAGAGGACAGCCATGACCACCCCGCCCTCGCCCGGCGGGTCCTCCGGCGCGCCCGGAGGCACCCCGGCACCGCCGCAGCCGACCCAACCCCCGGCCGTGGCAGCGGCCCCGTCGCCGGCCGAGCCGGCGAGCGGCGGCGGACTGTTCGGCTGGCTCCAGCTGCGCCCGACCATCCGGATCCGGCTCACCCTGCTGTACGGCGGGATGTTCCTGATGGCCGGCGTGCTGCTGTTGCTGCTCATGTACTACTTCGTCCAGCAGGCCTTCCACGACGCCTCGCTGCCGTACATCAGGCTCGGGCCGAACGTGCAGGTCGCCCTGCCGAACGGCCAGGTGGCCACCGAGGGCACGTTCAACCAGCTGATCCGGGAGTACCAGCAGCAGGAGTCCGCGGACTCGCTCACCACCCTGCTGCGCAAGTCGCTGACCGTCATGGTCTGCCTGGCCGTGATCGCCTTCATCCTCGGCTACGCACTGGCCGGCCGGGTGCTCCAGCCGCTCAACCGGATCACCCGCACCGCCCGCGAGGTGGTCGGGTCGGACCTGCACCGCCGGATCGACATGGACGGCCCGGACGACGAGCTCAAGGAGCTCGCCGACACCTTCGACGAGATGCTGGAGCGGCTCGACCGGGCCTTCGACTCCCAGCGCAGGTTCGTCGCCAACGCCTCGCACGAGCTGCGGACCCCGCTGGCGATCAACCGGACCCTGCTGGAGGTCCAGCTCTCCGATCCGGGGGCCTCGCCCGACCTCCAGCAGCTCGGCAAGACCCTGCTGGCCACCAACGAGCGCAGCGAGCAGCTGGTCGAGGGCCTGCTGCTGCTCGCCCGCAGCGACAACGAGCTGACCGAGCGCCGCCCGGTCGAACTGTCCGAGGTGGCCCAGCGGGCGGTGGAGGTGACCAAGCCGGAGGCGGCCGGCCGCGAGGTGGAGGTGCGCTCCCAGCTGCACCCCGCCGTGGTCGGCGGGAACGGCGTGCTGCTGGAGCGGATCGCGCTCAACCTGCTGCAGAACGGCATCCGCTACAACACCCCCGGCGGCTGGGTGGAGATCACCAGCGCCCCCGCCCCGGGCGGTGGGGGAGAGCTGACGGTCAGCAACACCGGGCCGGTGGTGCCCGGCTACGAGCTGGAGCACATCTTCGAGCCGTTCCGCCGGGTCAAGGGCGCGGACCGGACCAGGAGCGACAAGGGGGTCGGCCTGGGCCTGTCCATCGTCCGCTCGGTGGTCCGGGCGCACGGAGGCGCCATCGAGGCCACCGCGCGCCCCGGGGGCGGGCTCACCATCCGGGTCCGGATCCCGGGAGTCTGACCTCCGGGCGTCCCCGCGCCGCCCCGCCGTCCCCGTGCCCCCGCAGCCGCCCCCACCGGCCGCCCCGGTGCCTCCGCGTCGCTCCGTGTCCGGAGCATTCCGTTACGTCCACGATCGCCCAACAGCCGCCTCCGCCAGGCAAGTCAGCCGACATATGCCCTGGCGGGGGCGGCTTGTCTTTTGCCGCCGGGAGAACTTACGGTGTCGTAACCTACGCAGCCGTAAGGTGGATCGCAGCCACCCAGGCCCGACCGCGACCGCCGTCGTCCCTGCCCGCCCGAGGAGCACCGTGACCATCGCACCCGTGCAGCGCACCGTCGCCGCCCCCACCGCCGCCCCGCTCGCGACCACCGGCTGGACCGACGCGCGGCTGATCATGGCGCTCGAGGAGGTCGTGGAGACGGAGCTCAACCGGCACCTGAAGGTGGCCAAGGAGTGGATGCCGCACGAGTTCGTGCCGTGGAGCCAGGGCCGGGACTTCGACGGCGTGCTGGGCGGCGAGGCCTGGTCGCTGGACCAGTCGCAGGTGACGCCGCTCGGCCGGGTCTCCCTGGTGGTCAACCTGCTGACCGAGGACAACCTCCCCAGCTACCACCACGAGATCGCCACCATGTTCGGCCGCGAGGGCGCCTGGGGCACCTGGGTCCACCGCTGGACGGCCGAGGAGGGCCGGCACGGGATAGCCATCCGTGACTACCTGCTGGCCACGCGTGCGGTCGACCCGGTGGAGCTGGAGCGGGCCCGGATGTCGCACATGTCGGAGGGCTTCGAGTCCGACAACGCGCACAGCATGCTGCACTCGGTGGCCTACGTGGCCTTCCAGGAGCTGGCCACCCGGATCTCGCACCGCAACACCGGCAAGTGCGCCGGCGAGCCCCTCGCCGACCAGCTGCTGGCGAAGATCGCGAACGACGAGAACCTGCACATGATCTTCTACCGGAACCTGCTCAAGGCCGCCCTGGAGATCGCCCCGGACCAGGCCATGCGGGCCGTCGCCGACGTGGTGATCAACTTCCGGATGCCCGGCCACGGCATCCCGGGCTTCGAGCGCGCGGCGGCCCAGATCGCCATCGGCGGCGTCTACAACCTGCGGATCCACCACGACGACGTGCTGCAGCCGGTGCTGCGCCACCTCAAGGTGATGGAGATCGGGGGCCTGGGCCCGGAGGGCCTGCTGGCCCAGCAGGAGCTCGGCGCCTTCCTGGACGGGCTGGACGCGCAGGCCACCAAGTTCGACGAGCGGCAGGCCGCCCTGCTCGCGCGCAGGGCCGCCGCGGCCGCTCGGAAGTAGTCGCGGGGCAGGAGGATTCTTCGGGATTTGCCCGAAAAGTTCAGACTGTGACGGATCTCACACAAACGCCCTCGACCCGTTCGGATGATCTCTCTTGGTGATCACCGATCAGGGTGAATCGGCTCCGCAGGGTGACGGCCCGTTCGGCGGGGACAATTGTCGACGTAGCGTCAAATCCATGGCGTTGCAGGTAAGTTGGCGAATTGTCCCCTCGGTGGCCGTCGCTCAGCGTGACCATCCGAGTGCCCTGTCGCACCGGCGGTGGCAGCTCTGCGTGAACCCCTGACGGCCCCTCAGGACGTGCCCCAGGGGGCCGTTTGAGGGTGTCGATTGAGTAACGGGGCTTGAAGTAAGGCAAAATCTCGGCCTCGGGTCGGGCACAAGACCGGCCCCCCATGCGTTACGTGCGCTGGAGATACCCGCACACACCCAGAGGGGGAGAGCGAACAATGGCAACGGACTACGACACCCCACGCAAGACTGACGACGACGTCAACGAAGACAGCATCGAGGAGCTCAAGGCTCGCCGGAACGAGAAGTCCGGCAGCTCGGTGGACGTCGACGAGTTCGACGCCAACGAGGGCCTGGAGCTCCCCGGCGCCGACCTGTCCAACGAGGAGCTCTCCGTCCGGGTGCTGCCGCGCCAGGCGGACGAGTTCACCTGCATGAGCTGCTTCCTGGTGCACCACCGCAGCCAGCTGGCCGGCGAGAAGAACGGCCAGCCCATCTGCGTGGACTGCGGCGCCTGAGCCGGAGCGGGAACGGCCCGGGTCCGACGGTCACCGCCGGCCCGGCACACCACCCCGCCCGGCCTTGGGCAGCAAGGCCGGAGGCAGCAGCAGCGGCCGCTCCGGCGGTCGCGCCCGCACCACCGCACGGCCGGTCCGTCCGGCCGAGCGGCAGCAGTACCGGAACACAGGGACGGTCCCGCGTGACACCACGCGGAGCCGTCCCTCCTCCGTGTCCGGGGCCGCCCGGCGCGGACCTGCGCCGCTCGGGCCTACTTGGTGCGCCCGACCCGGCGGGCGTCGGCCAGGGCGTCGGCCAGCTTCTGCGGCGAGCGGGTGGACAGGTAGACGTACGGCGTCGGGTCGGCCGGGTCGGTCACCTCGACCCGGAGGGCCGTCGGGACGTAGCTGCGCAGCAGCATGAAGGCGCGCGGATCGGCCTTGCTGGTCCGCCAGGCGACCGTCTCGGCGGGGTTCAGCACGTGCGCGGTGCCCAGCGCCTCGGCGGGGATCCGGGCCTGCCCCGCCACCAGCGAGCCCTGCACCACCCGGATCCGGGCGGAGCCGTAGCTGCTCAGCGCGGCCGCGCCGAGGACCAGGCCGATCACCAGCGCGACCAGGGCCGCGACGGCGTCGAACCGGATCATGATCAGGCCCAGCGTGAGGCCGAGCGCGACGGGCAGCAGCCACCAGCTGCGCGGGACGGTGAGGCGTTCGTCGTACATGCCTCCATTGTGGGTGCGCCAACGCCGCCCACGGCCTCCGGGGGCCCCGCCGGAGGCCCGCCCGGGCACCTCGGGCGTCCGTGCGGGCGGGCGCCGGACACCCCGTGCACCGGAAGCTACCCGCCGGTAGGGTCGCGGGCGTGAACGCCTCCACCGACACCCCCACCGCGGCGCCCGCCCCACCGGCGCTCCCGCCCACCACCCCGCCCGCCGAGGCCGTGCTGCCGCCCCGTCACCCCCAGGCACCGGCGCCCGGCACCCACCTCGGCTCGCACTACGACCACTGCTTCGGCTGCGGCCCGCAGCACCCCCAGGGCCTCCAGCTCGACGCGGTGGCCGGGGAGGGCCTGGAGGTCACCGCCCGCTTCACCGTCCGCCCCAGCCACCAGGGCGGCCCCGGCCTGGCCCACGGCGGCGTCCTGATGACCGCCATGGACGAGACCATCGGCACCCTCAACTGGCTGCTGAACGCCCCCGCCGTCACCGGCCGCCTGGAGTGCGACTTCGTCCGCCCGGTGCCCGTCGACTCGGAGCTGCACATCCACGCCCGGATCACCGGTGTGCACGGCCGCAAGATCTACAGCGCCGCCGAGGGCCGGATCGGCGGACCTGACGGACCGGTCGCGATCCGCGCCCAGGCACTCTTCATCCAGGTGAAGCTGGAACACTTCACCACGCACGGTCGTCCCGAGGACATCAAGAAGGCCATGGACGACCCGGACCTGTTCAAACGCGCCCGAGCCTTTGAGGTGAACCCGTGAGCACCACCGCCCGCCCGCCGGTAGACGTCCTGATCACCCGGCTGGACCCGGAGATCCCGCTGCCCGCGTACGAGCACCCCGGCGACGCCGGCGCCGACCTGCGCACCACCGAGGACGCCGAGCTGGCCCCGGGCGAGCGGGCCGTGCTCCCCACCGGCATGGCGATCGCCCTGCCCGACGGTTACGCGGCCTTCGTGCACCCGCGCTCCGGCCTCGCGGCCCGGTGCGGCGTTGCCCTGGTGAACGCCCCGGGGACGGTCGACGCCGGGTACCGTGGTGAGATCAAGGTGATCGTCGTCAATCTGGACCCGCGCGAGCCCGTGAAGTTCCGCCGGGGGGACCGGATCGCCCAGCTGGTCATCCAGCAGGTCGAGAAGGCCCTCTTCCACGAGGTGGCCGAACTGCCCGGTTCGTCCCGGGGAGAAGGCGGGTTCGGGTCGACCGGAGGTCACGACAGGGTTACCATGCCCGCGCCAGCGCAGTAGCCGAGCAGTAGTCGAGCAGGTATTCGCATCGGTCTTGGACCGGGAAGGACAGTGACCGTGTTCCGTCGTCGCCAGAAGAGCGAGGACGCTGTCGAGCAGCTCGCCGACGACGCCATCAGCGCCGACGAGACGGCCGATGACGTCGAAGGTTCCGCCGACTCCGAGAGCGAGAACAGCATCGACCCCGCCGACCGGGTCGGCCTGCCGCCGGCCCCGCGCCCGGAGGGCCCCTGGGACGTCTCCGAGCTCGAGACCCCGCAGGACGGCCGGGTGGACCTCGGCGGTCTGCTGATCCCCGGCGTCGAGGGCATGGAGCTCCGGGTGGAGGTGGCCGGCGACGCGATCGTGGCCGCCACCCTGGTCCTGGGCAACAGCGCCATCCAGCTGCAGGCCTTCGCCGCCCCCAAGTCCGAGGGCATCTGGGGCGAGGTCCGCGAGGAGATCGCCACCGGCATCACCCAGCAGGGCGGTCTGGTCGAGGAGGAGGAGGGCCCGCTGGGCTGGCACCTCCGCGCCCAGGTCCCGGTCCAGCTCCCGGACGGCACCCAGGGTGTCCAGCTGGTCCGCTTCGTCGGCTGCGACGGCCCGCGCTGGTTCCTCCGCGGCGTCATCTCCGGCCAGGCCGCGGTCCAGCCCGAGATGGCGGGCGTCCTGGAGCAGGTCTTCCAGCAGACCGTCGTGGTCCGCGGCGAGACCCCCATGGCCCCCCGCGACCCGATCGTCCTCAAGCTCCCCGAGGACGCCCAGATGGTCGCCGACGGCGGCGCGGGCGTTGTCGAGGGCGCCAGCTCCCGCTTCGCGGACGCCTCGCTCGACCCCTTCGCCCGCGGCCCGGAGATCACCGAGGTCCGCTGACGCGCAGCGCGCTTCGCCCCCCGCCCGGTCCGCCGGGCGGGGGCGATTTGCTTGTGGGGCGCCGATCCCCGTACAGTTCCGGAGTCGCCGCGAGAGCAGCGAACAAAAGCAGGTCAGATGGATGAAACTCCGGTGAAACGGAGCGGAAAACGTCTGATAAGCTGGGAAAAACGAACGAAGCGCCCGGAGGGCCCGCTGGAAGGCGGACCGAAGGAAGCCACCGTTCCTTGAGAACTCAACAGCGTGCCAAAAGTCAACGCCAGAT